>JBFWWW010000043.1:0-17568 GCA_050245975.1 Hyphomicrobiaceae bacterium
CTTCTGGATGGGGATGACGTTGTGGAGCGCATCCGGTCCCTGCGACAGGAATTTCTTGATGTTGCGGGCAGCCTGGCGGATGCGATGCTCGTTCTCCACCAGCGCGATGCGCACGAAGCCCTCGCCGTATTCGCCGAACCCAAGGCCCGGCGAGACGGCCACATCGGCACGCTCGATGAGCAGCTTGGCGAACTCGACCGAGCCGACGCCGCGGAAGGCCTCCGGGATCGGCGCCCAGGCGAACATCGAGGCCGGCGGCGCTGGAATGGTCCAGCCCGCGCGGGCAAAGGATTCAACGAGGCAATCGCGCCGGCCCTTGTAGATGCGGCGCATCTCGTCGACGCAATCCTGCGGGCCGTTCAGCGCGGCGGCCGCGGCCACCTGCACCGGCGTGAACGCGCCGTAGTCGAGATAGGACTTCACGCGCGCAAGCGCGGCGATGAGGCGCTCGTTGCCGACCGCGAAGCCCATGCGCCAGCCGGGCATCGCATACGTCTTCGACAGCGAGGTGAACTCCACCGTCACGTCCATCGCGCCCGGGACCTGGAGCACGGACGGCGGCGGGTTGTTCTCGAAGTAGATCTCGGCGTAGGCGATATCGGACAGGATAATGAGATCGAGCCGCTTCGCGAGCTGCACCGCCTCGACATAGAAGTCGAGGTCGGCTGTCAGCGCCGTCGGGTTCGAGGGATAGCTCAGCACCATCGCCAGCGGACGCGGCACCGAATGCTTCACCGCGTGCTCGACGCCGCGCAGGAACTCAGGCCCGTTGTTGGCCGGGATGTGCCGGATCGCGGCGCCCGAGATGATGAAGCCGAACTCGTGGATGGGGTAGGTGGGGTTGGGCACCAGGATGACGTCGCCCGGCGCCGTGATCGCCTGCGCCATGTTGGCGAAGCCTTCCTTCGAGCCCAGCGTCGCCACCACCTGGGTCTCGGGGTTGAGCTTAACGCCGAAGCGCCGCTCGTAGTAGGCGGCCTGGGCGCGGCGCAGTCCGGGAATGCCCTTGGAGGCCGAATACCGGTTGGTGCGCGGCTTGCCCACCGTTTCCACCAGCTTGTCGACGATATGCTGCGGCGTCGGCATGTCCGGGTTGCCCATGCCGAGATCGATGATGTCGGCGCCGCGGGCCCGGGCTCCGGCCTTGAGGCGGTTAACCTCGGCGAAGACGTAGGGCGGCAGGCGCTTGATCCGGTGAAAATCTTCGAACACGGGCGGTTGTCCGTCTATTGGGTTGTAGAAGCCGCTAGAAACCCCGACATCTTGTCGCGGGCTGGGCGGCGACGCCCTGTGTACTGCCCGGCAGCCCCTGCCGTCAAAGCCGCAGGCCCCGGGGCTGGCCGGAAACGCTCGAATCGGGAATTCAGGTCCGATTCTTGCGGCGTTTAGGCGAAATGACAAGAAATGCGATAAGAGAGAGTGCATAGCCCACCCGGGCGATTCCCGCGAAGCGAGTTGCCGATGCAGAAGCCCACCAAAGACCCCCAGCAGGCCACAGGCGCTTTCGATCTGGGGGCCTACGCCATCACCAATCCCGATACGTTCGCGCACAACGTGCTGCGGCTGGTCGAGGAAGGCGGCAAGGTGATGTCAGGACTGCTCGGCCAGGCCGACGGGAAGGCGGTGGTCAACCCGTCCGAATTCGCCGAGGCGGCAAAGCTTTTCACCGACGTGGCGCAGGCCTGGGTCTCCGAGCCGGCAAAACTCGCCGAGACGCAGGCGGCGCTGATCCGCGACTACGCCGAACTGTGGAATCGCAGCGCTCACCGGGCCTTGGGCGAGGCGGTCGAGCCGCTTGTGACCCCGGAGCCCGGCGACAACCGCTTCAAGGATCCGGACTGGACCCGGATTCCCTATTTCGACTTCTGGAAGCAGTTCTATCTCATCACGACGCGCTGGCTCGAAGGCCTGCTGCGCGACACCGAGGGCCTCGACGAGCGCACGCGCCAGCGCGCCGAGTTCCTGCTGCGCCAGGTTGCGAGCGCCTTCTCGCCCTCCAACTTCCCGCTCACCAATCCGGAGGTGCTGCGCGAGACGTTCCATTCCAACGCCAGCAATCTGGTGCGCGGCATGGAAAACCTCGCCAACGACATGGCGAAGGGCGGCGACCTGCTGCAGATCAGCCAGACCGACACCACCGTCTTCGAGGTGGGCCGCAACGTCGCGACCACGCCGGGCAAGGTCATCTTCCAGAACGACCTGCTGCAGCTCATCCAGTACACGCCGACGACCGAGCAGGTGCACGAGATCCCGTATCTGATCGTGCCGCCGTGGATCAACAAGTTCTACATCCTTGATCTCACCGCCGAGCGTTCCTTCATCAAGTACGCCCTCGACCAGGGCTTCACGGTCTTCATCGTCTCGTGGGTCAATCCGGACCAGCGTCTCGCGCACAAGACGTTCGAGGACTACATGAACGAGGGCATTCTCGCCGCGGCCGACGCCGTGACGCGAGAGACCGGCATCAAGAAGATCAACGTGCTGGGCTATTGCGTCGGCGGGACGCTGCTCGGCACCACGCTCTCCTATCTCGCCGCACGCGGCGAGGACGTCTTCAACTCCGCGACATTCCTCGCCGCCCAGGTCGACTTCACCAAGGCCGGCGACCTGCTGCTCTTCATCGATGATGCGCAGCTCAAGTCGCTGGAAGAGATGATGGCCGAGCGCGGCTATCTCGACGGCTCGCGCATGGCGACGGTGTTCAACATGCTGCGGCCGAAGGACCTGATCTGGCCCTACATCGTCAACAACTACATGCTGGGCAAGAAGCCGTTCCCGTTCGACCTCCTGTTCTGGAACCAGGATTCGACACGGATGACGCCCGCCAACCACAGTTTCTACCTGCGCGAGTTCTACCACGACAACAAGCTCGCCCGCGGACAGCTGCAGATCGGCGGCATCCGCCTCGACCTCGGCAAGGTGAAGCTGCCGATCTACGAGCTGGCGGCGCGCGAGGACCACATCGCGCCGGCCAAGTCGGTGTTCATCGGCGCCAACCTGTTCGGCGGGCCCGTGACCTATGTGCTGGGCGGGTCGGGGCACATCGCGGGCGTCATGAACCCTGCCGCGAAACCCAAGTACCAGTACTGGACCAACGACCGGCGGGCCGCGACCTACGAGGCCTGGGTCGAGACGGCCACCGAGCACAAGGGCTCCTGGTGGCCGCACTGGGCAGCTTGGCTCGCCTCCCACTCGGGCCCGATGATCCCGGCCCGCCGCCCCGGCGCGCGCCTCGGCGTGATCGAGGACGCGCCCGGCAGCTACGTGAAGGTGAAGAGCTGAGGCGGCACCGGCCGGCGCCGCCCGCTTCCGGCTAGGCCTGCGCCAACGCCTGTTCCAGATCGCCGATGATGTCGGCCTTGTCCTCGATGCCGATGGACAGGCGCACGACATCGTCGCCGGCGCCGGCCGCGGCGCGCTGCTCCTTCGTCAACTGGCTGTGCGTCGTCGATGCCGGATGGATCACGAGGCTGCGCGTGTCGCCGATGTTGGCCAGATGCGAGAACATCTTCAGCCCGGCGACGAACTTTACACCTGCCTCGTAGCCGCCCTTGAGCCCGAACGTGAACACCGCGCCGGCCCCCTTCGGGCAGATTTTCTTGGCAACGGGATTGTACTTGTTCTCCGGCAGGCCGGCATAGTTCACCCATGCCACCTTCGGATGCTTCGCGAGCCACTGGGCGACAGCCAGCGCGTTCTCGCAATGCCTGGCCATGCGCAACGGCAGCGTCTCGATGCCGTTGAGGATGAGGAACGCGTTCATCGGCGCGATGGCCGGGCCGAGGTCGCGCAGTCCCATCACGCGGGCGGCGATGGCGAAGGCGAAGTTGCCGAAGGTCTCGGCCAGCACCATGCCGTTGTAGCTGGCGTTGGGCGCCGTCAGCGTCGGATATCTGGCGCCGGCCTTGATCCAGTCGTACGTGCCGCAGTCGACGATCACGCCGCCGACCGAATTGCCGTGGCCGCCGAGAAATTTCGTCAGCGAATGGACGATGATGTCGGCGCCGTGCTGCTTGGGCTGGCAGAGGTAGGGCGTCGCCAGCGTGTTGTCGACGATGAGCGGGATGCCGTGCTTCTTGGCGATGGCGCCGATGGCGGCGAGATCGACGACAACGCCGCCCGGGTTGGCGATCGACTCGCAGAACAGCGCCTTCGTCTTCGGCGTGATCGCCTTCTCGAAGCTCTCCGGATCGGTGGAATCGGCCCAGACGACGTTCCAGTTGAACTTCTTGAAGGAGTGATTGAACTGGTTGATCGAGCCGCCATAGAGCTGGCGGCCGGCAACGAACTCGTCGCCCGGCTCCAGCAGCGTGTGGAACGCCAGGAACTGCGCCGCATGGCCAGAGGCGACGGCGAGCGCCGCCGTACCGCCCTCGAGCGCCGCAAGCCGTTGCTCCAGCACGGCCTGGGTGGGGTTCATGATGCGCGTGTAGATGTTGCCGAAGACCTGCAGCCCGAACAGGGCAGCGGCATGCTCGGCATCGTTGAAGACGTACGACGTCGTCTGATAGATCGGCGTGGCGCGCGCCCCCGTGGAGGGATCGGGAGCCGCGCCGGCATGGATCGAAAGCGTCGCAAAGCCGGGCGTCCTGTCGGGCGTCTCACTGGTCATGGAAGCATCCTCCTTGAAGGTCTCGCGCTGGCGGCCATGAGCGTTTAGTGTGCCGGCACTGTCAACGTCAAAAAAGCGATAACGATATTCGGCCCGGGAGCATGGGAACGCCATGACGGCAGGCGTATGACGGCGGCAGATGTGCATGGCGCCCACGCGGCGCGAACGCGGTCCATCGCGCTCCTTGCCGTGGCGCAGGTGGCGGCATTGGCGCTGTGGTTTTCAACGACCGCCGCCTTGCCCGGCCTGCTGCAGCAGCGCGCGCTGTCGCCCTGGACGCAGTCGCTGTTCACGAGCGCCGTCCAGCTCGGCTTCGTGATCGGCAGCCTCGTCAGCACGGCGCTCGGTCTTGCCGACCGGCTCGATCCGAGGCGCTTCTTTGCGGTCTCCGCGCTCGTCGGCGCGGCCGCCAACGGGCTCATCGTCACATTGGACCCTGCCTCACCGCTCGTCATCGCGCTCCGCCTCGTCACGGGCGTGGCGCTCGCGGGCGTTTACCCGGTGGGCATGAAGATGGTGGCGAGCTGGGCCGAGGGCGATCTCGGCCTGCTCGTCGGCCTCCTTGTGGGGGCTCTGACGCTGGGCTCGGCCCTGCCGCATCTCTTCAACTCCTTCGGCGGCGTCGCCTGGCAGACCGCGCTGCTCATGGCTTCGGCTTCGGCCATCGTCGCGGCCGGGCTCGTGTTTGGCGTGGCCGTAGGTCCACGCTTTGCGAAAGGTGCGGGCTTCCGCCGCGAGCTGATCCGCCGCGCCTGGGACGACAAGCCGATCCGGCTCGCCATCCTCGGCTACCTCGGCCACATGTGGGAGCTCTATGCGGTCTGGGCCTGGATCGGCGTGTTCTTCCTCGCCCGCCTGCAGGCCGAGAGCCAGATCGCGGCAACAGGCACGCGCGCGGCGCTGGCGAGCTTCGCGGTGATCGCGGCCGGTGCACTCGGGTGCCTGTTCGGCGGCTGGATCGCCGACCGCTGGGGCCGCACGCGCCTCACCGCGCTGTCGATGGCGATCTCGGGCGCCTGCTGCATTCTGGCCGGCGTCGCCTGGAGCGGGCCGCTTTGGGCGCTCGTGGCGCTGTCGCTGGTGTGGGGCTTTTTCATCGTGTCGGATTCCGCGCAGTTCTCCTCCTGCGTCGCCGAGCTCGCCGATGCCGGCATGGTCGGGACGATGCTGACGCTGCAGACGGCGCTCGGGTTCACGCTGACCCTGGCGACGATCCACCTGATGCCGCATTTCGTCGACTGGTTCGGCTGGCGATGGGCGTTTGCGCCGCTCGCGGTCGGACCCTTCCTCGGCGTGTGGGCCATGCTGGCCTTGCGCGCGATGCCGGCCAGCGAGCGGCTTGCGGGCGGACGGCGTTGATCGCACACTGGCGACCGCTCAACCGTCCGCATACCGACAGGAGGCCCGATGCCCGCAACCGACCTGCACGGCCTTCCCCTCACCGTCGCGTCCGCCGATGCGGCCGACGCGTTCAATGACGTCGTACTGGGCTATCTGTCCTATCGCGCAGATGTGCCCCAGCGCCTCGCCGGGTTGCTGGCGGCAGATGGCGACTGTCCGATGGCGCACGTGCTCAGGGGTGCGTTCACGCTGCTGTCGTTCCGCCAGGCCAGCGTGCCGGCCGCGCGCGAAGCGCTGCTTCAGGCGCAGAGCCTGTCCGCGGCGGCGACCGAGCGCGAGCGCATGCACATCGCCGCGCTCGCCCATTGGACGGCCGGCGATCTCGACGCCACGCTCGGCACCTGGGAGCAGATCCTCGACGCGCATCCGCTCGACGTGCTGGCGTTCCGCATGCACCACTTCATCGCCTTCTGGCACGGGCAGCCGGATCGCATGGGCGCAACCGCCGAGACCGCATATCGGACCTGGGGCGGCGAGCTGCCGGGGTACGGCTCGCTGCTCGCCTGCCGCTGCTTCGCCAACGAGGAGCTGGGCAACTATGCCATTGCGGAGGAGGCCGGGCGCGCGGCCATCGCGCGCGATCCGGCCGACCTGTGGGCCGCCCACGGCGTCGCGCACGTGATGGAGATGCAGGGCCGGCGCGAGGACGGCATCGCCTGGCTTCATTCGCTCGAGCCGCACTGGGACGGCGGCAACAACCTCAAGCATCACCTGTGGTGGCACCGCGGGCTCTATCACTTCGAGCGGCGCGAGTTCGACACGGTGCTGGCGCTCTACGACCGCAACTTCCGGAACCTCGCGTCCCCGCTGACGCAGCAGCAGCCCGACCTCTACATCGACGTGCAGAACGCCGCCTCGATGCTCTTCCGCCTCGAGCGGCAGGGCGTCGACGTCGGCAGCCGCTGGAGCGAGATCGCCGACAAGGCGGAGGCGCGCATCGGCGACTGCCTGTCAGTCTTCACGCTGCCGCACTGGATGATGGCGCTGGTGGCCGCCGGCCGCTTCGAGAGCGCGGGCCGCATGGTCGAGGCCATGCGCGCCTTTGCCGCCCGCGGCGAAGGTTCGGCAGCACCGCTGGTGCGCGAGTGCGCGCTGCCCATATCGGAAGCCCTGATCGCGCGCGGACGCGGCGACCCGGCGCGCGCCTGCGAGCTGATGCGGCCGGCGCTGGCGCGCATGCAGAGGCTCGGCGGCAGCCACGCGCAACAGGATGTTCTGGAGCAGCTTTTTCTCGATTGCGCGGTCGCCGCACGCCGGACGGACGACGTCCGGCTGCTGCTCGATCGCGTGCGCCGGGAGTTTCCCGACGCCGCGCCCGAAACGCGGCTCGGCTATGCCGAGGCCGCGCGGGCTCTCCAATGAGAGGGTGTCAGGCGACGCGCTGACCCCTGCCGCCGCCTTGTCCGCGATGGGGGCGCCGACGGCGCGGCTTGCCGTGGCCGCCGCCGGGATTGGGGCCGTGGCCTCGTCCCTGCTGCTGACGGGCCTCACCGGGACCGCGGGTCCAGTTGCGCCACGGTGCCTCGTGCCGGCCCTCGCCGTTCGAGGCTCCGTTCACCTCGGCGCGATCCTTGCGCGGTGTGCTCTCGTGACGGGCGTCATGCCGCGTGTCGGGGCGGCCATGGCCGCGCGCCTCGCCGCGATGATCGGGCTTGCCGTGATGCGGACGCTCGCCGCCGCGGCCCTGACGATGACCGCGGCCGCTGTCCTGGCGCGGCTGGCTCTGCGCGCCGCGATGCGGCGAGGAGCGGTGCCGCTGGCGGTCGCCGCCTTCGGCGCGCGCGATGGCGTCCGCCGACGGGGCCTGTCCCTGGATGACCGTCAGCTTGCGGCGGATCAAGCGCTCGATGTCGGTGAGGTAGGCCCGCTCGTCGGGTGCGCAGAACGCGATCGCGATACCCTCCGCGCCGGCCCGTGCCGTGCGGCCGATGCGGTGGACATAGCTCTCGGGAACGTTCGGCAGCTCGAAGTTGATGACGTGCGAGACATCGTCGATGTCGAGCCCGCGTGCGGCGATGTCGGTCGCGACGAGAACGCGCGTGCGCCCCGAGCGGAAACTCTCCAGCGCCTTCTGGCGCGCGCTCTGGCTCTTGTTGCCGTGGATGGCGTGCGCGGGTACGGCGATCATGGCAAGGAAGCGCGACACGCGGTCCGCCCCCCGTTTCGTGCGGGTGAAGACGATGACGCGCTGCAACGCCGGATCGGCGAGAAGCTCGCCGAGGAGAGCGCGCTTGGCGCCGGCGTCCACGAACTGCACGCGCTGGTCGATGCGGTCGACGGTCTTGCCCGCGCGCGCCACCTCGACACGCACGGGATTGTGCAGGATCTCGGCGGCCAGCGCGGCGATGTCGGACGGCATGGTGGCCGAGAACAGCAGCGACTGCCGCGTCTTCGGCACCATCTTCACGATGCGGCGCACGTCGCGCACGAAGCCGAGATCGAGCATGCGGTCGGCCTCGTCGAGGACGAGGTGGCGCACCTGGTCGAGCTGGATGTGGCGCTGCTGGATGAGATCGATAAGCCGACCCGGCGTGGCGACGAGGATGTCGACGCCGCGTCGCAGCGCCTGCACCTGCGGACCTTGCCCGACGCCGCCGAAGATGACGGCGTGGCTGACGCGCACGTGCCGGCCGTAGGCGGACAGGCTGGTGCCGATCTGAATGGCGAGCTCACGCGTCGGCGCGAGGATGAGCGCACGCGGCGCCCCGGCCCGCGCCCTCTCGGTCGAAGCCGAGAGATGCGCCAGCAGCGGCAGCGCGAACGCCGCCGTCTTGCCGGTGCCCGTTTCGGCGATGCCGAGCAGGTCGCGGCCCGCGAGCAGAGGACCGATGGCCTGGCTCTGGATGGGTGTGGGAGAGGTATAGCCGTCCTCGGCCAAAGCGCGGCAGAGGGGCTCGGCAAGGCCGAGCTCGGCAAATGTCGGAGACGTCAAAGGGTTCATGTCTTTCTGCGCGGAAGGAGGTGCGCGAACAGCGTCACCGGCGGCCTTCGCGGCGCCTGAGCCTCACCCGCGCGCTGCCGGGGATGGCCTGGTTGATAAGGATTGTCTCGGGAGATGACGCTGGAAGCTTCTTGAGAAGCGACAGAGCGCGATGGCGCGCTCGCGAGCAATCGATGGCCCTCATTTGGGTGATTTGCGCCGCAATGTCAATGGCAATGACGAGGGCGGCGCGCGAACCGCCGCTTAACCCTTCGATCCAAGCACGTGATTCTGCATGCCGCCGGGCCCGAGCACCGGACGCTTCGAGGAGATGACGCCCGCGTTGACGCCGGCCCAGCCGATCTCGCCCGACAGCCGTCCGTACTCGATCTTGGGGCAGCGGTTCATGACGACCTTGAGGCCCGCCGCCTCCGCCTCCTCGGCGGCCTGATCGTTGCGCACCCCAAGCTGCAGCCACAGCACCGTGATGCCGAGCTTGTCCTTCAGCCGGATCGTCTCGCGCGCGATGTCGAGCGCGGCTTCCGAATTGCGAAACACATCGACCATGTCGACCGGCGGCGGCACATCGGCAAGCGCGCCCCAGACCGGCTGGCCGAGGATCTCCTTGCCCGCGAGCCCTGGGTTGATCGGCAGCATCCGGTAGCCCTTGCCGATGAGATACTTGAGAGCGAAATAGCTCGGCCGGCTCACGTTGGCGGACGCTCCCACCATGGCGATGGAGCGCACGGAGTTCAGGATCGTGCGGATGTAGTCGTCGTCATAGCGGTCGTGGTTCATGCCGTTTCCTACGCCGCCGGCGGCGGTACCTGCAAGCGCCCGTCCGCCTCGAGCGGCATGCCGGGATTGTGCGCCACCTCCCAGAGAAACCCATCGGGGTCTTGGAAGTAGCCGCAGTATCCGCCCCAGAAGACGGTCTGCGCCGGCTTGGCAATGCGCCCGCCGCAGGCAGCCGCATGCGCCAGCACCTCATCCACCTCCGCGGTGGTGCGGACGTTGTGCGCCAGCGCGAAGCCGCGGAAGCCGCCACCGTCGGCCGGCACATGCGCATCCTCCGCAAGCGAGGCGCGATCCCACAGCGCAATGACGACGCCGCCGGCCGGCAGGAATGCGACATGCTCGTTGCTGGCGGACGACTCGCGAAATCCAAGCGCCGCATAGAAGCGGCGGCTGCGGTCGAGATTGTCGACACCAAGCGTGATGAGTGTCAGGCGAGGCTCCATGCCGCCGTCACTCGCTCCACTTCGGATCGCGCTTCTCGATGAACGCGCCGATGCCCTCGGCCGCGTCGCGGTGGAGCATGTTCTCCACCAGCACCTGCGAGGTGTAGTCGTAGGCTGCATCCACCGTCATGTCGATCTGGCGGTAGAACGTCTCCTTGCCGATCTTCACGATCGCGCCGGACTTGGAGGCGATGGTCTGCGCCAGCGCAAGAGCCTCCTCGAGCACGCGCTCGGCCGGCACGACGCGGTTGACGAGGCCGAACTCCGCGGCGTGCGCCGCGTCGATGAACTCGCCCAGCATCAGCATTTCCATGGCGTGCTTGCGCGACACGTTGCGCGTCAGCGCCACCATGGGCGTCGAGCAGAACAGCCCGATGTTGACGCCGGGCGTGGAGAAGCGCGCCGTATCGGCGGCAACGGCAAGATCGCAGGTCGCCACGAGCTGGCAGCCGGCAGCGGTGGCGGTCCCCTCGACGGCCGCGATGACCGGCTTGGGGCATCTCATGATCGAGCGCATGACGTGCGAGCACTGCGCGACCAGCAGCGTCGTGAAGGCCTTCCCGCCATCGGCATCCGCGCGATGGCCTGTGATCTCCTTCAGGTCGTGACCGGCGCTGAACACGGGCCCGGCCGCGGCGATGACGATGGCGCGGACGGTCTTGTCGGCGCCGGCCTCGTCGATCACCGTCTGCAAGGCGGCGAGCATCACCTGCGACAGCGCATTGCGGCTGCCGGGGCGGTTGAGCCGCGCGATGAGCGTGCTGCCCGAGCGCGTGATCAGGATCGGCGGTGCGCCCGCCTCGCCCTGCGCTGGCGCGGACGATCCTGCCCGCGCCGCCGTCTTCGCCGTCGTCATCGCATCACCTGCTATTGCAGCACCGCATCTATCTGCTCGCGGTACTTCTTCACCAGCTCGATGTTCTCGGGGAACTGGATCGGCTGCGTCGTCTTCTGCGCCTCGGCCAGCTCCTCGAGCATCTGCTTCTTGTCCTTGTCGGGGATCGTCTTGTCGGCGGTGATCTCGTCGATCTCCTTCTTGATCGCCGTCACCGGATCGGTGAAGGCGCCCGTCTGCGGATCGATGCCGGCCATCACCAGCGAGACGTTGGCGGCCACGTCATCATATTCGTCGAAGCTTGCAAAGCCGTGCTTCTTGGCGATGGACTCGAGCTCGGCCTGCACCTTCGGGTCGGGCTTGTCGGCCGTGTCGCCCTGCACCTTGTCGGCCATCGCCGACATGTCCTTCTGCGCCGCGATGAAGCCCTGCACCTGTTGTTCGGTGAGCTTCACCTGCTTGACGACGGTATTGTCCTGGGCATTGGCGACAAGCGGCAGCGCGCTCGCTCCGAATGCAAACGCCACGAAGGCGATCAGCCGAACCAGTCCCTGCATGGCAATTGACCTCGCTTGCCGTTACGTCGGAAAGGATAGAGGCGTCCGATAGTGATACCAAATGACGAAAGTGAGACATAGCCATGCCCAATCCGCCGTCCTCTGATCACTCCGGCGTGACGCTCGACCGCGACCAGGTCTCGGCCCTGATCGCGACGCACTTCCCGCAGATCCACGGCGGCGGCCAGTCGCTGTTCATCGACAGCGTCGGCCCGTGCAAGGCCTCCGTGCGTCTCGCGATCTCGGATCGAAACGTCCGCCCCGGCGGCACGGTTTCCGGCCCGACGATGTTTTCCCTTGCCGATTTCAGCATCTATGTCGCGATCCTGGCGACGCTGGGCGAAGGCGCGATCCAGGCCGTGACGAGCAATCTCAACATCAACTTTCTCACCCGTCCGGAACCCAAGGACATGACGGCGGATGTCCGCCTCATCCGCATCGGGCGCCGCCAGGTGGTGGCGGAGGTCGCGCTGCGTACCGTTGGACAGCAGGATATGGTCGCCCACGCGGTGGCAACGTACGCGCTGCCCGGCAAGAGGTAATAGCATACCGTAATACCGGTATCCCATTACCTCAACAGCAACACATTGATTCTGCTGTCTTTTATTTTCGCCCTTCACCCGGATTGTGGTTGACCTTGGCGTCCGGGCTGCCTAAACAAGGCGCGATTTGGCCGCGCCGCGCGGCGGTACCCAGGGGAAGAGCCATGAGAACCTATGTCGCCAAGCCCGGCGAGGTGGAACGGAAATGGCTGCTGATTGATGCCGACGGGCTCGTCGTCGGTCGTCTCGCAGCCTTCATCGCCACCCGCCTCCGGGGCAAGCACAAGCCCGCTTATACACCCCACGTCGACTGCGGGGACAACATCGTCGTCATCAACGCCGAAAAGATCGTCCTCACCGGCCGCAAGGTCGAGGACAAGGTGTACCGATGGCACACCGGCTACCCGGGCGGCATCAAGGAACGCACGCCCAAGCAGATCCTCGCCGGCAAATATCCCGAGCGGATCGTCGAGAAGGCCGTCGAGCGCATGCTGAAGCGCGGCCCCCAGCACCGCCGCCTGATGCGCAACCTCAAGGTTTATGCCGGCAAGGACCATCCGCACGAGGCGCAGAAGCCCGAGACGGTCGATGTGAAGGCACTCAATCGCAAGAACGCGAGGGTTTGATCCCATGGCGACAGAGACGAAGACGCTCGAAGATCTGGGTGCCCTCAAGGGCTCGGAACCGGCGGCCAAGCCCGCCTACACACAGAAGCTCGACAGCCTTGGCCGCGCCTATGCCACCGGCAAGCGCAAGGATGCCGTCGCGCGCGTCTGGCTGAAGCCGGGCCGCGGCCGCATCACGGTCAACGCCAAGGACTTCGCGCAGTACTTTGCGCGCCCCGTGCTGCAGATGCTGCTCAAGCAGCCGCTGCAGACCGCCAACCGCATGGACCAGTTCGACATCAACGTCACGGTGGCGGGCGGCGGTCTTTCCGGCCAGGCCGGAGCGGTGCGTCACGGCATCTCGAAGGCGCTCACCTACTACGAGCCCGAGCTGCGCGGCGTTCTGAAGAAGGGCGGCTTCCTGACCCGCGACAGCCGCACGGTCGAGCGCAAGAAGTACGGCAAGATGAAAGCCCGCCGCAGCTTCCAGTTCTCGAAGCGCTAGTCGTTCGGCGGGGCCGGCACCTCGCGTTGCATGGGATCGGGCGGCCACACCGGCCGCCCGTTTCGATATGCGGTTTGTTCCCGGCGCGAAAAATGCTCTCGCGCAGGGTTGCAGGCCGAGCCCTCCCGCCCCCATATCGCTGCAAGCCGCAGGGCACCGGACCACGCCAACGACAATGGCGCGGCCCCGTTTGACTTGTCGATACGCGCGAGCGCGAACCAACTTCAGGGAGATGCAAGGCCGATGCTGGAATGGTTGCAGCTCAACCTTGCCGCGCTTCTCAACGTCATTCTGATCGACGTCGTCCTCGCCGGCGACAACGCCATCGTCGTCGGTCTCGCCGCCTCGCGCGTCGCGCCGGACATCCGGCGCAAGGTGATCTTCTGGGGCATCACCGGCGCCGTCCTGCTGCGCATCCTGTTCGCCGGCATCACGGTCCAGCTCCTCGCCATCGTCGGCCTGACGCTGGCCGGCGGCATCCTCCTCCTGTGGGTGTGCTGGAAGATGTATCGCGAGCTGATGCGCGATCACGGCGCCGGCCATGCGGAAGCGGCCCAGGCCTCCGATGCGAACCGCATGGGCTTCCGCGCCGCCGTCACGCAGATCATCATCGCCGACGTCTCGATGTCGCTCGACAACGTTCTGGCGGTCGCGGGCGCGTCCAAGGGCTCGACCGCGGTGCTGGCCATCGGTCTCGCCATCGCCATCATCCTCATGGCCATCGCCTCGCAGGTCATCGCCAGCATGCTGGCGCGCTATCCCTGGATCACGTGGATCGGTCTTGCCATCATCCTGTGGGTGGCCGTCGACATGATCTGGGACGGCTGGAACCAGGTCGAGCGGCACAATCCCGCTCTTTGGTCGGTGGAGGAGATTCAGGCCTTCCTCCAGCACTGGCTGGGCCTCAACCCCGCCCGTTGACAAATGCGGCGCATCCCTACATATGGGTGGCCATGTCCGACGCGCCGACCATCATCCGACGCTGCCGTGCGCACCGCCCCCGGCGGCTGCGATGACGGTGCGCTGAGCGCGTGATCCGTTCGCAGGCCGCCAGTCAGCGCGGCCTTTTTTATTGCCCGACGCATCCGGAGCCGGACCCATGTCGACCACCACCGCCACCTCGTCCAAGCCTGCACCTCGGACCCCGGCCGCCCGCCCGCTCGTCTTCATCGACGGCGAGGCCGGCACGACCGGCATCGAGATCCGGCAGAAGCTCGCCGGCACATCGGCCGTCGACGTCCGCTCCATCGCCGTCGAGGCGCGCAAGGACCCGGCAGCGCGCCAGGAGATGATGGCCGCCGTCGATCTCGTCGTGCTCTGCCTGCCGGACGCCGCGGCCCGGGAAGCCGTCGCGCTTGCCGACGGGCTGGGCGACAAGACGCCGCGCATCATCGACGCCAGCACCGCGCACCGGGTCGCGCCGGGCTGGGTCTACGGCTTTGCCGAGATGGACCGCGCGCAGGCGGACGCGATCCGCGCCGCGCAGCGGGTGACGAACCCCGGCTGCTACCCGACCGGCGCCATCGCGCTCATCCGGCCGCTGGTGCAGGCCGGGATCATGCCCGCCGACTATCCCGTGACCGTCAACGCCGTCAGCGGCTATTCCGGCGGCGGCAAGTCGATGATCGAGGGCTACGAGGCGGGCACGTCGCCGTCCTTCGAGCTCTACGGCCTCGACATGGCGCACAAGCATCTGCCGGAGCTGCAGCGCTATACGGGCCTCACGCGGCGGCCGCTGTTCGTGCCGTCGGTCGGCAACTTCCGCAAGGGCATGCTGGTGAGCGTGCCGCTGCACCTGGACACCCTGCCGGGCAAGCCGTCGGTATCGGACATCGAGGCGACGCTGGCGGCGGCCTACGCCGGCGCCAGGCTCGTCACCGTCAAGCCGGCGACCGACAAGCGCATCGAGGCCGAGGCGCTCAACGACACCGACGCGATGGAGCTGCGCGTCTTCGGCAGCGACGCGCACCGGCATGCGGTGCTGGTGGCCCGCCTCGACAATCTCGGCAAGGGGGCGTCCGGCGCCGCGGTCCAGAACATCGGACTGATGCTCGGCGTCACCCTCTGACGCAACTCCGGGCGGCGACCGTCGCCGCCCCCTCGTCCCGGCCGATCCGTCCTCCCGGAACGTCGCGTGAGCGAAAGGTCTGGAACCCGGAGCCGCAGCGCCGTGCGGCTCCCTCAGCGCACATTTTGTGCGCCCGGAAGCACGCGGTGTGCGCTTGGATGCACGTTCCGTCTCTCTTTGGCGGCGCCCCGGGCGACAGCAAGTGCCTATATCCATGAAGAAATTCCGTCTCTGTGCCATTCCGGAATTTCCACCTGTCATCCCAAGTTTCCGCCCCCACCTGTCATCCCGGAGTTTCTGCCCCACCTGTCATCCCGGAATTTCGCGCCCTCCCTTGTCTCCCGGAGGCCGCGCCCCTTCCCTGTCATCCCGGAATTTCGCGAAGCGAAATATCCGGGACCCAGCCCCCGAGCGAGCGCGTGCCTTTCGCCCTGGGTCCCCGCTCTCCGCTGCGCTCCGGCGGGGATGACAGTCGGGGCAAGCCCCGCCGTCCCGCACGCTGCTGGCCGGCATCATCTTAAGCGCGCCACCGCGCCCGGGGATAAGTGCGTCGCATCTGCCGCTAGAGCCCGAGCACCGCCGGCAGCTCGGTGAGCGCGCGCACCGTATGCTGCGGCGCGCCGCCCGCCGCCACCTGCGCGCCGGCATGAATGCGCCCCGGCCGCTCGATCATCACGCTCGTCCAGCCGCGCGCGTTGGGCGTGACGAAATCCTTCGACGGGTTGTCGCCGACATAGACGAAGCGGTCGCCCGGCCGTCCCAGCGCCGCCTCGACGATCTCATAGGATCGCGGATGCGGCTTGTGATAGGCGCGGCCGCCCAGCGCCTGCGTGTACACGATCTCGGCGAAGCGCGGTGCCAGCGCCAGCGCCCGCACCTTGGTCATCTGCGTCGGGTGGTGCCCGTCGGTGATGAGCCCGAGCTTCACCCGGCCCGCCAGACGATCGAGCACGGCGGCCGCATCGGGAAACAGCGTCAGCACCGGCTCGTGATCGCGATAGGCCGCCAGCAGTCCCTGCAGATGCTCGGGCGCGTGGTCCGGCTTGCGCTGCGCGAGCGCCATGCCGAACAGCTGGCCGAGATGGCCGGCATCGAGCAGGCGCGTCATGTCCGCATCGAGGCCGGCGATGCCGAGCTCCGCCTCGGCCCAGCGCGCGGCGGCGCGGAAGCCGGACAGCGCGTAGTCGCGCTCCGGATAGAGCGTGTCGTCGAGATCGAAGACGACGTGCAGGTCCGGCGCGCGCTCAGGCATGGGCGGGTACGGTCGGCGTCGCAGCGCCGGCGGCGCGGCTCAGATCGTGCGCATGCCACAGCGCGGCGGCGAACAGGCCCACCGCGCCCGCCTGGTGCGTCAGCGCCAGGTGCAGCGGGACGTGCATGACGAGCGTGCCGATGCCGAGCAGCACCTGCGCCAGCACGGCGCCTGCCAGCACCATGGCGGTGCCCTGCCCCGCGCCGCCGTCGCGCCGCATCAGCGCCACGTGCACGGCCACGACGACGACGACGAGATAGGCGAGCATGCGGTGATCGAACTGCACCGTCATCACGTTCTCGAACGGGTTGAGGTACCACGGCGACATGGCGCCGAGCCCGTCGGGTATGAATTGCCCGTCCATCAGCGGCCAGGTGTTGTGCGACAGGCCGGCCTTCAGTCCGGCGACGAGGCCGCCGAGCAGGATCTGCAGGAACACGAGTCCGGCGATTGCGGCCGCCGTCAGTCGCCGCGCGCGGGCCGGTGGCGCGCCGGCATCGACAGGGCGCTGCCCGAGCGACAGCGCGAGCCAGAAGATCGCCGCGAAGATCAGCACGGCGGTGCCCAGGTGCAGCGTCAGCCGGTAGTGGCTGACGTCCACGCGCTCCGCCAGCCCCGAGCTCACCATGTACCAGCCGATCGCGCCCTGCAGCCCGCCGAGCGCGAAGATGCCCGCGAGCGGCCATGTCAGCCGGCGCGGGATGCGGCCGCGGGCGAGGAAATAGAGGAAGGGCACGAGGAACACGACGCCGATGGCGCGGCCGAGAAAGCGGTGCGCCCATTCCCACCAGTAGATGCCCTTGAACGCCGCCAGGCTCATGCCGCTGTTGACGATGGTGTACTCGGGGATCTGCTTGTACTTCTCGAAGGCCTCCTGCCAGGCGGCATCGCTCAGCGGCGGGATGGCGCCCAGCAGCGGCTGCCATTCGGTGATGGAGAGCCCGGAGTCGGTAAGCCGCGTCGCGCCGCCCACCACCACCATCACCACGATCAGCGCGGCCAGCACGAACAGCCACGCCCGCAGCAGCGG
>JBFWWW010000043.1:17668-23766 GCA_050245975.1 Hyphomicrobiaceae bacterium
TGGCGCCCAGCAGCGGCTGCCATTCGGTGATGGAGAGCCCGGAGTCGGTAAGCCGCGTCGCGCCGCCCACCACCACCATCACCACGATCAGCGCGGCCAGCACGAACAGCCACGCCCGCAGCAGCGGGTCCGTCGGCGCGTCCCGCGCGGACTGTGCGGATGCGCGCAGGGCAATGCTGTGGGACAGGGTCACGGTCATCTCCGGGTTGCGGCGGAGCATGCCCAAAGCCGCCGCCGTTGACCAGCGGTGCATCGTCGCGGAGGCGACAAGAAGAAGTCGTCGCGGAGGCGACAAAGGAAGATCGTCGCGGAGGCGACAGGAAGAAACCGTCGCGGAGGCGACAAAGAGGAAATGCCCGCGGAGGCGACAGGAGGAAGTCCTCGCGGCCGGCGACAACCGGCGACAGGGCGTCGCCTTGGCAGCCGGGTCGTGAAGGCGTAAGAACGCCCCGACCCCGCGTTTCGGGCTCTCGTCACACTCCAGGGGTGCACATGCCGCTGCGGCTGCGCAAACTGATCGGCGCCGTTCTGCTGATCCTGTTCCTGACCGTCTATGCGCTCCTCGTCCCCGTGGTGGCGGCGACGGTGCTGCCGCAGACCGGCAAGATCAGCGAGCTGTTCTTCTACCTGCTGGCGGGTCTCGTGTGGGTGCCGCCGGCGGCCCTCCTCATCTCCTGGATGCACCGCGGCGGCGAGCGGCCGAGCGGCGGCTGACCGCGTCCGCCTAGAACGCGGCCGCCTGCGGCGCGACGCGGCGCATCATGTTGCCGACCGCGAACGGCACGCCGCTCAGCAGCACCTTGATGTAGCGCGCCTGCTGGTAGTCGCCGTCCAGTGCGACGCGCGGCAGGCAGGCGAGCGCGTCGCGGTGGCGCGCATGGATGAGGCCGCGCCGCGCCGTCACCGCCGTCTTGAAGCCGGACTCGCGCACCATGGCGAACTCGCGCTCGCCGACACCCGCCGCGTCGCCGAACGGGAAGCTGAAATGGCGGCAGGGACGGCCGAGCTCGCGCTCGATGCGGCGCAGGCTGCTCTCGATCTCGGCGCGCGCCTCGGCCAGCGGCAGCCTGGCGAGCGCGAAATGGCGCCGCGTGTGCGCGCCGATGGTCACCAGCGGATCGGCGCCGAGCTGGCGCAGCTGGTCCCAGCCGAGGATCAGCGCGCGGCACTGCGCCTTCATGTCGAAATGCACGCTCTCGGCCAGCTCGCGCACGATGGCCCGCGCATCGGCCTCGTCGATGCTGCGCAGCCACGCGTAGAGCGTGTGGTAGGTCGCATCCTTCTCCGCCGGCGTCGCGCAGCGCAGCGTGCGCGCCGTGCCGCCCATGCGCACCGTGATCTCGCCGCTGGCGCCGATCACCGCCTCCAGCGCCAGCCACCACAGCTCGCCCTGGCCGTCGGGATAGTCGGTCGGCACATAGATCGCGAACGGCAGGTTGCGGCGGCGGAAGATGGGATAGGCGTGCTCGAGATTGTCCCTGTAGCCGCCGTCGAAGGTGAAGCAGCAGAACGGGCGCTGGAACTCGCCCTCCACCAGCCGGAACTGCGCTTCGTCGAGCGAGACGATGTCGAAGCCGGCGGCGCGCACCTGGTCGATCACCTGCTCCAGGAACGTCGGCGTGATCCGCAGGACGCGGTTGGGCTCGAAGGCCGCCGGCTTCTCGGGGCGCACCTGGTGCAGCTTGAAGATGGCGCCGATGCCGCGCGTGAACGGCGCGATCATGCCGTCGGCGCCCGAGAAGTGCAGCGCCGACAGCGCCGCCTTCCGCAATCTGGTGGAGCGTCGACCCATCCCTCCGACCCGTCCCTCCTCTTCCCGCGTCGCCGCGCATGCGCTCGTGCGCACGGCTTTAGGCCGCCCGGCCCCCGCCGGCGCCGTCCGGTGTTGCGATACGGTTCCCTCGTCCCCGCGCAGCCTTTGGCCCCGGCCGCGATACCGGCCGACAATACCTGATTGCCGTGACAGCACCAGCCGGTCGCACGGCTGCTAGGCGGATGCGGCGAGCGGCTCGTGTGTCGGCCGGCTCCGGCGTGGCTTGGCGGCCACGGGACGGCTCGCGCGGCGCAGGCGCAGCACGTCGATGCGGTCCGCGAAGGCGCCCGCGAGGCCTTCGCCTTGCATCGCCTCCTCGCCGCCCGTCGCGATCTCGACGGCGACATCGACCCGTCCCTGCACCAGGTCGACCAGCATGCGCGCGCCGGCGCGGCGGCAGACGATGAGGATGTGATCGTACACGTCGTCGAGCGCGTCGAGCACGAGGCTGACCCGGTCGGCATTGAGCGTCTTCGCCTGGATGCCGGCGATCGCGCCGGCCGAGATGATGTGCGCGGGCGAGTCCGGCAGGCGCCGCACGACGTCCTCGAAGCTCGCCTCGCCGGTCAGCAGCTCGGCAAGCCCCGGGCCCGGCGGCGCCCAGGCGGCCAGCACCGGCGCATCCTCGTGCCGGCCCACGTCCCAGGCCAGCATCATGACGCTCGCCCCGCCGCGCGCGAGCCGGCCGGCAAGCTCGACGGCTTCGTCGTCGGGCGACAGTCCGGAGAGAACGCCCGTCAGCAGCGTGCGCATGCCGGTGCGGCCGATGCCGTCGGACTGGATGGCCCGCGCCAGATCCTGGATGGACGCAACGGCGCGTCCCGGATCGGCGCGCGCACCGGATGCGGCCGCGGCAGCGCGCGCGGCGGCCGCCGCCAGCGCCTCGCGCGTCGGCGCCTTGCGGGCGGGCTTCATGCGGACGCCGGTGAGCAGCGCGTGCGCGACGATGGCGAAGAACCCCGCCAGCAGCACGACCGCCATCGCCAGCAGGGTGACCATGCCGGCTCCGCGCGCGTCGGGTTCGGCGGGCGCGCTCGCGCGGGTCACGATCTCGACCGCGTCGCGTTTGGCCTTCGCCTCGGCCGCGGCGACCGCGGCGTCGGACTGCTTCTGCAGGCGCTCGAGCTCGGCGCGCTTTGCAGCCGCCAGCGTCTCCAGCGCCTGCAGGCGCGCCTCGTTGGCGCCGGCGCTGGCCCGCTTCAGGTCGTCGATGCGGCGGCGGAGGTCCTGCTCGCGGTCGGCGGCGGCCCTGGCCTCGCTGTCGGGACCGGCGACGACGGCTGCCGTCTCGGCCTCGATCTGGGCACCGAGGCTGTCGCGCTCGGCGGCGAGCTGGCGCATGCGCGGATGGCCCGGAAGCAGCGTCGCCGACAGGTCGGACATCTGCCGCTCGATCGTCCTGCGCTGCTCCGTCAGGCTGGCGATGCGCGCCGTCCTCTGCGCGTCGGCCGACGTCGCGATGGAGCCCCGCCGCACGAGATCATGCGCCGCCTGGGCGCGCGCCTGCGCGTCCCTGCGCGCCGCCTCGGCCTGGGCGAGCTGGGCCTCCAGATCGGCGAGCTGCTGCGCATCGGAGCTCCCGGGCTGGCGTGCGCCGGCGGGCCGCGCGATCTCCTCGCGCATGCGCAGAGCGGCGGCCTCGGCCACCTGCACCTGCGCTGCCAGCGAGCCGATCTGCGGCGCCAGCTTCGCGCGTGTGTCGTCCGGTGCCTCGCCTGCGCCGAGGCTTTCGCGGTAGAGGGCGGCAAGCCGGTTCGCCATGTCGGCGGCGAGCGCCGGATTGTGGGCCGTGAACGCGATGGCGATCCTGCGCGTTGACCCCACCTGATGCACGCTCAGCGCGCGGCCGTAGCTCTTGAGCACGCGGTCGTCCAGGCTCTCGCCGGCGCGCGGCCCTCTCCAGCCCATCACGCGCAGCACGCGGTCGAGCGTGCCGCCGGTCGGCGTCGCCGAATCGAACTGCGGCAGCTGCGCCAGCTTGAACGTGGCGGCCATGGTGCGCGCGAGGTCGGCCGAGCGCAGCGCGCGGACGTGGGCCGCCATCGCGTCGCTCGCCGCGGGGCCGCGATCCCTACGCGCGACGATCTCGATCTCGGTCTGCGCGGTGTAGCGCGCCGGCTGCAGCGAAAGCACGGCGAAGCAGGCAAGCCCGGCGGTCAGCGCGGCCAGCAACAGCGCGACGAGGCCGCGCTTCAGCGCAGCCTGGATCATCGGCAGATCGATCTGGTCACGGGCCGTCACGGTCACCCACGCATTGCCGCAGTTTCAGGAAATTACCTTTGCGTGACAGGGATTAGACGGGTGTTTGGTAACAAATTGCTTAAAGCGATGCAGGATGGAGCACCGGCTCGGATTTTGTTAACCGGGCGCGGCCCGGAACCCCCGCGCGGCGGCCCGCGCCGGGGGGCATGTGGCCGCCCCGAGCAGAAGCGCGCAGCCGCTCGCCGGTGTCCGGCCGCGACCCAAGTTGCAGCTACTCGTAATTTTCCGCGATCGACGCCTCGATTCGCGCCTCGACCTCGGCGCGGTCGATGACGCCGAACGGACTGCTCTCGCTCGGCATCAGGCGGCGGAAGTGCACCCAGCGCTCGCGCGCCACGCCTTCCAGGCGCGCCAGCTCGGCCAGCGGATCGGCATGGTCGTCCACCCTGAGGTCGAGCAGCGAATAGTCCTGGTCGTCGTGGACGAGGAGTGCGGCCGACTGCTTGCCGCGCTTGTCGCCGCCGGCTTTCTCGCCCGCCTGCATGGCCGCGATCAGCCGGCGCGCGAACGGCATGTCGGCATTGGCCTCGTAGGCGGCCGCCGTCTCCGCGACCACCTCGGCGCCCGCCAGCATGTTGCCGGCGACCGAGAACATCGCCTTCACGACATGCCCGCACCACGGCACGCACGCCGCGCCCGTGTAGGCGGCGAAGTCGCCGCGCCGGTCCATCACGTGCACCTGCCGGTTGTCGCGCCCCTCGTCGGCGGTCGTCAGCATGCGCACCGTGTCCTCCGCCGACGCGCCGGCCGCCAGCAGCGCGAGGCCGCGCGGACCGTAGTAGGGATTGACGAAGGCCTGCGACGCGACCGCGCCGACGCCGGTGCGGATGTGCGGCACGCGCGAGCCGACGGCGAAGAACTTGGTCGCCACGGCGATGCCGACGCGCCCCGTCGTCTCGTCATGGGCAATGATGGACCACGTCACTGTCCGTTCTCCCCGCTTCAGCGTCCGGCCGCGTAGCCCTGCATGCCGCGCGGGTTGGCGCCGGCCTTGCGGCGCACGCCCTCGCGCGCGGTCGCCGACAGGCGGCCCTCCGACCAGTCGGGCCCCACCTCGACCTTGTGGCCGCGCCGCTCCAGTTCGGCCACCGTCTCGCGCGGGATGCGCCCCTCGAGCACGAGCACGCCGGGGCGCGCGGTGCGCGGCCAGAACGAGGCCGGGAAGTGCTCGATGTGCCAGGCCGGCGCGTCGATCGCCTCCTGCAGGTTCATGCCCCACTGCGTGTGACGCAGGAAGAACTGGCTGTTCCACTGGTCCTGCTGGTCGCCGCCGGGCGTGCCCCAGCTCATGTAGGGCTTGCCGTCGCGCAGCGCTATGCCGACCGACAGCGTCGAGCGCGGCCGCTTGCCCGGCGCCAGCGAGGCCGGCTGGCCCTCCTCCAGCCAGAACATCTGCGCCCGGCTGCCGAGCGGGAAGCCGAGGTCGGGGATGACCGGCGAGGACTGCAGCCAGCCGCCGGACGGCGTGGCGGTGAACATGTTGCCGTCGCGGTCGATGATGTCGATGTGCACCGTGTCGCCGCGCACGTGCCCGGCCTTCTCGGCGGCGCGCCCGTCCGCACGATCGTCGGCGCCGTGCCCGGTGTTGATGCGCGCGAACGTCGGCTCTCCGGCGCCGGCTCCCGCCGCGCGCGCCGCCTTGACGATCACCTGCCCGCCGTAGCCTTCGATGCGGCCCGGCCGCTGCTCCAGCGACGCCGTCGCGCCGACCAGCCTGCGCCGCTCCGCGTTGTAGGCCTCCGACAGCAGCGTCTCCATCGGCACGTCGACGAACTTCGGATCGCCGTAGAACGCCTCGCGGTCGGCGTAGGCGAGCTTGGCGCACTCCACCCACGTATGGATGAAGTCGGCATCCGTCGGCTTCGCCTTCGCGAAGTCGTAGCCCTTGAGCAGCGCCAGCTGCTGCAGCAGCACGGGCCCTTGCGTCCATGGGCCGGGCTTGAGCACGGTGTAGGGGCCGAAGTCGAGCGATACCGGCGCCTCGATCGCGGGCTCCCACGTCGCCAGGTCCTGTCCCGACAGC
>JBFWWW010000044.1:0-22414 GCA_050245975.1 Hyphomicrobiaceae bacterium
GTCCGCGTGATCGATCTTCTCGCCCACCGCGTAGTCCTGCCAGCGCCAGCGCGCGCCGGCCAGATCGAAGTTGTAGGCACTTCCCGACAACGGCGGCACGGCCGCGCCCAGGTGTGCGGGATCGACCCGCTCGGCCAGTTTGGGTACGACGGCCTCCGGCGCAGGCGATGCGCGATCGCGCTTGCGCACCATCACCCAGCGCACGTACTCAAGCACCGCCTCGCCGAGCTGATTGCGGCCGGTGGACCGCACATAGACAACCCCCGTTTCGCCGTTGGCGTTTTCTCGCAGGCCGATCACTTCGGACACCGCACTCAGGGTGTCACCCGGATAGACGGCCTTGAGGAATCGGCCCTCCGCGTAACCGAGATTGGCGACGGCATTGAGAGAGATGTCGGGCACGGTCTTGCCGAACACCACGTGGAAGACGAGCAGATCGTCGATCGGCGCGGACGGATAGCCGACGCCCCTGGCGAACGCCTCCGATGACTGAACGGCAAAACGCCCGCCATAGAGCCCTGTGTAGAGCGCCACGTCGCCCACCGTCAGCGTGCGCGGCGTGGCGTGAACAAGCGTTTGCCCGACAGAGAAGTCCTCGAAGAAATGCCCGCTGTTCGTCTTCGATCCCGCCATCGGCTGCTCCTATAGCGATCTGCGCGCGATCGCGTCCGCAACGGCGACCGTACGCCGCGCTATTTCCGCGTGCAGAAGCTCGACCATCCGGCCTTCGACAGTGACGACACCCTTGCCCTTGTTGGCCGGCTCATCGAACGCGGCGATGATCTTGCGCGCCCAGGCCACCTCGGCCTCTTCAGGCGCGAAGATCTCGTTGGCGGCGGCAATCTGATCGGGATGAATGAGTGTCTTGCCGTCGAAGCCGAGCTGCCGGCCCTGGCGGCATTCCCGTTGAAGTCCATCCGCATCCTTGAAGTTGTTGTAGACACCGTCGAGGACATCGAGGCTGAAGGCGCGTGCGGCCGTTACGGCGCTGGACAGCCAATAGAGAGCGGCCACGCGATCGGCGGTCATCTCGGCACGCGTCTCCTTGACGAGGTCGTTGGTGCCCAGCACGAGGCAGTCGAGCCGCGCCGCACCGGAACGGACCGCTCCGGCGAGATCGCGGATGTTCAAAACCGCCAGCGGCGTCTCCACCATTGCCCATAGCCGCATCGTGTCGGGCGCTCCCGCTTTCGCGAGTTCCGCGCAGGCGCGCACGATATCGGCAGCGTTGTTGGGTTTCGGCAGCAGCACCGCATCAGGCCCCGCCGCAGCCGCCGCCTTCAGATCGTCAGCGCCCCAAGGGGTATCGAGTGCGTTGATACGGACGACGACCTCGCGACCATCATAGCCGCCAGCCTTGACTGCAGCGCAGACACGGTCGCGCGCTTCGGCTTTGGCATCCGGCGCCACGGCATCCTCGAGGTCGAAAATGAAGGCATCGGCCGTCAACGTGCGCGCCTTTTCCAACGCACGCGTGTTGGAGCCAGGCATATACAGGACGCTGCGCCGCGGTCGGAAAGTCATGTCCGAAGCTTCTCCTTCTGTCGTCGGCGCAAGCTAGTCGAACAGGCCGGCCATCGCCAGCCCATCGCCGGCCAAATCGTAGTCTCCGACCCTCGCGCCACCCGTGCTAGTCTCGCACAGGCTGAAACTGCCCCTGGAAGCGGCACATGAAGACCGTGGACGTTGCGATTGTTGGCGGCGGCATCGTCGGCAGTGCCACGGCGTTCTATCTGGCGCGCGACCCGGCCTTTGCCGGTCGCTGTGCCGTCGTCATCGAGCAGGACCCTTCCTACACGCGCGGCAGCACAGGCCGCTCGGTGGGCGGCCTGCGGCAGCAGTTCTCAACACCCGAGAACATCGCCATGTCCCAGGTGACGCTCGGCATCGTCCGCGACCCCGCGGCGACCTTCGGCGAGCCGGTGGACCTTTCATTTCGCGAGCAGGGATACCTGATGCTCGCCTCCGAGGCGGGCCGCGCCGTTCTGCAGGAAACTGCCGCGCTGCAGCGCGCACATGGTGCCGACATCCTCCCGCTCGACGCAGCCGCGGTGGGAGCGCGGTTTCCCTGGATCTCGACCGATGGCGTCGCCGCGGGGAATTTCGGCCGCACCGGCGAGGGCTGGCTCGATCCCGCCAGCCTGCGCAGCGCCTTTCGCGCGGCAGCCATCCGCCACGGCGCTGTCTGGCGGCACGATGACGTGGTCGCAATCGATGCGTCAACGCGCAGCCTGACGCTGGCGGGCGGCGAGGCGATCTCCTACGGGGCACTTGTCAACGCAGCCGGTCCCTGGGCCGGCGCCGTTGCCGCGCTCGCCGGCATCCCGCTTCCCGTCGAACCCAGGAAACGCATCGTCTACGTCGTCGACTCGCGCGAGGCGACCGCCGACCTGCACAAGGCGCCGCTGACCGTCGATCCGTCCGGCGTGTGGTTCCGGCCGGAGGGCCGGACGTTCCTGTGCGGGGTTTCGCCGGCGATCGAGCCGTCCATCGACCACCTCGAGGACACGCAACCCGAGCAATTTGAAACGGAGGTCTGGCCGCGGCTGGCCGCGAGAGTCCCGGCCTTCCAGGCACTCAAGCTCGTCAGTGCGTGGGCAGGCTACTATGACTACAATACACTCGACCAGAATGCGATCATCGGCCGGCATCCCGATGTCCGGACCTTCTTCCTTGCCAACGGCTTCTCGGGACACGGCCTGCAGCAGGGCGCGGCAGCGGGACGCGCGGTGGCCGAGCTGATCGTTCACGGCTCCTTTGTCACCATCGATCTCGGGCGCCTCGGTTACGAGCGCGTCATCCGCAACGAGCCGGTGTTGGAGCGCAACGTTATCTGAGGCTCACATGGCGCGGGTCCTTGCACTGTCTTCCCAGGTGTCGCGCGGCGCGGTCGGCCTTTCGGCCTCCGTTCCGGCCCTGCAATGGCTTGGCCACGAGGTCTGGGCGCTTCCCACCATCCTGCTTGCCAGCCGTCCGGGCATGGGGCGGCTGGAGCGCCTTCCGCTCGACGGCAGCGACCTCGCCCGCCTGCTTGGCGCGCTGGAAGCGGATGGCACCTTCGGCACGATCGACGGGGTCCTGTGCGGCTACTTCCCCTCGCCCGGCGCGGTGGCCGCTGCCGCGCAGGCTGTCGCGCGCATCAAGGCAGCGAACCCGAAGGTCGTCGTGCTGTGCGATCCCGTGTTGGGCGACAACGGCCAGCTCTACATTGCACCGGCCACCGCAGACGCCATCCGCGACACCCTTTTGCCGCTCGCCACCGTCACCACGCCGAACCTGTTCGAGCTGGGCTGGCTGACGGGACGTTCCCCCCACACGGCCGAGATGACTGCAACGTGCGCGCACCGCCTCGGCGTGCCGTCCGTGGTCGTCACCTCCGCTGCACGCAACGGCGACACTTTGACAACCACGCTCGTGACGCCGGACACCGCGCAGGACTTCAAATCCATATTCCGGGAGCGGCTGCCCAACGGCACCGGCGATCTGCTTGCCGGCCTGCTGCTCGGATACCTGCTCGACGCCTTGCCACTTCCCAATGCGCTTGGCCTCGCTCTTGCCGCTCTGGACCGTGTGGCTGTCGAAAGCCAGGGCCGCGATGCGCTCGACCTGGCGGCGCTCGCTGCAACGCCGCGCGTGCCGAATGCCTAGGGCCGACGGCCACCTGCCGCCAATAAAGACACCCAATACAGAGGACCTCGATGCAGAAGAAGCTTAAGGGAGCTCTATCGTTCGTGCAGCATGAGGCGGGCGCCGGCGCGCTCCTGCTCGCGGCTGCCATCCTGGCGCTCGTGCTGTCAAATTCTCCGCTCGCCTGGTTGTACGACGGCTTCCTCGACACGCCCGTCACGGTCCGCATCGGAACCTTCGGTCTCGACAAGCCGCTGCTGCTCTGGATCAACGACGGCCTGATGGCCGTATTCTTTTTCCTCGTCGGCCTCGAGATCAAACGCGAGCTGCTGCAGGGCGAGCTGTCGACGTTCGGACAGGCCATCCTCCCGGTCCTCGCGGCGATCGGCGGCATGATCGTGCCGGCCCTGGTCTATATCTACTTCAACAGTGAAAACCCAGCTGCCCTGAAGGGCTGGGCCATCCCGACGGCAACCGATATCGCGTTCGCCCTAGGCGTCCTCGCGTTGCTTGGCCCGCGCGTTCCGCCCGCACTCAAGATATTCCTGCTGGCCTTTGCGATCATCGACGACCTCGGCGCGATCCTGATCATCGCCCTGTTCTATACCGGCGACCTTTCGCTTGCGTCCATCCTGCTGGGTGGAGCGGGCACCGTGCTCCTCTGGCTGTTGAACCGCTGGAACGTGCGTCGCGCTGCGCCCTATGTCCTGATCGGGATTTTCGTATGGGCGTGCGTGCTCAAGTCCGGCGTGCATGCCACCATCGCCGGCATCATCGTCGCGCTCGCAATCCCGCTGCGCGGCGAAGTGCAGGACACCCCGCTGCTGGAACACCTCGAGGAAAACCTGCATCCATGGGTGGCGCTGGCCATCCTGCCGCTGTTCGCTTTCGCCAATGCCGGAGTTTCGCTGGCGGGACTCACGCCGGCTCAACTCTTCGGGCCCATCCCCCTCGGCATCGCGCTCGGGCTCGTACTGGGCAAGCCCATCGGCATCTTCGGTGCAACATGCCTTGCCGTCATGGCTGGGCTCGCACCGCGTCCCGCCGACACCAGCTGGGGCCAGATTCTGGGTGCCGCCATCCTCGGCGGGATCGGCTTCACCATGAGCCTCTTCATCGGCATGCTGGCGTTCCCCGATGCGGCCGGAGCAGCGCAGCTTCGCATCGGCGTGCTATGCGGATCGTTGGTCTCGGCCGTGGCCGGATACACGTTACTACGTGCGATAGGAACGCCGATGGCGGCGCGCCGCTAGCGCGCGGGGCTCCGTGCCTTCTCGATGGCAGGGATCAGGGTGCGCCTCAGGCTGGCCTCGGAGATGGGGCCGATGTGCTTGAAAACGACAACGCCGCGTCCGTCGACGACGAACGTCTCCGGCATCCCATAGACACCCCATTCGATGGCCGCACGCCCGTTGGCATCGGCACCGACGGCGGCGAATGGATTGCCGTAGCGCCCAAGAAACCGGCGCGCGCCTACCGCTTGATCCTTGTAGTTGATGCCGTAGAGCTGCACTCCGGTACGGGCCTTGAGCTCCAGCAGCAGCGGATGCTCGGCCACACACGGCGCGCACCACGACGCCCAGAAATTGACGACCGTAACCTGCCCGGTCGCCAGGGAACCCGGCGCGATGCCCGGCACCGCGCGGACACCCTCGCTCAACCCTTCGATGGCCGGCAGGTTCAAAACCGGGGCCTGCTTGCCGATGAGCTGCGAGGGCAATGTCGTCGGGTCGCCGCTGCCGAGCGCGAAAGCGAAGATGACAGCCAGCGCGCAAAACGCCGCCAATGGCACCGCCAATAGACCCATGCGACGTCGGGTCTCGGCGGGTGCGGCCACCTCCTGCCGGGCTTCCGTCACGGCTGGCCGCTATCGCCGGAGGCGGACCGCCGGCGGATGCCGCGCGCCTCCAGCGCCTCGAGCTGCCGCTGCAGGCGCCGGCCCTCCATCGCCAGCACGGCGATCATCGCGATCAAGGCAACAGCAACGACGGCATAGGATGCGACGATGAAGACGGCATGTGGTCCGAGATCCATGTGCACTCCTTATGCGACGGGTTCAGCAATAAAGCCGGCGGCACGATCGGCGGCGGCCATGCGCAGCGCCTTCACGCGGCGGCGCAGGATCTCGTTGCGCATCGCCTTCAGGTGGAGGGCAACGAACAGCACTGTAAATCCCAGCGCCATCACGAGGAGCGGAATAAGCAGCGAGCGGTGGATCGTCGGCGCGCCGAATTTCATGACGCTGGCCGGCTGGTGCAGCGAGTTCCACTCGACCGAGAATTTGATGACTGGAAGAATGACGATGCCGACCAGCGCCAGCACCGCCGTCAGCTTGGCAGCCAGGGCTTCATCTTCGAGCGAGGAGCGCAACGCGATCAGACCCAGGTAGAGGAAAAAGAGGATCAGCACCGATGTCAGCCGGGGGTCCCAGACCCAGTAGGCGCCCCACATCGGCTTGCCCCAGAGCGAACCTGTGACGAGCGCCAGGAACGTGAAAACCGCCCCGATCGGTGCCGCGGCCTTGGCCGACACATCGGCGAGCGGATGGCGGAACACCAGCAGGCCGAAGCTCGACAACGCGACAAACGCGTAGATCGCCATCGACAGCCAGGCGCACGGGACGTGCACGAACATGATCTTGGCCGCCTCCCCCTGCTGATAGTCAGGTGGTGCCGCAACCGCGAGGTAAAGACCCCAGGCGATCAGCAAGGCCGCAAGCGCCGACACCCACGGCAGAAGCGTGCTCGACAACGCGAGGAACCGGGTCGGGTTGGCGAACTGCTGCGTGAGGCTCGGCATGGGTCTGATCTAGGCCTTTGATCTTCCGTGTGCAATCCGCTTGCTGTCGCAGCCTATTGCAGTTGCGCCCTCAGTGCCGCCGCGGCGGCAAAAGGCGCCAGAGCAACCGACGCAAGCGATATGGCGGCCAGGATCAGGAGCGCCGGCCAGGGCGACGCCAGGGCAGCCGCGGCAGACACAACCGCGATGCCGAATATCAAGGTCGGCACATAGAGAGGCAGGATCAGGAGCGCCACAAGCAGACCGCCGCGGCGAGCCCTCAGCGTCAGAGCGGCGCCGATGCTGCCGATGAAGCTCACGGCCGGTGTCCCCAAAAGCGTAGCCGCGATGAGCATGGGATAGGCGGCCGCATCGAGATTGAGAAGGATGGCCAGCAGCGGTGAAAGAACGGCAAGCGGCAGCGCCGTCGAGATCCAGTGCGCCAGACTTTTGGCAGCCGCCACCAGTTCGAGGGGCAGCGGTCCGGCCGCCAGGACATCGAGCGCGCCATCCTCAGCGTCGCCCTCGAAGATGCGGCCGAGAGACAGAAGGGCCGCCAGAAGGAGGCCGACCCAAAGCACGGCCGGAGCGATACGCGACGTCAGATTGAGATCCGGCCCCACGCCCAGCGGCAGCATCGTCGCGACAATGACGTAGAATCCGAGCGCCGTGCCCAGTGCCGCGCCGTCGCGCCGCGCGAGCTGCAGGTCGCGCCGGACAAGCTCGAAAAACGCCCTCATGCGGCGAGGCCACTGGCTGTATCCAACCGCAATGTCCTCGCGTTCGGCACGGCGAGATCGACATGCGTTGCAATAACCGCCAGCCCGCCTCCGGCCAGGTGCGAAGCGATCACGCCCAACAGGCGCGCCAGCGCGGCCGCGTCGAGCGATACGCTTGGCTCGTCCAGCAGCCAGACCGGACGGGATGCCACCAAAAGCCGCGCCAGGGACAAGCGCCGCTGCTGTCCCGCCGAAAGTTCGCCGGCCGGAACCTCATCGAGATCGGCCAGGCCGAAGTGCTCGAGCGCAGCCGGCACCGCGGCTTCGGAGCCGGCCAGGAACCGGCCCCAGAACCGCAGGTTCTCGCCCACCGTCATGGCCGCCTTCACGGCGTTGGCATGCCCAATGAAGTGGCATTGTTCGGCCTGGGACACGCCTCGATCGCTCCCGGCCACCGCGACGCGGCCCGCCGTTGGAGCCCCGAGGCCCGCCAATACGCGCAGCAACGTGGTCTTGCCCGCGCCGTTCCGACCCCTCACCAGAAGGGCCTCCCCGCCCGACACGGCGAATGACAGCCCCGCCAGGATGCGACGCCCGCCTCGGGCGCAGGACACATTTTCTGCAACGAGCTGCACTGGCGGGGGTCCTGCGTCACATAGTCCTCAAGCGATTGGCCGACACGCAGAAGTGCAGTGGCTACCACCCGCTGTTCCCGTTTATAATGAGTCTCATCTTCAGATACAGTCCAGCCGCCGCCAGCGTCGCAGCCGGCCAGGATGCCATGCCGGCCAGCAGGCCGGTTCAAGGAGACAGCCCGACATGAGCCTTTCGGCCCCTTCCCTCGACACCTTCAAATGCCGCAAAACACTGAAGGTGGGCAGCCGAACCTACGAGTATTTCTCGATTCCGGACGCCGAAAAAAATGGGTTGCCGGGCATTTCGGCTCTGCCGCACTCCCTCAAGGTCCTGCTTGAGAACCTGCTGCGGTTCGAGGATGGCCGCTCGGTGAAGGCGGACGACATCCGCGCCATGGTGCAGTGGCTCAAGGACAAGACGTCCACCCGCGAGATCGCCTACCGGCCCGCCCGCGTGCTGATGCAGGACTTCACAGGCGTCCCGGCGGTGGTGGACCTCGCAGCCATGCGCGACGCCATGCGGACGATGGGCGGCGATCCCTCCAAGATCAATCCGCTGGTTCCGGTCGATCTCGTCATCGACCACTCGGTGATGGTGGATTACTTCGGCTCGCCGGAGGCCTTCGCCAAGAACGTCGAGATGGAATACGAGCGCAACCGCGAGCGCTATGAGTTCCTGCGCTGGGGCGCCGGAGCCTTCAACAATTTCCGGGTCGTCCCGCCCGGCACCGGCATCTGTCACCAGGTGAACCTCGAATATCTGGCTCAGACCGTCTGGACCAAGCAGGTCGGCAAGATGGAGCAGGCCTTCCCCGACACCTGCGTCGGCACCGACAGCCACACCACCATGGTCAACGGCCTGGCCGTCCTCGGCTGGGGCGTCGGCGGCATCGAGGCGGAGGCCGCCATGCTCGGCCAGCCCGTCGCCATGGTGATCCCCGAGGTCATCGGCTTCAGCCTGAAAGGCCGCCTGAAGGAAGGCGTGACGGCCACCGACCTCGTGCTCGTCTGCACGCAGATGCTGCGCAAGCGCGGCGTGGTCGAGAAATTCGTCGAGTATTTCGGCGATGGCCTCGACCACCTGAGCCTCGAGGACCGCGCGACGATCGCCAACATGGCGCCGGAGTACGGCGCCACCTGCGGCTTCTTCCCGGTCGACGCGGACACGATCAAGTATCTCAAGGCGACGGGCCGCGCGCCCGAGCGCGTCGCGCTCGTGGAAGCCTACGCCAAGGCGCAGGGCATGTGGCGTGAGCCCGGCATGAAGCCGGTCTTCACCGACGTGCTTGAGCTCGACCTGTCGACCGTCGAGCCGTCGATCGCCGGCCCGAAGCGGCCGCAAGACCGGGTGCCGCTGAAGGATGCGAAGGTCGGCTTCGCCAAGGCGCTGCCCGACATCGTCAAGGGCGCCAGCGTCGGCAAGATGGTCAAGGTCGAGGGTACCGACTATTCGATCGGCAGCGGCAGCGTCGTCATCGCTGCCATTACCTCGTGCACAAACACGTCCAACCCGTCCGTGCTGATGGCCGCGGGCCTCGTCGCCCGCAACGCCGTGGCACGCGGCCTGAAGAGCAAGCCGTGGGTCAAGACTTCGCTGGCGCCCGGATCGCAGGTCGTCACCGATTACCTCGACAAGGCCGGCCTGACTGCCGACCTCAATGCACTCGGGTTCAACCTCGCCGGATACGGCTGCACCACCTGCATCGGCAATTCCGGACCTCTGCCCGAGCCGATCTCGAAGGCGATCCGGGAAGGTGATCTTGTGGCAGCGGCCGTATTGTCGGGCAACCGCAACTTCGAGGGCCGCGTGCACGCCGAGGTCAAGGCGAACTATCTTGCGTCGCCCCCTCTCGTGGTCGCCTACGCGCTGGCGGGCTCTATGAACGTCGATCTCACGACCGAGCCGCTGGGCAAGGACCAGGATGGCAAAGACGTCTTCCTGCGCGACATCTGGCCGTCGTCGAAGGACATCGCCGAACTGGTCCGCACGTGCGTCACGCCGGATACGTTCGCCAAGCGCTACAGCGACGTGTTCAAGGGCGATCCACGCTGGCAGGCGATGGGCAAGGCCAAGCCGACGCTGACCTACGGCTGGAGCTCGGGTTCGACCTACGTTCAGAACCCGCCCTATTTCGAAGGCCTTCAGCAGAAACCGCAGCCCATCACCGACATCGAGAACGCTCGCATCCTCGGGCTCTTCCTCGATTCTATCACGACCGATCACATCTCACCGGCAGGCTCGATCAAGCGCGACGGCCCTGCCGGCACCTATCTGATCGAGCACCAGGTGCGCCCCGCCGATTTCAATTCGTACGGCGCGCGCCGCGGCAACCATCAGGTCATGATGCGCGGCACCTTTGCCAACATCCGCATCAAGAACATGATGCTGGGCGGCAAGGAGGGCGGCAACTCGGTCCACTATCCGGACGACAAGGAGATGTCGATCTACGACGCCGCCATGGCGTACAAGGCCGAGGGCGTGCCGCTCGTCATCTTCGCCGGCAAGGAATACGGCACCGGTTCCAGCCGCGACTGGGCGGCCAAGGGCACGCGTCTGCTTGGCGTCCGTGCTGTCATCGCGCAATCGTTCGAGCGCATCCACCGCTCGAACCTGGTCGGAATGGGCGTGCTGCCGCTGGTGTTCGAGGACGGCGCGTCCTGGCAGGAGCTCGGCATCACCGGCAAGGAGACCGTCTCCATCTCCGGGCTGCCGACGCTGAAGCCGCGCCAGACGCTCACGGTTCGGGTAACCTTCGTCGACGGGACGACGCGCGACGTGCCCGTGCTGTGCCGGATCGATACCGAGGACGAGATGAGCTACTGGCGCAACGGCGGCATCCTGCCCTACGTGCTGCGCAATCTGGCTGCCGCCGCCTGAGCGCGGTCATTCTTAACGAAAAAGATTTCCAAGGACCGGCCGCCGACGCGGCTGGTCCTTCTCTTTTTCGTGTTCGGAGAGTACAGGCGTGTCACCCACTCGTGACTCGCATGTGAGAGGGCGATGGCGATACTTGCAGCCATCCCCGGTCGAGCCGGTCAGGCACAGGAGCAAACCAAGACCATGCGGCTGTCGCTTTTTCTCATCGCAGCGACCGGACTCGGTTGCTGTACGGCAGTTGCACCCGTGTGCGGGCAGGAAAAAACGGCGACCGCGCACAGGACCGTGCTGGAGCTTTACACCAGCCAGGGATGCTCTTCCTGTCCCGCCGCCGACGCCCTTTTGCGGCAATACGCACACCGCCCCGATATCCTCGCGCTGACATTGCCGGTGGACTACTGGGACTATCTCGGCTGGAAAGACACCCTCGCCGATCGCAAGTTTTCGGACCGTCAGCGTGCCTATGCGAAAAGCCTCGGACATGGCACGATTTTCACACCTCAAGTGATCATCGACGGACGCACCGATGCGGTGGGCAGCAATCGCGCCGACATCGACAAGGCTGTCGAGCAGGCCGAGCGAGCCGCAGCGAAGGTCCAGGTCCCGATCGAGATACGGCCCGACTCGGGCTTCCTGATCATCAAGGCTGCAGGTCATCCGCAGGCCGCCTCGGCCGAAAAGCCCGCCACGCTCTGGCTCGTGACGTTAAGCAAGCATGTCGAAGTCCCCATCCAGCGCGGCGAAAACCGGGGGCGCACCGGCATTTACACGAACGTCGTTCGCGAGATTCGCTCCCTCGGCACATGGGACGGCAGCCCGATGACCGTCCGCGTCGCCGATCCCAAGCAGGAGCACCCCGACGTGCAGGGCTGCGCCGTTCTTCTTCAGCGGCATACAACCGGCCCGATCCTCGGTGCGGCGCTCGCGCAGGACTGACGGTTCGCCTGCCTTCCCTGTTCAGCAAGACATGCGACGACCTCCGGCGTTGGGACCGAAGCCGTGTGCTGACGGGTTTTTGCGGCTTATCCGGCGGATTGGCCCGGCCCAGGGAGAGAAGACTCGGGAGGGCTTGGGGGGCTGGGTCCGAGACTTGAAGTGGACCGGGCCAATTGCCGATGGTCGTAACCTACGCTCGCGTTGCGGCATGCGCTTGTTGGACCTATGGCAAATTCGTGATTCCTGCCGGCTTTGTTGTGGCGTCCTTGTTCGCCGACGCTTGAATTTACCGGGCGAAGCGAGGATCATGGGGCTCCGTCAGCAGGAGGCGCCCTTGAGCGATGCGGAGCCAATAGACTTGCACCGGCGTGGTGCCGGTGCGGCCCGAAATTCGGCAAATATTTCAATAGCTTCCTACTCTCCATCATCGCCGGCCGTCGCGGTGTTCGATCGGCGTGAACTCAATCAGATCCTGACCCTCTACGGCCGCAAGGTCGCCGCCGGCGAATGGCGCGACTACGCCATCGATTTCGGACGCGAGAAGGCTGTTTTCTCGGTCTTCCGGCGCTCCAGCGAAGTTCCGCTCTACCGGATCGAAAAGAACCCCAAGCTGGCGCGCCGGCAGGGCGCATTCAGCGTCATCACGGCGACCGGGCTGATCCTGAAGCGCGGACACGACCTCGGCCGCGTGCTCGCCGTCCTCGACAAAGCCATGCGCGTTGTCCATTGCTGAGCAAGCCGGCGCTTCCGCAATAAAAAGGGCCCCGCCATTGCCGGCGGGGCCCTTCGCATTCAGCAGTGTCCTGACCCGCTACTCGCGATTGCCGAACAGCGACAGCAGCGACGTGAACATGTTGATCAGGTCAAGGTAGAGGTTGAGCGCGCCCATGATCGCCGCCTTGGCGGTCATCGCGGCATCGTTCATGACGGCGTAGTAGTTGTCCTTGATCTGCTGGGTGTCGTACGCAGTTAGGCCCGCAAACACCAGCACGCCGATCACGGAAATCGCAAACTGCAGCGCGCTCGACTGCAGGAAGAGGTTCACAAGAGCGGCAATGATGATGCCGATCAGGCCCATGAACAGAAACGAGCCCCAGCCCGACAGATCCTTCTTCGTCGTGTAGCCATAGAGGCTCAAGGCTGCGAAGGCTGCAGCCGAGATGAAGAACACGCGCGCGATGGAGCTGTGCGTATAGACGAGGCCGAGCGTCGACAATGACGCGCCCATCGTCGCTGCGAACAGCCAGAAGGCGATCTGTGCCGCACCGACGCTCATCGCGTAGACGCGGAACGACAGGAAGAACACGAAGGCCAGAGGCGCCAGCACGAACACCCAGCGCAGCGGGCTGATGAACATCGTCTGGCCGAACTCGGTCAGCATCACGCCGTTGCGCAGCTTGGCGACGGCCAGTGAGGGATCGTTCGTGACGGCAAGGGCGAAGATGGCATAGGCGACCAGACCGGTCAGTGCCACGCCGCCCGCCATGTAGTTGTAGACCCGCAGCATGTATGTCCGCAGGCCCTCGTCAACCGTCGCCGCGGTGCCGGCCGACATGCCGGGGGCGGTCTGCGCATACCTGTTGTCGTAGTCAGCCATGTGTCGATCTTCCCTTTGAGCTTTGAGTCGACCTCCCGATCGACCTCTTAATTATGGCCTCGACCCTGCGATGTCGCAATGTCGGGGCCGGCAAGACTTAAGTCGCAGATGGGTATGACAAGTGTCGGAAACAAGGGGATTTCGCAAGGCCCGCCACAATCCTTAACGACGTTCATTCTGTTCGCAGGAGCGGTACGGGGCGGGATGTCAGTGCCTGCCAGGTGCCGAACCCGCCGAGCACCAGAACGAGTCCGATAGCAACAGCAAGGGCTTGCACGATCGCCGTCCCCGACAGGACGAAGTCCACCTCCATGACGCGCGACAGCGTGAGCCAGGCGGCGAGGCTGCCCAGCATGGTTGCCAGTAGGGCCGTGACAACGGCCAGGATGGTGTACTCGAATGCGTGTGCGACAAGAATCCGGCGGCGAGTCGCGCCGAGCGTCTTGAGGATGACGGCCTGTTTGATTCGCCGCCCTTGTGCGGTGGCCATGGCTCCGGCCAGCACCAGCGCGCCGGCCAGAAGCGTAACGCTGCCAGCGACACGCACCGCCGTCATGATGCGTTCGAAGATGGCACCGAAGGCGTTGATGGCATCCTTGACGCGGATGGCCGTGACCGCAGGCATCTCGCGGCCCATGGTCTGAGTCAACCGCGCCTCCTCGGCGAGCGGGGTTCCGGACGGGAGCGTGACCGTGGCCAGCAGGTGATAGGGGGCTGCCTCCAACGTGTTGGGCGAGAAAACCATCACGAAGTTTATGGCCAGGCTCTCCCAGCGCACTTCGCGCAAGTTGGCGAGCCGGGCCGTGATGTTGCGGCCAAGCACACTGACCGTCACGGTATCGCCCAGCTTCAGGCCGAGCCCCTTTGCGAGATCCGCCTCGAACGAGACCAGGGGCGGTCCGTGATAGTCGGCTGGCCACCAGGAACCGGCGACGACCTTTGATCCTTCGGGTACGGCTTCGGAATAGCTCAGGCCACGATCACCGTTGAGCACCCATTGCGCCTCGGCGCTCGGCTTCACCTCTTCGACGGGACGGCCGCCAAGCTGCACAATGCGTCCGCGCAGCATCGGTGCCGTGCTGACAGCCGCGCCGGGCACGCTTCGGTCGACGAGATTGCGGAACGCATCGATCTCGCCCTTCTTGATGTCGAGCACGAAAAAGTTCGGGCTTTCCTTCGGCAACCGACCCGTCAGCTCGGCAACAATGGCGTGATCGACGAGCGTCACCGCGACCAGAAGCGTCAGTCCGGCACCGAGTGACAGCACGACCGAGCGCGTCAGTCCGCCCGGCGCACCGAGATTGCCGATCGCCAGCGCCAGCTCGGGATAGCGCGGACGCGGGATGCGGCGGGCAGCCAGCGTGATGAGCTGGCCCAGTCCGAGGAAAACAACGAAAGCTCCCGCGAGACCGGCGCAATAGTAGGCGGCCAGCCGCGGTGCCTCCGATGAAAGAAGCGCCATCGCTACCAGCGCAGCCGCGCACAGCGCGGTGGCAAGGATGACGCGACGCGGCGGCCAGCGGCGCTCGCTCGCAACTTCATCGCGGAACAGCGCACCGGCGCGGACCTGTTCGGCACGGCCCAGCGGCCACAGGGTGAACAGAAGGGACACCAGCAGACCGTAGATCGCCGCCAGGGCAAGGCTGCGGGGGTCAATGCCGATCTCGGCTTTGATGGGCAGAGCACCACCGAGCGCCTGCACGGCCGCCAGCGGCACCAGCGTTCCCACCGCAAGACCAATGGCGATCCCGAGCAGCGACATCAGCATGATCTCGACGAGGTGCACGCCGAAAACATCCCGGCTGGTCGCTCCGAGACTGCGAAAGATCGCGACAACGCGGCGGCGGCGGTCGATGTAGGCGGCCACCGCGTTGGCGACGCCGATACCGCCGACGAGGAGCGCCGCAAGACCGATCAGCGTCAGGAACTGACGCAGTCGATCAAGCGTGCGCGACACCTGAGGCGAAGGATCGCGCCGATCGCGAACAACGAAGCCGGCTTCCGGGAACGCGGCTTTCATCTCCTTGCCGAAGTCCGACACGACACGGTCCCGGTCTGCCCCCGAAAGTTTCACCGCATAGCGCCAGCGCACGAGACTGCCGGGTTCCACGAGGCCGGTTTTCTGCAATGTATCGAGCGAAACGAGCACGCGCGGCCCGTAACTCAGACGGTCCGTCAGCCGGTCCGGCTCGACGACAATTGTCGCAGTGACCGGAAGCGTGATGGTCCCGACCGAAATCCGGTCGCCAAGCCTGAGACTGAGCCTCTCGAGCAGGATCGGATCGACCGCGGCGCCCGCTCGGCCCACCAGCGCATCGGCAAGGGATGGCGACCCATCGAGCCTCACATTGCCGACCAGCGGATAGGCGGCATCGACACCCTTGATCTCGACCAACACTTGTTCCGAAGCATCCGTGCGACGCGCCATGGCACGCAGCGTCGCGACCTCGCTGACCTGTCCGCGGCGGTCGAGCCAGGTGCGGATTTCCGGCTCAGCCCTGATGTGAGGCCGGCTTACCGCCACATCGCCGCCGAGCAGCAACTCGCCCTGGCGGGCAAACCCGGCCCGCAGCGCATCGGCGAGCGCGCCGACCCCGGCAATGACGGCGACGCCCAGCGCCACGCAGGCGACGAAAATGTAGAAACCGCGCAACCCGCCGCGCAAGTCGCGCAGCGCCAGCGTCCAGATCAGCGGCAGCCGCGAGCCGGACGCCGTTGCCGGCTGTGCGAGCACGTCGACGGTCATGCCGGGATTCGCTCCATCTCGTCGCGGGTGATACGGCCGTCCGCCATATGCACGGTGCGGCCACACCGCTGTGCGAGACCCGCATCATGCGTAACCAGCACAAGCGTCACATTGCGATTTCGGTGCAGACCCAGCAGGAGATCGATCACTTGCGCGCCTGTCTTGCCGTCGAGGTTGCCTGTCGGCTCATCGGCGAGCAACAGCCGTGGACGCGGCGCCAGCGCGCGGGCGATGGCAACGCGCTGCTGTTCGCCACCCGACAGCTGCGCCGGGAAGTGCTGTGCGCGGTGCGCGAGGCCGACCTCCGCCAACATCGCGGCGGCGGTGGAAAGCGCATCCGGCTTGCCGACAAATTCGAGCGGCAACGCAACGTTTTCTATCGCCGTCATGGTCGGAACCAGGTGGAACGATTGGAAAACGATCCCGATATTGGCGCCGCGCACCAGCGCCAGCTGGTCCTCGTTCAATCCTCCCAAGTCGCGTCCGGCGACGCGCACGCTGCCGGCCGTCGCCTTTTCAAGCCCGGCAATGACCATCAACAGCGAGGTCTTGCCCGAACCGCTGGGGCCGACGATCGCGAGAGCCTGCCCCTGCGGCACCCGAAGCGACACGTCTTGAAGAATCGAGACGGGCCCGGCCCGGCTCGTCAGCGTCAAACCGACGCCTTCCAGCGCCACTTCCATTGAGGACACGATGGTCTAGGCTCCTGCCCGACGGTCAGATCGGGCCTTGTGTGAGGGGCGAACCGCTGGCAAACGACACGTCCGATCCCATATGCCGCACACCGATTGGAAACTGGAGAGCGAAACTCTGATGCCCAAAATGGTGCTGCGCGCCCTGTTGTTCAATTGGCTTGTCCTGTGTGTGGTCGCGACCGCCTCCGCAGCCGATGGGGGACGCCCCGTGAAGATCGTCGCCTTCGGAGACAGCCTGACCGCCGGCTACAGGCTCCGCCCCGCGGACTCGTTTCCAAAGCAGCTCGAACGCGAGCTAAAGGCTCGCGGACAGGCCGTCGAGGTCATCAATGCCGGAGTTTCGGGCGATACGACGGCGGCCGGTCTCGAGCGCCTGCCCTGGGCCGTCGTAGACGGCACGGATGCTGTCATTCTCGAGTTCGGCGCCAATGATGCATTGCGCGGTCTGAGCGTCGCCGCTGCGCGCGACAATCTCGACAAGATGCTGGCCGCGCTCAGCGAGCGAAAAATTCCGGTCCTGCTGGCCGGCATGGTGGCGCCGCGCGGCCTCGGCCCGGACTACATCGCCAAATTCGATGCAATGTATGCCGAGCTTGCAAGGAAGCACGGCGCTGCGCTTTATCCGTTCTTTCTTGACGGGATCGCGCTCAAGCCGGAGCTCAATCTGGACGACGGTGTGCACCCCAACGCAAAGGGCGTTGCGGTGATTGTCGAACGGATGCTTCCTGCGGTGGAAACCTTGATCAAGCGGGCGCAGACGCGTGCGCCTGTCGCCACGAAAGGCTAGGCCATGCCCAGATTGTTCACCGGCATCGCTCTGCCAGCCGACATTCGCATGCGGCTGTCGATGGTCCGCGGCCAGCTGCCGGGCGCGCGATGGGTGGCGGCCGAGAACATGCACCTGACGCTGCGATTTGCCGGCGACATGGATGGTCGAACGGCCGATGAATTCGCCCGCCTTCTCGATGACGTTCGCGGGACCAGCTTCAACCTGACGCTGGCAGGTCTCGACATGTTCGGCGGCCGCGATCCGCATACGCTTTGGGTCGGCGCGACACCCGAAGAACCGCTCGATGCGCTCAGGCGTGCCCACGATCGTGCCGCACGCGCCTGCGGCCTGGGACCGGTCGGCCAACCCTTCAAACCGCACGTCACACTGGCCCGCCTGCGTGGGCTCAAAACGACAACGGCAGCACGGTTCCTAGGGGATTTCGGCGGGTTCCGGACCGAGCCCTTTCTTGTCGACCGGTTCGTTCTGTTCTCGGCACGACCCACGACCGGAGGTCCGCCTTACGCCATCGAGCACGAATATTTTCTCGACGAGCCCGCCGCCGGGCAGGCGCTTCCGGCGTCCTAGATGCGCTCGCCGCGCAGCAGCCGCGGCACGTCCCCGGTCAGACCCGCCGCTTCAGCCACCAGCCAGCGCTTGAGCTCCGGCACGCGATCGACAAGCCCGAGACCCAGGCTGCGAACCGTGCGCAGCGGCAGGGAGGTGCTGGAGAACAACCTGTTCAAGGCATCGAATGTCGCAGCCGACATGGCGGCATCGAGCCTCCGCCACTGCTCGTAGCGCTCGAGCACGGTGGCGGAGCCGATGTCGAGACCGAGACGCGCTGCGTCCGCCAAGACCTCCGCCAGCGCCGCCACGTCGCGCAGTCCGAGATTGAGGCCCTGTCCGGCAATGGGATGGACTCCGTGCGCCGCATCGCCCACCAGCGCCAGCCGCGGTGCAATCAGGCTGCGCGCAAGATGCATGGCCAGCGGCCACGACTGACGCGGCCCGGCCTGCAGCGGGCGGCGGAGCCGAAACGAGAACCGGCGCTCGATCTCGGCGAGAAAGCCCACGTCGTCGAGGGCGAGAATTCTGCGCGCGACTTCCGCGTCCTCGCTCCACGTAATGCAGGAGCGGGCCTTCCCTGACGCCGAATCTGTCATGGGGAGGATCGCGAACGGGCCGCCGGGCAGAAAATTCTGCACGCCCCGCCCGTTGTGAGGCCGCTCGTGCGTCACGGTGGTGACGATGCCGGACTGCGGATAAGACCACGCGACCGTTTTAATACCCGCCCTCTCACGGAGCCAGGATCGACCGCCGTCGGCTGCAACAAGCAGGCTCGCGCGCAGCACGCTCGCATCGGAGAGTCGTAATTCGGCGCCGGCATCGTCGACGGCCAATGCCGTTGGCGCGACACCCCCGAAAAGCCTGATCGTCGGCCGACGACCGGCAGCTGCCAATATGGCTGAACGCAGGCGCTGGCTTTCCACAATGCTCGTGCCGGGCTCGCCATCGACAACGTTCTCGTATGACAGCAGGACCGGCCGCACGGCGTCAGACAAATCTGAATCGGTAATGTCGATGGCCGTCATCGGCTGGGCGTGGCCGGCAAGTTCGGGCCAAGCGCCGACGCTTTCGAGCAAATGCCCCGCGCCGGCGGAGATTGCAAAGGCGCGCACATCCGGCGTGGATACCAGCTCAAGGGAGCCGGCTTCGATCACCCCGATCGCGAATTGGGGACCCCTTGCATCCGCGAGGGCACACGCAAGGGCAAGACCGGCGACGCTGCCGCCGACTATCGCGACGTCAAGCACCTGCGGCGTGCCCGCGCTTGACAGCGCTCGGGCGCTGCCCTCCCCTTCCGCCTGGTCTGTCATTTTCTTCGGATTGGCTTGCTACCCATGTCACAGACGGCATCCGGCACCGCCATCGACAATCTCGTGTCCATTCTGGACCTTGAAACGCTGGAGGAAAACCTGTTTCGGGGCCGGGGCCCCACGGCAGGCTGGCAGCGCGTTTATGGCGGCCAAGTCCTGGGCCAGGCCCTGGTCGCTGCCGTGCGGACCGTACCGGCCGAGCGCGTTGCCCACTCCCTCCATGCCTACTTCCTTTTGCCGGGCGACCCAGCCCAGCCGATCGTCTACGAAGTCGAGCGCATCCGTGATGGCGGCAGTTTCACGACCCGGCGGGTGAAAGGCATTCAGCGCGGTCGCGCTATGTTCGCCATGAGCGCCTCGTTCCAGAAGGAGGAAAGGGGTTTCGATCACCACCAACCCATGCCTGACGTTCCTATGCCGGAGGATTTGCCCAGCGAGCAGGAGCTGAAGGCGAAGCTGATGGCGCACCTGCCGGCCAATATCCGGGCCTACTGGGAGCGCGAACGGCCCATCGAGCTGCGCTACGTGGACATTTCCCGGCATCTGTCCCGCGAAAAGGCGCCGCCCTTGCAGCACGTGTGGATGCGCGCCTCAGGCCGCCTCCCGGACAGCTTCCCGCTGCACCAGTGCGTCCTTGCCTATGCGTCGGACTTCACATTGCTTGATACGGCGCTCATCGCGCACGGCAAGCTGATGTTCGATTCCGATGTGCAGCTCGCCAGCCTCGACCACGCGTTGTGGTTTCACAGGCCTTTCCGCGCCGACGAGTGGTTTCTCTATTCCCAGGACAGCCCGTCCGCCCACGGCGCGCGAGGATTCTGCCGCGGCAGTGTTTTCACACGTGACGGGCTTCTGGTTGCATCAGTGACCCAGGAAGGGCTGATGCGTATGCGCGATACGTCCTACGCGCTCAAATAGTGGGCAATTGACTGTTTTTGCCTATCTTTTATGCGGCAACCTGCCCAAATCTGATGTCCGCCACCCGAGCATATGCGGGAAAATCTCGCGTTATCAAATAGTTATATTTCAGCTCCGGACTTGGCACATCTTTTGACTCTTAACCATCGATCGCCTGCCCGCCCGGGCGGGCGCTGCAAGGCGCCGCGCCGTCCAGGCGCGGGGCCGCGATCCGATGGGGGTGTGCATGAAACTTGTGACGGCCATCATCAAGCCCTTCAAGCTTGAGGAGGTCCGCTCGGCTCTGAGCGACCTCGGGCTGCAAGGCATGACGGTCACCGAGGTCAAAGGCTACGGCCGACAGAAGGGCCATACGGAGATCTACCGCGGCGCCGAATACGCGGTGAGCTTCCTTCCCAAGGTCAAACTCGAAGCCGTCGTTCCGTCCGCCAGCGTCGACAAGGCGATCCAGGCCATTATCGGCGCCGCCAAGACGGGACAGATCGGCGACGGAAAGATCTTTGTCTCATCAATTGAGCACACGGTCCGCATTCGCACCGGCGAGACCGACGACAACGCGCTCTGACGTATTCCCCGTATCCAAGCCAACGCAACTCCGAGGGAGAGGATCATGACACGTACCGCTGCGCGCGGCTGGGCAATTGCCGGCCTTGCGACGCTTGCCGTGGGGCTCGCCGCATTGCCGGCACTCGCGCAGGCGCCAACGCCGCCAACACCCAACAAAGGCGACACCGCATGGATGATGGTGTCCGCCGTCCTCGTGCTGTTCATGACGGTGCCGGGCCTGGCACTGTTCTATGCTGGTCTCGTACGCACCAAAAATACGTTGTCGGTACTGACGCAGGTCTTTGCCATCACCTGCATGGTGATGATCCTGTGGTGCCTCTACGGCTACAGCATGGCCTTCACGAACGGTGGCAGCCTGAACGACTGGGTCGGCGGCTTTTCGAAAGCCTTCCTGGCGGGTGTCACTGCTGAATCGAACGCCGGGACGTTCTCTAACGGTGTCGTGATCCCGGAATACGTCTACATCTGCTTCCAGATGACGTTCGCGTGCATCACGCCGGCCCTCATCGTCGGATCTTTCGCCGAGCGCATGCGGTTTTCGGCGCTGATGGTGTTTGTCGCGCTGTGGGTCACGGTGATCTACTTCCCGATCGCTCACATGGTCTGGTATTGGGCCGGCCCCGATGCCGTTGCCGATGCGGCGAAGGCTCTGGCAGCCGCCACCGGCGACGCCAAGGTCGCTGCTCAAGCGAAGCTCGACGAGGTGATGGCGGATGCCGGACGCTCCTTCCAATGGGGTGCGATCGACTTCGCCGGCGGCACCGTCGTGCACATCAATGCGGGTATCGCCGGCTTCGTCGGTGCTCTGGTCCTGGGCAAGCGTGTCGGCTTCGGCCGCGAGGCGATGCCTCCGCACTCGCTGACGCTGACGATGGTCGGCGCCTCGATGCTGTGGGTCGGCTGGTTCGGCTTCAACGCCGGCTCGAACCTCGAAGCCAACGGCGCTGCCGGCCTGGCGATGATCAACACGTTCGTTGCAACAGCGGCTGCCGCGCTGGCGTGGATGATCTCAGAGTGGATGACCAAGGGCAAAGCCTCGCTCCTCGGCCTGGTGTCGGGCGCGGTCGCCGGTCTCGTGGCGGTCACGCCTGCCGCGGGCTTCTCGGGCCCGATGGGCGCGATCGTCCTCGGCATCGTTGCCGGTATCATCTGCTTCATCTTCTCGACCGGCGTGAAGAAGGCGTTCGGCTATGACGACAGCCTCGATGTCTTCGGTGTCCACTGCATCGGCGGCATCGTCGGCGCGCTGGGTACCGGCCTCCTGGTCAATCCCGCGCTCGGCGGAGCGGGCATCCTCGACTACGCTGCCAAGCCGGGCGAGGCCGTGGTCGCCGCATATGACCTCGTCGCTCAGATGTCCGCGCAGGGCAAGGCCGTCGGCCTGACGCTGCTCTGGTCGGGCATCGGGTCCTTCATCCTCTACAAGGTGGTGGACATCGTGATCGGCCTGCGGCCGGCGACGGATCAGGAGCGCGAGGGCCTCGACCTCGTCGATCATGGCGAGCGCGCTTACAACTACTGATCTCTGCAGGGGATGGGCCGACGGGCCATCCCCACCCCAGGCGGCGGCCCGGAGCTCACGCTTCGGGCCGTTTCATTTGCGGCGGGTCACGGCCTCGACGAGACGAGCCTCATCGCCGTCGAAGTTCGCATTGGCCGCGTCTGCATA
>JBFWWW010000045.1:0-22392 GCA_050245975.1 Hyphomicrobiaceae bacterium
CTCCACCATTCCGACCTTCTCGGGCAAGCTTCTGGGCGAGCGCATCGGCCGCGAATGGGTGCTGCCCATCTTCGTCGCCGTCGCGGCGATGGTGGCGTGCCTGCTCACCTATCCCTATGCGACGCTGACGGTGGTGACCCTCGTCTACCTGGCCTTCATCCCGGTCAGCTATCGCCGCTATCGCCATCTGCTGGCCACGACGCCGGCCGAGCCGACGCATGCGACGCATCCGTCGGGCGTGCATGTGAGCGACATGCCGGCCGCCGGCGACACCAAGCACTAGACTAGCCGGGCCGAGGGGAAGCGCTACTTCGTCTCGTCGGGCGTGCGCCGGTAGATGTCGTCGCTGCGCACGATGTCGTCCTCGCCGAGGTAGCTGCCGATCTGCACCTCGATGATCTCCAGCGGCACCTTGCCGGGGTTCTCCAGCCGGTGCCACTGCGTGGCGACGATGTAGACGGACTCGTTCTCGCCCACCAGCTTCTCGATATCGCCGATGATGACGCGCGCGGTCCCCTGCACCACGACCCAGTGCTCGGACCGGTGGTGGTGCATCTGCAGCGACAGCTTGCCGCCCGGGTTGACGTGCAGCAGCTTCACCTGGAAGCGGGGAGCGATGCTCAGCGTCTCGAAGAAGCCCCAGGGCCGGTAGCTGCGCACGTGGCGCTCGTGCTCGGGCCGGCCCGCATCGCGCAGCCGGGCGACGATCCGGCTCACGTCCTGCGCGCGCGCCCGGTCCGCCACCAGCAGCGCGTCGGCCGTATCGACGATCACCAGGTCCTTCACGCCGACGGTGGCGACGAGCGCCTTTCCCGAATGGACGAAGCTGTCGTGCGTATCCTCGAGGATCGCGTCGCCCGTGACGACGTTGCCGTCCCGGTCGCGGTGCGCGACGTCCCACAGCGAGGACCACGATCCGACGTCGTTCCAGCCCATGTCGACCGGCACGACGGCCGCCGCCTTGGTGCGCTCCATCACCGCATAGTCGATGGAGATCGATGGCGCGGCCTCGAGCGCCGCCTTGTCGAGGCGCAGGAAGCCGAGGTCCAATTTCGCGCCGTCGAAGGTCTTGCGCGCCGCAGCCAGTACGGCGGGCGCGTGGCGCTCCATCTCGTCGAGCAGCGTCTGCGCGCGGAAGACGAAAATGCCGCTGTTCCAGTGGTAGCCGCCGTCGGCCAGGTAGGTGGCAGCCGTCGCCGCGTCCGGCTTCTCGAAAAATCCCGCGGCCTCGAACGCGCCGGGATAGCCGTCGAGCGGCTTGCCCTGGCGGATGTAGCCGTAGCCGGTGTGCGGCTCATGGGCGCGGATGCCGAACAGCACCAGGCGCCCGCTTTCGGCCACCCGGGCCGCGAGCTTTACCGCCTCGCGGAAGCGTGCCTCGTCGCGGATGACGTGGTCGGACGGCATGACGATGAGGATGCCGTCGGCATCGTCCGCCACCACCGACAGTGCGGCCACGGCGATGGCCGCCGCCGTGTTGCGCGCCACCGGCTCGAGGATGATGGCGCGCGTCGCGATCCCGCTCTTGGCGATCTCGTCGCGGGCTAGGAAGCGGTGGTCGTTGTTGCACAGGAGCGTGGGCGGCGCGAAGCCGTCGTCCACCGGCAGCCGCCGCAAGGCGGAAACGAGGAAGCTGTCCGGCTGCACCTCGTGGAAGGGGATGAACTGCTTGGGATACATCGCCCGCGACAGCGGCCACAGCCGCGTGCCGGAGCCTCCGGACAGGATGACGGGATAGATGGAACTCATGGCCACAAACGCCCGCGGGTCCTGCTCCGGCTCCGTTCTTGCGGGCCGGCGTCGTTCTAGCAGTCGGCGCCGCTTCGCTCAAGAAACGGGCCGGCCACCCTCGCGGCAATTCTTGGCGTCAGCGCGGCGGCTGGCGTTGCATCAGCTTCTCGCGCAGCGAGCGCAGCGAGGTGGCCCCCGCGGGTTCCTCGCCCCTGCGGAACGGCGTCGTTCCATCGCGGCGCAAGGTGGCGGGATTGCCGCGGGTGTGGGCCTGCGCCCGGCCGAAGCCGTCGGTGTCGCGTGTGTCCTCGGGCCACTCCTGTCCGCCGGTGTCCGCGTCCACGTAGGGCTGCTCCGGCTCGCCGTCCGGCGCCTGCGCGCCGGGCGGCAGGCCCATGGCCTCCGCCAGCATGCTCACCTGCGCGCTCTGGTCGCCGGGGCCGCTGGAGGAGGCGCGCCAGCGCTCGACGATGCTTTCCAGGAAGCCCTCGTCGCCCACGGAGTTCTGCCAGCGCTCGGAGAAGCGCGCGGTCGAGCTGCGCGGCATGGCGCTGCGCGGCAGCTCGTCGAACTTGATGCGCACCGGCAGCGTCACGCCGTCGCCGAATGCGATGGCCTCGCGCTGACCGAGCGCCGGCAGGAACTCGATCAGGCCCGAGCCGCTGTCCGAGACGGCCGACTGCACGATCTGCTGGTCGCGGTCGTTCGACATGCGCAGCGCGAACACCGTGTTGCACTGGGACAGGATGGTGGGGTCGATTTCCGCCGGCCGTTGCGTGACGATGCACAGCGAGGCGCCGTATTTGCGGCCTTCCTTGGCGATGCGGGCGATGGCGCGCTTGCACGGCTCGAAGCCGAGCGTCGGGTTGGCCGGCACATAGCGGTGGGCTTCCTCGCACACCAGCGTCACCGGCACGCGGCCCTCGCTCCACAGCGCGAAGTCGAACGACATGCGGCACAGCACGGAGACGACGACGTTGATGATCTCCGTCGGCAGCCCCGTCAGCTCCAGGATCGTCACCGGCTTGGTGTTGACCGGAACCCGGAACATGCGGCCCAGGATCTGCGCCATGCCGTCGTACACGGTCAGCGAGCCGAACATGAACGCGTAGCGCGTGTCCTGGCTGATGGTATCGAGCCGCGTCTTGATGTTGCGGTATGGAGACAGGTCGCGCTTGTTCTCCAGCTTGCCCATGCGCTCGTCGAGCATCATGATCAGGTCGGAGATGCGGTAGGGCACCGGTGTGTCGATGGTGTAGCGCGTATCCGGGTTCTGGCCGCGGCGGATGCCTTGGCCGTCGCGCTGGCCGCGCCCGTTGTAGCGGCCCTTGGCGAGCGGGATCAGCTCCTGCAGCAGCTCGATCTCGCTCTTGCGCTCCTGCGGGTTGCCGAGCAGCACCTCCACCAGCTCCTCGAACGTCAGCAGCCAGTAGGGAAGCTGCATGTTGCGCGGCGAGATCACCTCGGCCATGTCGCCGAACGAGGGCGCGTATTCGTTGTGCGGGTCGAGCAGCAGGATGTGCGCCGCCGGGTTCTCCGCCAGGATCGAGCGCAGGATCAGCGCCGTGGTGCAGGACTTGCCGGTGCCGGTGGTGCCGAGGATGGCGAAGTGCTTGCCGAGCAGGTCGTCGACGCGGACCATGGCCGGGATCGACGAATCCTGGCGGATGCAGCCGACGCGGACCGTATGGTCGCCGTTGCCGCAGAAGGCGAGCTCCAGCTCCGGCTTGTTGGCGACGCGCACGCGGTCGCCGAGCGAGGGATAGGCCGTCACGCCGCGGTTGAACACGCTCGCCTGGCCGGCGTCGTTCTTCCACAGCTCGCCGACGAGGCCGAGCTCCGCGATCCAGATTTCGCCGTCGCCGTCGCGCTGGGCGGGCACCGGCACGCTGAGCGCCGAGACGATGGCGAGCACGATGGTGTTTGCCGTATCGATCGCCAGCAGCGTGCCCATCTCCGGACGCTCGATGGTGCCGCGCGCGCGCTTGTCGGGCGAGGGGCCGTCGAGCATGACGATCGCCTTCGAGCCCGTCACGGACACGATGCGTCCGATCGACGGGTCGTGCTGGCCCGGGTTGGCGCCATGCGGTGGAAGGTGTGACATGATCGTCTCTCTTGGCCTCGAAATGTCTAGATGAACGTATTGGTATCGGGTGCGTGCGCCGTCTCGCGCGACTGGCTTGAGCTGACGGTGTGCGCGGGCGGAAGGATGATCGTGACCTCCGTGCCCCTGTTCTTGATGCTGGCGATGTCGAGCGAGCCGCCGTGCAGCTCCACCAGCGCCTTGGCGATGGGAAGCCCGAGCCCGGTGCCGTCACGCCAGCGCGTGCTGCTCGCATCGACCTGGCCGAACGGGCTCAGCGCGATGCCGATCTCCTCTTCCGTCATGCCGATGCCGGTGTCGCTGATGCGCACGGCGACGCCGTCGTCGGACAGCCGCTGCGCCTCGAGCGTGACCATGCCGCCCTTGTTCGTGAATTTGAGGCCGTTGCTGATCAGGTTGGCGAACACCTGCCGCAGCTTGTCGGCGTCGCCGCGCACCGCCGGCAGCTCCTCCGGCAGCAGGCTGATGATGGCGATCTCGGCGTCCTGTGCCGCCAGCTCGAAGGCGGCAGCCGATTCGGTCAGCAGCTCGAGCGGGCGGATTTCGCGCTCGTCGAGCGTGTACTTGCCGCTCTGGATCTTGGAGATGTCGAGAATGTCGTTGATGACGGCGAGGAGGTGGTTGCCGGCGTCCTCGATCAGGCGCGAGTACTCGACGATCTCGGCATCGAGCAGGTTGCGCTTCTGGTGCTCGGCGAGCAGGCGCGAGAAGCCGATGACGGTATTGAGCGGCGTCCGCAGCTCATGGCTCATGTTGGCGATGAATTGGGATTTGACCTTGCTCGCCAGCTCGGCCTCGATGTGGGCCATGTGCTCGGCCGTGCGGGCACGCTGACGGAGCACCGCGTCGCCCAGCAGCGACGAGTATTCGCCCATCAGGGATCCTCCCCGGGCGGAGCCTATGCCTCCGTTCAGCATCTGGATGCCACGACACCTGCAAGTTCCCATCCGGCAGCTTATGTTCCAGTCGATAACCTGGGGTTAATTCGCATACGGTGCTTCGCCTCCGGCGCCGGAAACCCGGGCCCCATGATCTTGTGCCCTCACTTGGTGTCGGGCCGCTTCGGCGCTAGATCTGGCGTCCAGGCCGGCATCGGCGGCGCCCGAAGGCCGCCGGAAACGGGAAATTCAGCCTTAGGGAAGGATTGCCATGCGCCCCAACCTGACCATCGACGGCGGCCGGCTGTGGGACACGCTCATGGCCTCGGCCGCCATCGGCAAGGGCCCGAAGGGCGGCCTGCGGCGGCTCACCCTGGGCGATGCCGACCGGGACATGCGCAACCTGTTCGCGATGTGGGCCAGGGATGCCGGCTACGCGCTCTCCGTCGACCAGCTCGGCTCGATGTTCGTGCGCCGGGAAGGCAGCGAGCCCGCCCTCCCGCCGGTGCTCGTCGGCAGCCATCTCGACACCCAGGCCGCCGGCGGCCGCTTCGACGGCATTCTCGGTGTGCTGGGCGGGCTCGAGGTGCTGCGCACCCTCGACGAGCTCGGCATCCGGACGCGCCGCGCGGTCGAGGTGGTCAACTGGACCAACGAGGAGGGCGCGCGCTTCTATCCGCCCATGCTGTGCTCGCAGGTGTTCGCGGGCAAGGAGAGCGTCGCCTGGGCGCTCGACCGCCGCGACAGGGACGGTCTGCGCTTCGGCGACGAGCTGACGCGCATCGGCTATGCCGGTTCCGCGCCGGTCGGCGGCCGCGCCGTCGACGGCTATTTCGAGCTTCACATCGAGCAGGGCCCCAGGCTGCATGCGGCCGGCGTTCCGGTCGGCGTCGTCACCGGCGGCTTTGCCACCGCCGGCATGCGCATCGAGATATCGGGCGAGACGGCCCACGTCGGCCCGACGCCGATGGCGCGCCGGCGCAATGCCCTGGTCGGCGCCTCGCATGCCGCCGTCGCCATCGACGACATCGGCTGGCGCTACGCGCCGGGCGAGGGCAAGGCCACCGCCGCGCGCCTCGACCTGTGGCCCAACCTGCCGGGGATCATCTCCGAGCGCGCGATCCTCTTCGCCGACTTCCGCCATCCCGACCGCGGGCAGCTCGACGCGATGCTGGCCGAGGTCGAGATCGCGCTCCCCGATTGCGCCCGGCGCGGACGCTGCGAGATGACGGTCGGCGAGCGCTGGGGCTTCGGCGGCCTCGCCTTCGATCCGGAGATGGTCGGCCTCGTGCGGTCTGCCGCCGCCGAGCTCGGCCATGCGACGCTCGACCTGCTGTCGGAGGCCGGCCACGACGCCTATCACATGGCGTCCATCGTCCCCACGGCCATGATCTTCACGCCCTGCAAGGACGGCATCTCCCACAACGAGGCGGAGGACATGACGCTGGAGGACGCTATCCCCGGCGCCAACGTCCTGCTGCATGCGGTGATCGCGCGAGCAAACCGCTGAGCGGCGAGGACGCCAGGAGGAAGCCCAGGAGCCAGCCCAGGAGCGAGCCATGACCGATCCCGTCCTCATCGAGCTGACGCGCGGCGGCCGTGTCGAGAGCCGTCATGCCGGCGCCATCGCCCTTGCGCGCGCCAACGGCGAGATCGTCGCGCAGGCCGGCGCCATCGCCGCGCCCGTCTTTCCGCGCTCGGCGGTCAAGGCCATGCAGGCCGTGCCGCTGATCGAGAGCGGCGCGGCCGACCGCTTCGGCTTCGGCGCCGCCGAGATCGCGCTCGCCGCCGCCTCCCACAGCGGCACGGAGCGCCATGTCGCGGTCGCGGCCGGCATGCTGGCGCGCGCCGGGCTTTCGGTCGCCGATCTCGGCTGCGGCGCGCACATGCCGACGGGCGAGGCGGCCGCCCGCGCGCTCATCCGCGCCGACGTTGCCCCGACGGCGCTCAACAACAACTGCTCGGGCAAGCACGCCGGCATGCTGGCGACGGCCGTCCATCTGGGCGAGCCGACGGCGGACTACTGGCGCGCCGCCCATCCCGTCCAGCAGCGCGTCGCCGGCGTGCTGGAAGCGACCGCCGGCCTGTCGCTCTCCGGCGTCACGCCCGGCATCGACGGCTGCTCGCTTCCCAACTGGCCGCTGCCGCTCGCCGCGCTGGCGCAGGCCTTCGCGCGCATCGGCACGGGCGAGGGGCTGCCGCCCGGCCGCGCCCGCACCTTCCGCCGCATCATGGAAGCCTGCTGGGCGGAGCCCGACATGATGGCGGGCCCCGGCCGGCTCGACACCATGGTTCTTGAGCGCCTGCCGCGGCAGGTGTTTCTCAAGACCGGCGCCGAGGGCGTCTACTGCGGTGTCTTCCCGCAGCTTGGCCTGGGGTTCGCGCTCAAGGCCGACGACGGTGCCAAGCGCGCGGCCGAGGCGATGACGCGCCATCTCATCGCGCGGCTGCTGCCGGGATCGGGCGCCTTCGCCGATCCCGTCCTACGCAACTGGCGCGGTCTCGAGGTCGGCGAGACGCGGCCTGCGCCGGCGCTCTCTGCCCTGCTCGACGCCCTGCCCGCCTGACATCGCGATCCTGACCGGCGGCCGTCCCAGTGCGGTGGCGACGATCTCCACGCCGCCCTCCAGCGCCTCGTCCCACGTCAGCGGACAGCGGCCGCCGGCGCGCGTGCCATCGCTGCCTGCGAGAGATGCGGGAATATGGATGAAGCCCGTGCGCGTGCCGCTGCCGGCCGAGCAGGCGAGCGACCGGAACAGCACGGCATTGCACAGGTATGTGCCCGCGTCGCGCGAGATGAACGCCGGCAGGCCGAGCTGGCGCAGGCGGGCGACGATCAGCGGTCCGCGGAAGGTGCTGCCGATGAAGTCGCCTGCGGTCTCGTCGAGGCAGACCGGCGCGGCGCTGGCGCCGGCCGCGTCGGGGCGCATGCTGGCGCGGTTCACCGCGCGCATCTCGATTTCGAAGCCGCGCGCGCGGCCGGAGACGCCGAAGTGCAGCGCCACGTCCGGCCTGGCCTCGGCCAGCAGCGCCGCGACGCGGTCGGGGGCCACCTGCCAGGCCGTCGTGAGGATTTCATCGCGGATGCGCACGTCCGGCAGCGCGCGCCGTGCCGCGGCCGCGATGGCCGGCACCAGCCGCATGGTGGCGTTGACCGGCACGCCGGGGAAGGGTCCGAATCCCGTCAGCAGCACGCGCATGTCTCTCTCCAGCTTTCCGCCTAGCCTGCCGCCGGTCCCTTGCCGCGCAGGGCCAGCAGCGCCAGCGCCTCGTCGACGGCCCGCATCGGCGTCAGCGTACCGTCGCGCACGTCCTGTTCAAGGGCCGGCAGCGCCGCAGCCACGCGCGGGTCGCCCAGCACGCTCGCCATCAGCCGTTCGCGCAGCAGGCTGTGCATCCAGGTCACCGCCTGCGTGCGCCGCCGCGCCGCGAATTCGCCGGTGGCGGAGAGCTTCTCCCGGTGTTCCTCGATGCGCGCCCACAGCGTATCCAGACCCGAGTTGTCGCGCGCCGACACGGCGATGACCGGCGGCGTCCAGCTTGCCGAGGCCGGCGTCAGGATGTTGAGCGCGCCCTGATAGTCGGCCACCGCGCGCCGTGCGCGGGCGACGTTGTCGCCGTCCGCCTTGTTGATGGCGATCATGTCGGCGATCTCGATCACGCCCTTCTTGATGCCCTGCAGCTCGTCGCCGCCGCCCGCCAGCAGCATGACGAGGAAGAAGTCCACCATGTCCGCCACCGCCGTCTCCGACTGGCCGACGCCCACCGTCTCGACGATGACGATGTCGAAGCCGGCCGCCTCCACCAGCATCATCGTCTCGCGCGTCTTGCGCGCCACGCCGCCGAGCGTCCCGGACGTGGGTGAGGGGCGGATGAAGGCGGAGCGGCTGGCCGACAGCCGCGCCATGCGCGTCTTGTCGGCGAGGATGGACCCGCCCGTGCGCGAGGACGTCGGGTCCACCGCCAGCACGGCGATCCTGTGCCCGTCCGCGATCAGGTTCATGCCGAGCTGGTCGATGGCGGTCGATTTGCCCACGCCTGGCACGCCGGTGATGCCGATGCGGTGCGAGCGTCCGGTCCGCGGCAGCAGCGCCTGCAGCAGGTCCTGCGCCAGCGCCCGATGCTCGGCGCGCGTGCTCTCCACCAGCGTGATGGCGCGCGCCAGCAGCGCCCGGTCGCCGGCGGCGATGCCGTCGGCGAGGGCTTCCGGCGCTGGCAGCGTCGTGGTCATGCCTGTTCTTAGGATGTGTTGCCGGCCGATGGAAGGCGGGCCGGCGCGTTGCGCACCGGCGTTGTGACCGTCGTCATCCGGGCGGCGGCGTGCGCTGCGCGGAGCGTGCGCCGACGACGATGGCGGCGATCACGAGCGCTGCGCCGGCAAGCTGCGGCCAGCCGATCGCCTCGCGCAGGTAGAGGGCCGACACCAGCAGCGCCGACACGGGAATGGCCGCCGTCGCCAGCCCCGCCATCCAGGTCTCGACATAAGGCAGACCGCGATACCACAGCCACAGGCAGATGACGCTCGCCGACAGCGCATACCAGACGGACAGCACCCACGTCGCCCACTGCACGCTCGACGGTTCGAACCCGCGTGCGTCGATGGCCGCCAGCGGGATCGACAGCACCAGCCCGACCAGGTTGGCGCCGAGCGACAGGCGGAACGGCCGGAACGGCGGCGCCAGCCGCTTGCCGAGCACGACGAAGCTCGCTTCGCACAGCACGGCCCCGCCCACCAGCAGGTTGCCGGCCAGCGTGCGCGCCCCCGTGCTGGCGGCGAAGCCCTGGATCAGGGCCAGTCCCGCCACCGCCAGCCCCACCGCCGCCATCTGCCGGCGCGACAGGCGGTCGCCCGCGAACGCGACGCCCATCAGCGCCACCACCGCCGGGATCGTCGCCGTGATGATGCCGGCGTCCGACGCCGACGTGCGCTTCAGGCCCTCGAGGATGAAGATCGTATAGCCCACCATGCCGAGCAGCGACATGGCGAAGATGTCCCGCCGCTGCCCGGGCGTCGTTTGCGAAAGTCGCGGGCCGGATTCGCGCGCCGCCAGCGGCGCCAGCGCCAGGCAGGCCACCGCGAAGCGCAGCGGCAGGAAGAGGTAGATCGGGATTTCCCCAACGATCGCCTTGCCGAACGGCACATTGGACCCCGTCAGCACCATGGCTGCGGTGATCGACAGCGCGGCGGCCAGGCGCGGGGATATCCGGTGCGTCATCGTGCTGCCGTCATGCCCAAGCCACACACGGCTGGCAAGTCGCATCGCCATCGGCACCTGGCCGAGGCAAACGGATTGCCGGGGCCGTCTGCGTTTCCTAATCTGCGGGCCGGTGTCAGGGGGCGGACCTATGCACGACTTTGTTGCTCAGCATACCACCGGGCTGCTGCTTGGCGCCGGCGTTCTTCTGCTGCTCTTTGCGTGGTGGATCGCCGGGCGGGCCTCGCGCCCCGTGAAGTACATCGTCCGCATTGCCCTTCTTCTTCTCATCGCCGCCCCTGTCGTCCTGATGACGCTGGGCGACTACCTGCCCGAGCGGGTCGGTCAGGCGCCCGCCACCGCGCCGCCGGCTGCCGCCCCCGAACAGCGTGAGGCTCCTGCAGACGCGCCGCCGCCGTCCGGTATGGCGCGCCGCGCACCTGCTCCGGCGACCGAGCCTGCCCCCGTGACGCGCGCGCCGCCATCGCCCGGGGGCGGAGGCGCGTCCCCGGTTCAGCCCAGGTCTGCCGACGCCCAGACCGACTGGGATGTCGTACCCGTGTTCTACGGCACCGACCGTGCCCGCGCCGACACGCCCAAGCGCATCGCTTACGGGTCCGATCGCGCCCACCGGCTGGAGCTCGGCCGCGCGCTCGTCACCATCCCCAAGGTGCACCAGGTGCCGAACATCGAGCGGCCCTGGGTCATCACGATCCCCTACCTCCAGATCACCGTCTTCCAGCAGGAGGAGGACCCGAAGCTGCACTTCACCGTGCAGGAGATGCACGCGCTCTCGCGCGAGGAGTTCCTGGATCTCGTCCGCCAGCGCCTCGCCAGGAGCAACGCCTTCAAGGACCAGGCCGTCGTCTTCATCCACGGCTACAACAACGAGTTCGACTACGCGCTCTACCGCACGGCGCAGATGGCCTACGACCTGAAGTTCGACGGCGCGCCGTTCCTTTATTCCTGGCCGTCGGGCGGCGGAGTGGCGAGCTACGGCTATGATCGCGACAGTTCGGTGCAGGCCGAGCCGTACCTGCGCGAGTTCCTGGACCTCGTGGTGCGCGAGACCGGCGCCAAGAGCGTCAGCATCGTGGCGCACAGCATGGGCAATCTGCCGCTGCTGCAGGTGCTGCGCGATCTCGCGCCCTCGATGCCGCCGGGCGTCAAGCTCAACCAGATCATTCTCGCCGCGCCCGACGTCGACCGCGACGTTTTCCAGAACCTCGCCCGCAACCTCACCGCCATCGGCCAGGGCGTCACGCTCTACGCCTCCGCCAACGACCGGGCGATGTCGGCCGCCCGCCGCGTCGCGGGCGGCATCCCGCGCGCCGGCGACGTTCCGCCGGACGGACCGGTCATCATGTCCGGCATCGATACCATCGACGTGACGCAGACCAGCACCGACGTGCTGGCTCTCAATCACTCGACCTATGCGGAGAACTCGGCTCTGCTGAACGACATCGGCTTGCTGCTGCAGACCGGCGAGCGCCCGCCGGAGCGCCGCCTGCCCCTGCTCGAGCGCGTCACCATCGAGCGCGGGTCCTACTGGCGCTATCCCGGCACGAAACCCTAGCGCGTCCGCTGCGCCGAAACGCTTGCTTTACGATTGCCGGTGCACTGTCCTGCATTCCTTGTGGCAATCGCGGGCGCGATCATGGATCGTCCGTTGCATCGATGTCTTGCGCTCTGCCTGCTGGTGGCCGCGTCCATGATGCCTGCCGCCGTGCCGGCATTTGCCCAGTCGGCCGGCGACGCGACCGAAGCCGAGGCGCCCTTTGCCGATCCCGGCAATGTCGATGATCCCGACATCGATCGCTACTACGATGCGTCGCCGCTGAAGAGCCGTCTGCGCGCCGATCCCTTCGATGTGAACGCGTGGGAGGAGGCAAAGCGCCCCGCGCCGCCGCCCGCACCGCCGGGCGCGCCGGCCATCCAGTGCATCGCCGGCTGCGACCGCCCGCCGGCGAAGGGCCGCTCCTGACGCCTGGTCCTTGCTTGCGGCTCTAGTCCTGCGGCGCCCACACCACCGCGTCATCCACCGCATAGAGCCGGCACGGCAGGTCCGTGTGCTTCTGGCAGCGCTCCACGGCGCGCTGCATGGCGTCGTGGCCGCTCTGGAAGGCCCATGCGCCGTCGCGTGACAGCGCGAACGCGCGCGGCACGTCCGCCGCCAGGAACTTGGCATAGGCCTCCCGTCCGGTATCGCGGATGAACGGTATCCTGCCGGCGTCCTCCAGCGGCGCGAAGGTCGTCGCGGCCGGCGCGCCGGCCGACACGGGTGCTGCGAAGCCGAGCCCGGCGAGAAAGCGGTCGATGCGCGGCCGCCATAGCGAGAAGCTGGCGATCAGCCGATGGCCGTCATCGCCGACCGGCGGCAGCATCTCGAAATCGACCTTGCCGCCCGCGCCGCTGTAGGCCGCTGCCCATTGCCGCGGCAGCTCCGCGCCCCAGTATTTGTCGTTCTCCGCGTAGAGCCACAGCATTTTCGCCTTCGCCGTCCGGCCCGCCGCCGCATAGACGGCCTGGAGCGCGCCGGGATCGCAGGGGTGCGCGCTCATGGTGCGCGGATTGCCGCCCGCGCCGCCAGCGACATTGATGCCGGCGATGATGCCCGGCAGCCCGCGTCCCACGGCATAGGTCGTGGTGATGCCGCCGACCGAGATGCCCATGACGATGACGCGGCGCGTGTCCGCCCAGGGCTGCCGCTTTGCCAGGTCGAGCGTCGCGCTCACGGCCGCCGTCGCTGCCTGCAGCATCGAACCGTAGTTCTTGCGCGCGCAGGCACCCGAAAGCTCCGGGTCGGGCTCGACACCGGACTCGCCGTAGCCGAGCCGCGTCGGCACGAACACGGCGAACCCGCGCCGCGTCCAGTAATGCGCGATGGGCGTATAGCGCCACCGCGGCACCTTCGCGCGTTCGTCGGAGGCGCGTCCGTGATTGAGCACGACGACGGGGAATGGCCCGGCGCCGTCGGGCCGGAAGTGCGTCACGACCATGGTGCCCGTGTGCGACCGGCCGTCGATGAGCCGCACCGTGACGGGCACGCGCTCGATCGTCTCGTGGATATCCGCGGCGAGCTTGACGGGCGTGCCGGGAGCCGCGGCCTTGGGCGGCTCGGCGGCGCCCTGCGCCTGCGCGACACGTGATCCGGGTGCCGTCGCGACGGCGACGATTGCTAGGCAGGCGAGCGTTCGGAGCGTCTGCGATGCCATAGTGCCATCCCCTCCATGGCTGCCAGGGCGATCGCGCCCGCGGCCAGCAGCAGCAGGGCGCCGGTGCGATAGCCCGCCCGCTCCACCAGCACGGCGAACACCGCCGGAGCCAGCGCATTGAGGACGAGGTACGGCGTCGCCAGGACACCCAGCACCGCCCCATACCCTTTTGGCCCGAACAGCGCCAGAGGGACCGCGCCGCGCACGATGGTGACGAGCCCGTTCGACACACCGAACAGGAGGGTGAACACCAGCGCGGAGGTGTAGTTCGCGCCGCCGAGGATCAGCACCAGGAGCGACAGCGGCAGGAATGCCACGGAGACGCGCCCCAGGTTGAGCGGCTTCAGCTTGCGCGCGAACAACAGCTCCCACAGCCGGCCCGCCACCTGCGCGATGCCTTTCATCGAGGCGAGCGCCACCGCGGCCGTCAGCGCCACGCCCCAGGCCTGGATCAGCGGCACGAGGTGCACCGCCAGCGCGCCGAACACGAACGCGCAGGCCGACGAGACGATGCCGAACAGCACCATCGCCACGGTCCGTGCGCGCCCTTCGAGCGGCGGCGGGCCATCGGTCGCCGCCTGGGCTGCGGGCGCGACGGTGCCGCCGTCGTGTTCGGCGCGCCCGGCGAGCCCCCACCAGTGCAGCGGCAGGCAGGCCAGCAGGTTGATGGCCGCGAAAACCAGCAGCGTCGTGCGCCAGCCATAGTCGGCGTTGAGCCAGGCGCCGATGGGCCAGAAGATGGTCGATGCCAGTCCGCCGAACAGGGTCAGGTAGGAGATGCTGCGCCGGCCGCGCGACGGCGCCACCTGCACCAGCGAGGGAAAGGCCGCGTCATACAGCGTCATGCGCATGGCGATGCCGAGGAAGGCCCACACCGCGAGGTACGCCCACGGATGCGTCACGCCGGCCAGGAGGACGAGCCCGGCCGCCGACAGGATCGAGCCGAGCGACATGATGCGCCGTCCGCCGACCCGGTCGATCAGCCTGCCGATCCACGCCGACAGCACGCTCGACACCAGCAGGCCCACCGTCAGCCCGCCGAACACGAGGCCCTGGCTCCAGCCGGTATCGGCGACGATCGGCTTGCCCAGGATGCCGAGCGCATAGAGCGTCGTGCCCCAGGAGATGATCTGCGTCAGCCCCAGTGCGATGATGGCGCGCAGGACGGGATCGGCCCACCACGAGGTCCACGGCACTGCTGCCGGTCTGTTCTGCATGTCCTGTTCCATGCGGGTGCCGGGATTTCAGGATAGCCCGGGCCCGCGCGAGTCGCATCCCGTGTCGCGCTTATGCACTCCGCCACATTGACCTTCTGGATTGGGTGCTTAAGTCGGGGAGGCGCGGCAAGGAGGCAGCCTGTGAGCGAGAACGAGGAAAACCGGTTTTCCGCCCGCGCCTCCCGCTACTTGCGGGTCGGCACGAACGTCGGCGCCGTTGCCGCGCGCGTCGCGGGCCAGCGTCTGTTCGGCATCGAATCGGACGACAGCCGCGTTGCCGCGGAGCTCGCCGCGGCGCTGGGCGGCCTCAAGGGGCCGATCATGAAGGTCGCCCAGCTCATGTCCACCATTCCCGAGGCGCTGCCGGCCGAATATGCGCAGGAGCTGAGCCAGCTCCAGTCCCACGCCCCGCCCATGGGCCCGGGTTTCGTGCGCCGGCGCATGGCGGCCGAGCTTGGGTCCGGCTGGGCCGCGCGGTTTGCGTCCTTCGATCAGCAGGCGGCGGCGTCCGCCTCCCTCGGCCAGGTCCACCGCGCGACGGCGCTTGATGGCCAAACGCTTGCCTGCAAGCTGCAGTATCCCGACATGCAGTCGGCCGTCGAGGCCGACCTTTCCCAGCTCAAGCTCATCTTCGCGCTGCACGCGCGCATGAACCCCGCCGTCGACACGCGCGAGATCCACAAGGAGATCGCCGCCCGCCTGCGCGAGGAGCTCGACTACCGGCTGGAGGCGCGCCACATGGCGCTCTACGCCGCCATCTTCGCCGGCGACCCCGCGATCCACGTGCCCGAGGTGATCGCCGATCTGTCCACCGGCCGCCTGCTCACCATGTCGTGGCTCGATGGCCGGCGTCTCATGGACTACACCGAGCGCCCGCTGGAGGAGCGCAACGCCATCGCGCGCGCCATGTTCCGCGCCTGGTGGTATCCCTTCTCCCATTACGGCGTCATCCACGGCGACCCGCACCTCGGCAACTACACCATTTTCGAGCGGGACGGCCGCGCCGCCGGCATCAACCTGCTCGACTACGGCTGCATCCGCACCTTCCGCACGCCGTTCGTGCAGGGCGTGGTCGACCTCTACAACGGCCTGCGTGCCGACAACCGCGCTCTCGTCGTGCACGCCTACGAGACGTGGGGCTTCCGCGGCCTGTCGAACGAGCTGATCGACGTCCTCAACATCTGGGCCCGCTTCATCTACGGCCCGCTGCTCGATGACCGCGAGCGCGAGATCGCCGAGGGCACCACGCCGGGCGCCTATGGCCGCAAGGAGGCGTTCACCGTGCACAAGGCGCTGAAGGAGAAGGGGCCCGTCACCGTGCCGCGCGAGTTCGTGTTCATGGACCGTGCCGCCATCGGCCTCGGCGGCGTGTTCCTGCACCTGCGCGCGCGCCTCAACTTCGCGCGCATGTTCAACGAGACCATCGAGGGCTTCGATCTCGCCGCCGTGTCGGAGCGCCAGCGCATCGCGTTCTCTGCCGCCGGCGTGCCGCTGCCCGAGCCCGCGGCCGCCTGAGCCTCAGGCCAGCCTGAGCAGCACGATACCGCCGACGATGCCCGCCGCCGCCAGCGTGCGCCAGCGCGTCATCGGCTCCTTCAGGATCAGCACCGAGATCAGTGCGGCGAACAGCACGCTCGTCTCGCGCAGGGCTGCCACCAGCGCGATGGGCGCCTTCGTCATGGCCCAGATGGCGATGCCGTAGGCGGCCATCGACATCACGCTGCCGCCGACCGCCGGCACCCACGCCTTGCGGAATCCGGACAGCACGGCCGGGCCGCGCCAGAGCATGGCGGTCGCCACCATCGTCAGCCCGTTGAAGCAGGTCATCCAGGCCCAGAAGCTCTGCGGCGACCCGTTGATGCGGGCGCCGACCCCGTCGACGAACGTGTAGGCCGTGATCGTCAGCGACGTCATGAGCGCGTAGCCGACCGCGCGCGGCTCGAGGTGACCCAGCCGGCCGCCGCGCAGCGACATGAGGAACACGCCGACCACCAGCGCGCCGATGCCGGCATAGCCGAAGGGCGACAGCGTCTCGCCGATGAGCAGCGCCGTCGAGGCGGCCGTCATCAGCGGAGCGGCGCCCCGCGCGATGGGATAGACCTGCACGAGGTCGCCGGCCTTGTAGGCCTCGATGAGAAAATAGCGATAGGCCGTGTGCAGCGCGGCCGAGGCCGCCAGCCAGACCCACGCCTGCGGCACCGGCATCTGCACGAACGGCAGCAGCAGCAGGGCCAGCGTTCCCGACATCGTCGCCATGTAGGTCATGGAGAGATAGGGGTCCTGGCCGCCCTTGATGAGCGCGTTCCAGGAGGCATGCAGGGCCGCGGCCGCCATGACCGCAAGGAAGACGAACGGGTCCATCGGGAGGGAGGCTCCGCAGGCGGTGAGTCGCGCCCGTTGCATGGGCGGGCACCCGCTCTAGCAGGCCCGCCCCGGTCTGTCACGAAACTGTCGCTTTGCGACCAAGGTGATGGCAAGACACGGCCTGCGGCGCGCGTTATAGACCGTGCCCTTCGAGCAAAAGGCATCGGATGGCGTCCTCACCCCCGCTTCTCCAGCTCAGCGGCATTGCCCTGACCTTCGGCGGCACGCCGCTGCTGGAGGACGCCGAGCTTGCCGTCTCGGCCGGCGAGCGCGTGTGCCTCGTCGGCCGCAACGGCTCGGGCAAGTCGACGCTGCTGAAGATCGCTGCCGGCCTGATCGAGGCCGATCACGGCACGCGCTTCGCCCAGCCGGGTGCCGCGATCCGCTATCTGCCGCAGGAGCCGGATCTGGCCGGCTATCCGACGACGCTGGCCTATGTCGAATCGGGTCTTGGCCCGACCGACGACCCCTATCAGGCCCGCTATCTGCTGGAGCAGCTTGGCCTCGACGGGTCGGAAGACCCCGCCCGCCTGTCGGGCGGCGAGATCCGGCGCGCAGCCCTTGCCCGCGTGCTGGCGCCGGCGCCCGATGTGCTGCTGCTCGACGAGCCGACCAACCATCTCGACCTCCCGGCCATCGAGTGGCTCGAGGCGCGGCTTGCCGCGCAGCGCGGCGCCCTCGTCCTCATCAGCCACGACCGCCGGTTCCTGGCCAATCTCTCGCGCGCCACGGTCTGGCTCGACCGCGGCAGCACGCGCCGCGTGGAGCTGGGCTTCGGCCAGTTCGAGGCCTGGCGCGACCAGCAGCTTGCCGACGAGGAGCAGGCGCAGCACAAGCTCGACCGCAAGATCGTGCGCGAGGAGCATTGGGTCCGCTACGGCGTCACCGCGCGCCGCAAGCGCAACGTGCGCCGCATGGCCGCCCTGGAAGACCTGCGCCGCACGCGCCGCAAGCACCGCAAGGCGGCCGGCAAGGCCGTCATCGATGCCACCGAGGCCGAGCAGTCGGGCACTCTCGTCATCGAGGCCAAGGCGGTCGGCAAGTCCTTTGGCGGCCGTCCCGTCGTCGCGGGCTACTCGATCCGCGTCCACCGCGGCGACCGCATCGGCATCGTCGGCCCCAACGGCAGCGGCAAGACCACGCTCGTCAAGCTGCTGACCGGCCAGCTTGCGCCCGACACCGGCACGGTCCGTCTCGGCGCCAACCTGGAGATGGCCGTTTTCGACCAGCACCGCGAGAGCCTCGATCCCGAGTGGACGCTGAGCCAGGCGCTCACCGGCGGCCGCGGCGACACGGTGGTGGTCGGCGGCAGCACCCGCCATGTCGTGAGCTACATGAAGGATTTCCTGTTCGCGCCGGAGCAGGCGCGCACGCCGCTGCGTGTGCTGTCGGGCGGCGAGCGCGGGCGCATCATGCTGGCGCGGGCGCTAGCGCGCCCGTCCAACCTGCTGGTGCTCGACGAGCCCACGAACGACCTCGACCTGGAGACGCTTGATGTCCTTGAGGAGATGCTCGGCGGCTATGCCGGCACCATCATCCTCATCAGCCACGACCGCGACTTCCTCGACCGCGTCGTCAATGTCGTCGTCGCGCCGGAGGGAGACGGGCGCTGGACGGACTATGCGGGCGGCTACTCCGACATGATCGCGCAGCGCGGCGCCGACCTTGCCGCCCGCCAGGTCTCGCGGCCGAAGGCTGCCGCAGCCCCCGCGCGCGAGCCGGCGCCGGCCCCCGCCCGCGCGCCGAAGCGCAAGCTCAGCTTCCACGAGAAGCACGCGCTCGAAACGCTGCCGGCTGAGATCGAGCGCCTGCAGGGCCGCATCCGCGCGCTGCAGGCCCGTCTCGAGGACCCCGGCCTCTACGCGCGGGACCGGTCGGCTTTCACGCAGGCATCCGAGACGCTGGCGGCCAGCCAGTCGGAGCTCGCCGCCGCGGAGCAGAAGTGGCTGGAGCTCGAAATCCTGCGCGAGGAGATGGAGGGCGGGTGATGCGGCCCCCTCACGTCCAGTAGCGCAGCGCGTAGAGAACGCTCATGAGGCAGCCGAACGTCACGACCGCCGCGCGCACGGCCGGCTGCGGCAGCCAGGCGACGAGCCGGCCGCCGGCATAGCCGCCCGCGATGGCGCCGGCGAGCATGGTCAGCGTCGCCGGCCAGTTCACGATGCCCTGCGCGGCGAAGATGATGAGGGATGCTGCGCTCACGGCAGTGGCGAGGACGTTCTTGAGCGCGTTCGCACGCCGCAGGTCGTCCTTGCCTGTCACGAGCAGGGCGGCCAGCAGCAACACGCCGAGCCCGGCGCCGAAGTAGCCGCCGTACACGGCCATCGCCGTCACCAGCGGCCGCCGCGCCGTGTCGATCCGGCCCTTGCGGGCCACCGCGCGCTGTATGCGGCTTGAGAACGCGAACACGGCGGTTGCCGCGGCCACGAGTGCCGGCACCAGCAATGTGAACAGGCGATCCGGCGTAACGAGCAGCAGCACGGCGCCCGCCGCGCCGCCGATCACGGCCGCGCCGACGGTGGCAAGCAGCGCGGCATCGCGCGGCGGCAGCTGCGACCGGTCGGCGATGGCTGCCAGCAGGTGACCGGGCGTGACTGCCACGGCATTCGATGCATTGGCGATGATCGGCGGCAGTCCGGCGGCCATCATGGCCGGGAACGTGATGAGCGTCGCGCCGCCGGCGATGGCGTTCACCAGGCCGCCGGCGACGCCGGCCGCCAGGAGCAACGCGATGGTTTCGAGGGTCATGATGGAGCTGTGCAATTCCCGCCGCGGACGAACCCTTGCATAACGTCCGCGCTGCGCTCTGTCTCGCCGCGATTACTTCCCGGCCCGGGGCCCGCCCGGGCCGTAGAGCTGCTTGTAGGCATTGACGACCCGGATCAGCCCGTCGCGGATCGTGCCGCCGTTGTTGATCCACCATTCCACCGGCCACGACACCGCGCGTGGGACGCCTTTCACGTCGGCAAGCCGCGGCGAGCCGTCGACCGCCACGCCGCCTTTCAAGACCACGCGCGGCGCGAATGTGCCGGTGATGGGAAACACCTGCACGTCCTTGCGGAACTGCGTCGTGAGCTCGCACGTCACCGGCTGCGGCGGCACCTCGAGCACGTAGTCGGTCGCATTGAGGGCCTCGTCCACCAGTCGCCGCTCGACGTTGATCGCCACCACGCAGCTCGCATCCTTCAGCACTCCGCGCGTCAGCCGTTCGGCCTCGGCGCGCTCCTTGTCCGTGAAGCGGGTCGGAAACTTGCAGGCGATGACGGGCGCCTTGCCCCGGGTGAACTGCTCGAAGCAGTCGGGCTCCTCTCCCGCCCCCGCAATGTCGGCGCACATCAGGATCGGCACGCCGGCGGCAAGCGCTACGGCAGCGGCGCTGCGCAGCCGGCTTCCGGCACGACCGTCCTGGCGGCCGCCTCTGCAACCCATCGGGGACTCCTTGCGACGAATCGGTCAAGTGGACGGACGCATCCAACACCGTATCATTGGGGTCTCACTGTGGCTCCCGCTTGAAGCCCTTCGGGCATTGCGATACTGAATGAGGCAGATCGCACGGGTTTTCCGGGAAGGGGAGGAACATGGCAGTCGACACCTCGCGCGGCCACGCCGCGATGGACTACGATGAGCATCTCAGGACCTATTCCGGCTTCATTCGCGGGACGATCGTCCTTTGTGTCCTCGTCGCCCTGATCCTTATCTTCATGGCGGCATTCCTCGTCTGATCTGGCGGGCATCGCCCCGCCAGTCCCGGCCGGTCCTCAAGTCTGGCGGCAGCATCCGCTGTCCGTTCCGCCAATCCCGGTGAGTGCTCATGGTCACGATAGCCGTTACGGCCGAAGCCCAGCCTGAATCGCGCGTGGCCGTATCGCCCGAGACCGTCAAGAAGCTCGGCGCGCTCGGCGCGATGGTGAAGATCCAGTCGGGTGCCGGCCTGCGCTCGCGCTTTCCCGATTCCGTCTATCAGGCGCAGGGCGCCACCATCGTCCCGACCGCGGCCGAGGCCGTAGCCGGCGCCGACATCCTGTTGACGGTGCGCCGCCCCGGCGCCGATCTCGTTCGCGCGCTCAAGCCCGGCGCCATCGTCGCGTCGATGCTCGCTCCCTATGACGACCGCGCCGGCCTCGATGCGCTCGCCGGCACCGGTGCGGCCCTGATGGCGATGGAGTTCATGCCGCGCATCTCGCGCGCGCAGTCCATGGATGTTCTGTCCAGCCAGGCCAACCTCGCCGGCTACAAGGCCGTCATCGACGCCGCCGCCATGTTCGAGCAGGCGATGCCGATGATGATGACGGCGGCCGGTACCGTGCCCGCCGCCAAGGCCTTCATCATGGGCGTCGGCGTGGCCGGGCTGCAGGCCATCGCCACCGCGCGCCGCCTCGGCGCCATCGTCTCGGCCACCGACGTTCGCCCCGCCACCAAGGAGCAGGTTGCGTCGCTTGGCGCGAAGTTCATCGCCGTCGAGGACGAGGAGTTCAAGCAGGCGCAGACGGCTGCCGGCTATGCCAAGCCCATGTCGGCCGAGTACCAGAAGAAGCAGGCCGAGCTCGTCGCCAACCACATCAAGGCGCAGGACATCGTCATCACCACCGCGCTGATCCCGGGCCGTCCTGCGCCCCGGCTCATCACCACGGCGATGGTGGAAACCATGAAGCCCGGCGCCGTCATTGTCGATCTCGCCGCCGAGCGCGGCGGCAATTGCGAGCTCACGCAGCCCGACAAGGTCATCCAGTACAACGGCGTGTCCATCGCCGGGCCGCTCAATCTCGCCGGCGAAATTCCCGTCAACGCCTCCAGTCTTTACGCCAAGAACCTCCTCGCCTTCCTCGAGATCCTGTTCGACAAGAAGGAAAAGGCTCTCAAGGTCGACTGGAACGACGACATCGTGAAGGGCACGCTCGTCGCTCGCGACGGCAAGATCGTCCACCCCAATCTGCAGCCGCAGGGAGCCTGACCATGCGCCGCACGCTGCTTGCCTTGCTGCTGACGATGCTCGCGCCGGCCGCCGCGCTGGCCTCCGGCGGCGTCGGCGGCGAGGTCGATCCGTTCGTCTATCGCCTGACGGTGTTCGTCATCGCCATCTTCGTCGGCTACTACGTGGTCTGGAGCGTCACGCCCGCGCTGCACACGCCGCTGATGAGCGTCACCAACGCCATCTCGTCGGTCATCGTCGTCGGCGCGCTGCTGGCGGTCGGCGTCTCGCTCGTGTCCTCGGGCTCCGGCATCGCCAAGTTTTTTGGCGTGCTCGCGCTGGCGATGGCCTCGATCAACATCTTCGGCGGCTTCCTTGTCACGCAGCGCATGCTGGCGATGTACAAGAAAAAAGAGCCGAAGAAGTGAGGCACGGCATGGAGCTCGCCTCGGTGCGCATCTTCATTGCCGATCTGCCGGCCGCCGTGAAGTTCTACTCGGATGTGGTCGGACTTCGGCAGATCGTGGACGAGCCTGACGTCGCCATCTTCGGCGAGAACCCCGTGATCGTTCTCGAGGCGCCCGGACGCCCCGGCCATGACGAGGGGCTGGTCGGACGCTTCACCGGAATTGCCTTTGCGACCGAGGATGCAGATGCGCTCTATGCCGAGCTGACGCAGGCCGGCGTGCGAACCCACGGCAAGCCGACGCGTCAGTATTGGGGCGGCATATTCCTCCACGCCGACGATCCCTCCGGCAACACCATAACCTTCCTGCAGC
>JBFWWW010000046.1:0-22374 GCA_050245975.1 Hyphomicrobiaceae bacterium
GCTGAGGGCCAAGCTCGCGGAATTCGGCGGTCTCAAGGGCCTGCCGATACACGAGGTCGATCTCAACGCGCGCTACAACATCGGACCTTTCGATCTCGAGCTGATCAACGTCGCGCATTCGATCCCGGAGCCCAACGCGGTGGCGTTGCGGACGCCGCACGGGATGGTGCTGCATACGGGCGATTGGAAGATCGACGCGACGCCGGTGGTGGGCGCGCCGACCGACGAGGCGCGGCTCAGGGCGCTGGGCTCAGAAGGCGTGGCCGCCATGGTGTGCGATTCCACCAATGCGCTGCGATCGGGCATCTCGCCCTCCGAGTCCGAGGTGGCGCGCACGCTGACCGAGATCATCAAGAGCGCGAAGAAGCGCGTGGTGGTGACGATCTTCGCCTCCAACGTCGGGCGCATCCGCGCCGTCGCCGATGCCGCGCGCGCGGCGGGCCGGCATCTCGTCGTCGCCGGCCGGGCGATGCACCGCATGATCGAGGTGGCGCGCGAGACCGGCTACCTGCCCAAGGGCCTCAGGTATTTCGACCAGGAACGCTTCAGCGAGTTCGAGGCGCACGAGGTGGTGGCGCTGGTGACGGGCAGCCAGGGCGAGGACCGCGCGGCCCTGGCGCGCATCGCCGCCGGCGAGCATCCGAGCATCAAGCTCGGGCGCGGCGACCTGGTGCTGTTCTCCTCGCGCACGATCCCGGGCAACGAGCGTCCCGTCGGGCGCATCCAGAACCGCCTGGTGGAGGCGGGGTGCGAGCTCGTCACCGACGGCGAGGCGCTCGTGCACGTGACGGGTCACCCGCGCCAGGACGAGCTGCGCCAGATGTACGGCTGGGTGCGGCCGCGCGTGGCGGTGCCCATGCACGGCGAGGCGCGGCACCTGGAGGCACATGCGCAGCTCGCGCGCAAGGCGGGCGTCGAGAAGGTGCTGCGCGTGCGCAACGGCGACGTCGTGCTGCTGGCGCCCGGCGAGCCGACCGTGATCGACGAGGCCCCGGTGGGGCGCATCTTCCGCGACGGGCGGCTCCTGATCTCCAGCGAGGAGGAGCCGGTGCGCCAGCGCCGGCGGCTCTCGATCGTCGGGATCGTCGTGGTGTCGCTGGTGCTGTCGGGGCGCGGCGAGCTGGTGGACGAGCCGGGCGTGGTGCTGGATGGCGTACCGGAGGTCGATGGCGAGGACGAGCCGATGCTCGACATCGTGCTCGACGCGGTCGAGGGGACGCTGAGGAGCATTCCGCCGCAGCGCCGGCGCGACGGCGACATGGTGCGCGAGGCGGTGCGCCGCGCGGTGCGCGCCGCCGTGCAGCACGCGTGGGGCAAGCGGCCGGTGGTGAAAGTGCTGCTGACGCGGCTTTCGGGCAAGGGTTAGACGGCGCGGACTTAGACGGGGCGGACAGGGAGACAGCCATGATCGGCCGACTGAACCACGTCGCCATTGCGGTGCCGAATCTGGCCGCGGGGACAGCCGTCTACGCCGGAGCGCTGGGGGCCAAGGTGTCCGCGCCGCTGCCGCAGCCCGAGCACGGCGTGACGGTCGTGTTCGTCGAGCTGCCCAACACCAAGATCGAGCTGCTGGAGCCGCTGGGCGATGCCTCGCCCATCGCGGGCTTCCTTGCCCGCAACCCGCAGGGCGGCATTCATCACCTGTGCTATGAGGTCGCAGACATCATTGCCGCGCGCGACGAGCTGAAGGCCCGCGGCGCGCGCGTTCTGGGCGATGGCGAGCCGAAAACCGGCGCGCACGGCAAGCCGGTGCTGTTCTTGCACCCGAAGGATTTCTGCGGCACGCTGGTGGAGCTGGAGCAGGTCTGATCCTGGCGCTTCCGCTCTGTTCGAACACGATTTGGCAGAGCGCCGTCACCCGCGCCATCCCGGAGCCAACCGATGTCCTGGTCGTTCGCCTTTGCGATCTATTTCGTCCTGTGGTGGACGGTGCTGTTCGCCGTGCTGCCGCTGGGCGTGCGGACGCAGGACGAGGCGGGCGACGTGGTGCCGGGCACGCCCGGCAGCGCGCCGGTGCACCCGAGGCTCGTCCGGGTAGCGCTCATCACGACGGTGGTGTCGACGGTGATCTTCGGTGTCGTCTGGGGCGCCATCGATATCGGCTGGCTGGACATCTCGTCCATCCGTCCGCCGTTGCCGGTCCAGGAATAGGCGAGGCCGGCGTCACATCAGGACTCACATCAGGGACTCACGCCAGGGGCTCACGTCAGCGATTGGCCGCCATCGACGACGATCGTCTGCCCCGTGATCCAGCTTGCCATGTCGCTCGCCAGGAAGAGCGCGACGGTCGCGATCTCCTCCGGCGCGCCGAGGCGGCCCCAGGGGATGCTGCGCAGGATCCCATCATAGAGCTTGCGGTTGTCGCGCCGGGCGATGTCCCAGACGCCGCCCGGGAACTCGATGGAGCCCGGCGCGATGGCGTTGACGCGGATGCGGCGTGCGGCGAGCGAGAGACCCTGGGTCATCGTGTACTGGATGAGCGCGGCCTTGACGGCGCCGTAGGGCGGCGTGCGCGCGCTGGGCTGCAGGCCCGAGATGGACGAGATGTGGATGATGGCGCCGCGGCCGGACTTTTCGAGAAACGGCAGCGCCGCGTGCGAGGCGCGCACGCTCGCCATCAGGTCGACGTTGACGCTGGCGCCCCAGCCGGTCTCGTCGTCGGTGCGGCCGAAGCCCGAGGCGTTGTTGATGAGCACATCGATGCCGCCGAGCGCACGCGCCGCGTCCTGGACGTACGCCGTGACGGCGGCACCGTCGGCCAGATCGCAACGCGCGGCGTGGACCCGCGTGCCGTGAGGCGCAAGATCGGCCTCGGCCGCCTTCAACGCCTCGGCGCCGCGGGCGCAGATGGAGACGTTAGCGCCTGCCGCGGCGAACGCGAGCGCGATCGCGCGGCCGATGCCGCGGCTGCCGCCGGCAACGACGACGTTGCGGTCCTTGAAGGAAATCTGCATCGGTGCCTCGTCGGAAGATGAGCCGGAGGGAGGATAGGCGCAGGCCGCTGCGGGCGTCCACCGCGTCGGCTGCGGTCATTCGCGCCCCGGCCAGTCGTGCGCCGAGCCGGTGAAGTCGGTGACGCGGCCCGCCCCGGCGTCGAGATAGGCAGGTCCGATGGGCACCTTGCCGTGACCGCCGGGGATGTCGAGCACGTAGGTCGGCTGGGCGAGCCCGGAGAGGCGGCCGCGCAGCGCCCGCATCAGCGCCTGGCCTTCCGCGACCGGGACATGGAAGCGGGCGGTGCCGGGCGCGCGGTCGAGCTGGTGCAGGTAGTAGGGACGCACGCGCATCTCGACGAAGGCGCGCATGAGGGCTGCGAGCGTGTCGGCATCGTCGTTGATGCCGCGCAGCAGGACCGTCTGGCTGACGAGCGCGATCCCGGCATCGCCGAGGCGCAGGCAGGCGGCGCGTGCCGCCGGCGTGATCTCGCGCGGGTGATTGGCGTGGATGCCGACGTAGACGGTGGTATCGGACGTCGCGAGGGCCGCCGCAAGCGCTGGCGTGATGCGTCCGGGATCGACGACGGGCACGCGCGTGTGCCAGCGCAGGACCTTGACGTGGCCGACGGCGGCGAGGCGCTGCGTCACCTCGGCGATGCGGCGCGGCGACAGCATGAGCGGGTCGCCGCCGGTCATGATGACTTCCCAGATCTGCGGCCGCGCGGCGATATAGGCGAGGGCCGCGTCGAGATCGGACGCGTGCAGCGGCGGGGCGCCGGGGCCGACGCTCTCGCGGCGGAAGCAGAAGCGGCAGTAGACCGGACAGGCGGCGGTGAGTTTCAGCAGCACGCGGTCGGCATGGCGGTGCACGATCCCCGGCACGGGCGAATGGGGGCCATCGCCGATCGGGTCCGGGTGCTCGCCGGGCGCGGGTTCGAGCTCGGCGGCGGAGGGGACGAACTGCAGGGCGATGGGATCGGCGGCATCGGAGCGGTCGATGAGGGCCGCCATCGTCGGCGTGACGGCGACGGCATAGCGCGCCGCGACCGCCTCGAGCGCTGCCGCGGAGCTGGCCGGCACGAGGCCGGCAGCGACAAGGTCGGGCAGCGTCCGCAGCGTGTGCGGAACGGCAGGCAGGCGCACGGGGGAGGCTGTCGCGGCTGTTACGGTTGTCATGGGGCATCTCCCGCCGGTGTCACAGGGGTCCACAGGACCTGCTCGATCCGGGGAGCGCCCGTGGCGAGCATCACGAGACGATCGAAGCCCAGTGCCGCGCCGCTTGCCGGCGGCATGGCGTCGAGCGCCGAGAGGAAATCCTCGTCGATCGGATAGCGCTCGCCGTAGACGCGCGCCTTCTCGCTCATCTCGGCCTCAAGGCGGCGGCGCTGCTCGGCGCTGTCGGTCAGCTCGCCGAAGGCGTTGGCAAGCTCGACGCCGGCAGCGAACAGCTCGAAGCGTTCGGCAAAGCGCGCATCGGCGGGTTGCCGGCGGGCGAGGGCGGCGGATGCGGCGGGATAGGCGTCGAGGATGCTGGCTCGGCCGTTGCCCAACTCGGGCTCGACGCGCTGGACGAGGATGCGGCTGAAGATGTCGCTCCAGGTGTCGTCGGCCGCGACACGGATGCCGGCCGCCGCGGCCCGGCGGGCGAGCCCATCGCGATCGGGGCCGTCGGAGGCGAGCGTCGCGGCGAGATCGATGCCGGCGAAACGGCGGCAGGCCTCCGCGACGGTGATACGTTCGGGTGCCAGCATCGGGTCAGCCGATCGATCGCCATGCGAGAGGAGCGCCGAGCCGGCCGCGGACGCCGCAACGCGCAGCAGGGCGGCGCAATCCTGCATCAGGGTCTCGTAGGGCTCGCCGGCCCGATACCATTCGAGCATCGTGAATTCGGGATGGTGCAGGGGACCCTGCTCGCGGTTGCGGAAGACGCGCGCGAACGTGAACAGGCGCCGCTCGCCGGCGGCCAGCAGCTTCTTGCAGGCGAACTCCGGCGACGTGTGCAGGTAGCGGGGCGCGGCCGTGCCGTCCGGGGCCAGAAGGTCGGCCCGCAGGGCATGCAGGTGGGCCTCGTTGCCCGGCGAGACCTGAAGTGCGGCCGTCTCGACCTCGACGAACCCGTGCGCCTCGAACCAGTCGGCAACGGCCCGGCGGATGCGCCGGCGCGCCGCCAGGAACGGCTGCCGGTCGGCATATCTATCGGGCCGCCACCAGGAAGACGCCTGCACCATGGGAAGATGGTCCGCACCGGATGTGTCGCTGCCGCTTGGCCGCGGCACAAGAAGCGGCTATGAAGCGGCCAAACGTGCCGAGGCCATGTCCGCGCAACGCGGGCCGTGCGGGCTTCGCAAGACCCTGGAACGACGGAGAACAGCGGTGGTGAAGGTTATTGCAAGCTCGGTGCGCAAAGGCAACGTGATCGAGATCGACGGCAAGCTGTGCGTGGTGATGAAAGCCGAGAACATTCATCCCGGCAAGGGAACGCCGGTGACCCACCTCGACATGCGCCGCATCTCGGACGGCGTGAAGATCACGGAACGCTACCGCACCACGGAGCAGGTCGAGCGCGCCTACCTCGACGAGAAGACCTACAACTATCTGTACGAGGACGATACCGGCTACACGTTCATGGAGCCGGAGACCTACGACCAGATCACCGTGCCGAAGGACGTGCTCGGCGAGCAGGCGGTGTACCTGCAGGAGAGCATGCCGGTTTCGATCAGCCTGCACGAAGGGGTGCCGATCGCGGTCGAACTGCCGCAGCGGGCGACGTTCGAGATCGTCGAGGCGGATCCCGTCGTGAAGGGACAGACGGCGTCCTCGTCCTACAAGCCCGCCGTGCTTTCGAACGGCCAGCGCGTGATGGTGCCGCCGCACATCACGGCCGGCACCCGGGTCGTCGTCATGACGGCCGACGGCTCCTACGTGGAGCGGGCAAAGGACTGACCCGCCTTCAGCCCGACGTGCCCGTCACGACCTCGAGATTGTAGCGGTCGGAGGGCGGGGCAACGAGGTCGAAGGACATGCGCAGCGCAACCGCCAGCACGAGAATGGCGAGCAGCGCGCGCAACTGCTCGGCGCCCATGCGCTGTCCGATCTGCACGCCGAACTGGGCGCCGATGACGCCCCCCACCATCAGCGGGACGGCAAGCAGCAGGTCGACCGAATGGTTCTGCGTCGCCTGCAGGATGGTGGCGAAGGCGGTCACGAAAATGATCTGGAAGCCGGAGGTGCCGAGCGCGGTGCGGGTCGGCATGCGCAGCATGTAGATCAGCGCGGGGATCAGCACGAAACCGCCGCCGATGCCCATGATCGCCGTCAGCAGGCCGACGAAGGAGCCGATGACGAGGGGCGGGATGGCGCTGACATACAGCTTGGAGGCGACGAAGCGCTGCTTGAAGGGCAGGCGTTCGGCCCAGGTGTGCTGGCCGGCGCGGCGCGTGCTCGACGTCGGCGAGACCTTGGCCTTGCGCAGCGCCCGCAGGCTTTCAATCAGCATCAGGCCGCCGATCACGCCCAGCATGACGACATAGGTCAGCGAGATGAACAGGTCGAGCTGGCCCAGCGCCTTCAGGAGCTGCTGGATCTTGATGCCGAGAATGACGCCGGCGATGCCGCCCGCGATCAGGAAGGCGCCCATCTTGACGTCGACGTTGCCGCGGTACCATTGCGCCTGCACGCCGGAAACGGAGGCGGCAACCACCTGGCTCGCGCCGGTGCCGACGGCGACGGCCGGCGGGACGCCGAGAAACATGAGCAGCGGCGTCATGATGAACCCGCCGCCGACGCCGAACATGCCCGACAGGATGCCGATGGCCAGACCCATGCCGAGGAGCAAGGCCAGGTTGATGGGAATGTGGGCGATCGGCAGATAGAGCGACATGCAACGTCTTCTTGCGTTCTGGTCGTGGGGACTGCGAGAACGGCTGCGGGCAGAGCGGCGACGTCCAGTCCGACCGGCGGAACGGCAAAGAGGGAAGCCCTGCGGGCGAACCGGTGCTAGGATTTCGCCGGGCACCCGACGTAGCATGATCGGCACTCCCTGTCTGCCCCAATGACGGCACTGCGACCGGAGGACACGAAATGATCAAGGACCCGCCGCTGCTGACGATCAAAAGGACGTTCAAACGGCCGTCCGCGGCGCTGCTGGCGCGCTTCAAGGGGGCGCAGACCGGTCATCTCGTCGATGCGATGGAAGGGCGCGGGGCGCTCGCGCACGTGATCAAGCCGATCGACCCGGAGCGGGCGCATTTCGTCGGTGCGGCACTGACCTGCGAGACGGGCCCGAGCGACAATCTCGCGATCCTGGCCGCGCTGGCGCTGGCGGAACCGGGCGATGCCATCGTCGTGGCCGGGGACGCGTTCACCGCAACGGCGGTTGTCGGCGACAACGTGGCGATGATGGCGAAGAACAAGGGCGTGACCGCCATCGTCATCGACGGCATGGCACGCGACAAGGACGGCATCGTCGGCGTCGGCCTGCCGCTCTTTGCGCACGGCATCACGCCCAACTCGTGCGTCAAGACGGGCCCCGGAACGGTGGGGCTGCCGGTGGTGGCGGGCGGTGTCGCGGTGGCGCCCGGCGATGTGGTGGTCGGCGATCGCGACGGGGTGGTGATCGTGCCGGCGGCGCTGGCCGAACATGTCGCGGGCCAGCTCGACGAGATCCGCCGTCTCGAGGAGGAGATGCAAGGCAAGATTCGCAAAGGGATGACGCACCCCGATGCCATCGCCGCCCTGCTGAAATCGGATCGCGTGCGCTACGTCGACTAGGCGGCCGGCTAAATGGCCTCGAGCGCGCGCTTCACCTCGAAGATTTCCATGATGCGCGCGCCTTTGTGCGGTCCGTCGCAGACGAACTGCCAGCGGCCCTCGGTGTAGGTGTCGCACATCTTGGTCCCCTTGATGAGGATCCAGTGGCCTTCCTTGCCCTTGTGGATGGCAAGGATGTAGTGGGCCCAGGTGTTGCGCGGGATCTGCATCCACGACCAGACGCTGGGGCGCTCCTTGCGCGGCAGGTGCATGAAGCTCTTCTTGATTTCCATGCGATAGCCGAAGTGGGCGAGCGCGGCGGCGACCTCCTCGGCGTAGGTCCCCTTCACGACGGGGCGGCGCTCGGGCGGCAAACCGCGGAAGGCGCGGATCTCGTCCTCGATCTTGCTGACCGGATAGCCGGTGATGGCGGACAGGACGAACGGGCCGCAGAAGGCGATGCGGCCGGTGTCGTTGCGCACCTCGTTGAGGCTCGAGGTGACGCGTGCTGCGCCGTCATCCAGTTGAAACGCCATGGGCGGCCGGTCCGTCTGCAAATGCGTGGTTAATCAAATCTTTCCACGCGATCCTTAACGAAAGGTTTCCGTCGCCGGCGGAGGCAGGCGACGGGGCTGCGGCGAAAAGACTGGGCATCGGCCGCGGACCCTCTCTATATCGACAGGCAGCATGACGAGCACGCACAGGCATCACCATCCTCACGGCGACCAGTCCCATGGGCACGACCACGGGGCCGAGGGGCACACGCACGCGCACGCCGTCACCCAAGCGAACGAGACGCGCGTTGGCCTGGCCGCCGCGCTGACCGCGCTGTTCCTGGTGGCGGAGGTGGCAGGCGGCCTGTGGTCGGGGTCGCTGGCGCTGCTCGCCGACGCAGGCCACATGCTCACGGATGCCGCGTCGCTGGCGCTGGCCTGGGCCGCCTTCCGGATCGCACGCCGTCCGTCGGACTGGACGAGGACCTACGGCTTCCACCGCTTCCAGGTGGTCGCGGCCTACACCAACGGGCTGACGCTGTTCTTCATCGCGGGCGTGATCGTCTACGAGGCCACCATGCGCCTGCGCGAACCGGTGGCGGTGCTAGGCGGGCCGATGCTGGCCGTTGCAGTGCTGGGGCTGCTGGTCAACATCGCCTCCTTCCTGGCCCTGCACGGTGCGGACCGCGAAAACCTCAATGTGCGCGGCGCGATGCTGCATGTGCTGGGCGATCTGCTGGGATCGGCGGCGGCCATCGTCGCCGCGGTGGTGATCCTGTGGACCGGCTGGACGCCCATCGACCCGCTGCTGTCGATGCTGGTGGCGGTGCTGATCCTGCGCAGCGCATGGTTCCTGGTCTGGGAGTCGGCGCATATCCTGCTCGAAGCCGCGCCGCGCGGGCTCGATATTCCCGCCATGCGCGCCGATCTGATGGCCAGCATTCCGGGACTGGAGGACGTGCATCACATCCACGCCTGGTCGCTGACCGAGGAGCGGCCGATGGTGACGCTGCATGCGCGCGTGGCCGACCAGGCCGAGGCCGGCCGTGTCGCGACCGCCCTGCGCGAGCGCCTGGCGAGCCGCTATCGCATCGGGCACGCCACCATCGAAGTCGAGTGCGGGGATTGCGCCGATCCCGCAGGCTGCTAGCTTCCGCTCACGGGACAGCAGGGCGGGCAGGGCGGATGGCGAACAATCGGGACGACGAAAAAGGCTTCCTGCGCGGGCTGCAGAATTATGGCGACCGCGATTTCTCGGTCTACATGCGGCGCGCGTTCGCCCGCTCGATGGGCTATTCGAGCGATGAGCTGAAGCGGCCGGTGGTGGGCATCGCGTTCACGCACTCGAAGTTCAACCCCTGCCATCGCCATTTTCCCGAACTGCTCGACGCGGTGAAGCGGGGTGTGGCGTCGGCGGGCGGGCTGGCGCTCGAATTCCCGACCATCTCGCTGCACGAATCGACGCTGGCGCCCAACTCCATGAAGTTCCGCAACCTCATGGCGATGGACACGGAGGAGATGATCCGCGCCCAGCCGATGGATGCGGTGGTGCTGATGGGCGGCTGCGACAAGACCGTGCCGGCGCAGCTCATGGGGGCGGCGAGCGCCGCCAAGCCCGCCATCCAGCTCATCGGCGGGCCGCAGATGACGTCGCGCTACAAGGACGACCGTGTCGGCGCCTGCACCGACTGCCGCAAGTTCTGGACGCGCTATCGCGCGGGCGAGCTCGACAAGGCCGAGATCGAGACCGTCGAGGGCCGGCTCGTGACGACGGCTGGAACTTGCGCCGTGATGGGGACGGCCTCCACCATGGCCGCCATCGCGGAGGCGCTGGGCATGACGTTGCCGGGAACGGCCGCCATCCCGGCGGTGCATGCCGACAGGCTCAGGGCGGCGGAGGCGACAGGGGTCAGGGCGGTGGCGCTGGCGCGCGAAACGACCCCGCTCACGCCCGGCCGCATCATCACGGACAAGTCGATCGAGAACGCGACCCGCGTTCTCCTGGCGCTGGGCGGCTCCACCAACGGTGTCATCCATCTGGCCGCCATCGCGGGCCGCGTCGGCTGCAGGCTCGACCTCGCCCGCCTCAATGCGTTGTCGGACACGACGCCCGTGCTCGCCGCCGTCAAGCCGGTGGGCAACGAGTTCTACATGGAGGATTTTTTCGCTGCCGGCGGCATCGGCGCGGTGCTGCGCGAGCTGAAGCCGCTTCTGCATCTCGATTGCCTGACCATCACCGGCGAGACGCTGGGCGAGCGTCTGGCGGTGGAAGAGGGCGCCTATGTGGACCGCCGCGTCATCAAGCCGCGCGAAGCTCCGCTGGAGCCGCAGGGCGGACTGGTGGCGCTGTTCGGCTCGCTGGCGCCCGACGGGGCCATCCTGAAGCGCTCGGCGGCGACGCCGGCGTTGTTCGAGACCGAGGCGCGCGCGGTGGTCTTTGCCTCGCTCGATGACCTCGCCGCGCGCATCGACGATCCGGCTCTCGACGTGACGGCCTCCGACATCCTCGTGCTGCAGAACGCCGGGCCGCGCAGTGCCGCCGCCATGCCCGAGGCGGGCTTCCTGCCGATCCCCAGGAAGCTGCTGCAGGCCGGCGTGAAGGACATGGTGCGGCTGTCGGATGCGCGCATGTCGGGCACGGCCTACGGCACCATCATCCTGCATGTGGCGCCGGAAGCGGCGGCAGGCGGGCCGCTGGGTCTCGTGCGCACCGGCGACCGTATCCGCCTCAGCGTCGCCGAGCGCCGTCTCGACCTGCTGGTGGATGACGCGGAGCTGGCGCGCCGGCGCGCGGCGCGGACCGGCGCGCGGGAGGCGGATGCGACGGACGCGCGCGGCTACGGCCGGCTGTTCGCCGACCGCGTGCTGCAGGCGCCGGACGGCTGCGACTTCGAGTTCCTGCGGCCGGCCGCGCGGAGCTAGGTCCTCGGGGCGACGTCGAGCTTGTGGGCGATGCCGTCCATGGAGGCCTGCAGCGCGGGGTAGCGCTGCGCCACCAGCGGGTCGTGGCCGGGAATGACGTGGCCCGGCGTGGTGGCGAGCGCCTGCAGCTTGTCGTAGCTCCTGAGCGTCGCCTCGACGTCGACGACGATCGGGAACGGTTTGCGCTTCTCGAAATTCTCGTAGAAGTGCGCGGCATCCGCCGCCAGCACCATATGGCCGCGCGCGGTCGGCACGCGCACGCACTGCAGCCCCTTGGAGTGGCCGGGCACGGCATGCACGGTGACGCCGGGCGCGATCTCGCCGTCGCCGTCGTGGAACTTCACGCGGCCTGAATAGACACGGCGCACGAGACCGCAGACGTGATCGGCACTGAACGGCTTGCGCAAAGCGTCCTCGCACATGCAGCGGCCGGTGGCATAGGCGACCTCGGCGTCCTGGATGTGGAAGGTGGCGGCGGGAAAGTGGTCGAGCGTGCCGGCATGGTCGTAATGCAGGTGGGAGATGACGACGTCCTTGATGGTGTCGGCGCGCACGCCCACCACTTCCAGCGCCTCGCGGGGCAGACGGGTCAGCTTGCGGTTGCGCGCCTTGGCGTCGGCATGGTCGAAGCCGGTGTCGACAAGGATGGTGTGGTTGGCATTGCGGATCACCCACACGTAGTAGGCGAGCGGCATCGGGCTCGCGTGGTCGTCGTCGGACAGGAAGTTCTCCATGCGCAGCCGGTTCGCATGGTCGCCGTATTTGAGCGCCAGGACTTCGTAGGTCTCGCCGGTCATGTGCGTCTCCCTGTGTGCCTTGTGAGTGGGCTTTGGCGACAGGGTGCCTCGCGCCGGCGATGGTGTCGAGACTTGTTCGCGCGGGCTATCCCCGCCGGCCCGACGCGCGATAGACTGGCGGTGCCGGATCAGTGCGCCGACACGCAGCCGACACTCAAGGGAGAGCCCCGTGAACGTCTCGTTTCTGCAGGAGCTTCTCAACACGGTGGCCGAGCAGGGGCGGCAGCTTCTGCCGCGGTCGTTCGGCTGGTCGGGGCAGAAACAGGACATCCGCGAGCTGTCGCGCGCCCTTGTTTCGGGACGCGGCGAGGCGTCGGGCGTCGTCATCGCGCACGAGATCCTGCAGCAGTATCGGGCGCTCAATCCGGAGGAACGGCGCGCCTTCTTCTGCTTCCTCATCGAGACGATGCAGCCCGATCCCGACGGCGTGGCGCGCGCGGCACGGGCCTACGCCGATGCGCCGGGCGAGGCGACGCTGATGCGCCTGCAGCATGCGGTCGAGAGCCCGCGCCAGGAATTCTTCCGCCGCCTCAACCTGGCGCCGGGAGCGACCGCGGAAATCGTCGCCATGCGCCGCGACCTGCTGCGCCTGCCGCGCGCCGAGGTGGCGGTGCTGGACGCCGATCTCAAGCACCTGCTGCAGTCGTGGTTCAACCGCGGCTTTCTCGTGCTGCGCCGGATCGACTGGCAGACGCCGGCCGCCATCCTGGAGAAGATCATCGCCTACGAGGCCGTGCACGAGATCCAGGGTTGGGACGACCTGCGCCGCAGGCTCGACCCGGCGGACCGGCGCTGCTTCGCCTTCTTCCACCCTTCGCTCGTCGACGAGCCGCTCATTTTCGTCGAGGTGGCGCTGATGGACGACATCCCGGACGGGATCGAGCGCGTGCTCAACGAGGAGAGGAAGATCGACGGCGACGCGGAGCCTTCGACGGCGGTGTTCTACTCGATCTCCAACTGCCAGGAGGGCCTGCGCGGCATCTCGTTCGGCAATTTCCTCATCAAGCAGGTCGTCGAGGAGCTGGCGAAGGAACGGGCCTCCCTCAAGATGTTCGTGACACTGTCGCCGGTGCCTCAGTTCGCACGCTGGCTGGAGCACAGGCTCGCCGACGACGGTGCGCAGATGATCACGCCGGCCGACCGCACCGTGCTGCAGGTGCTGAAGGACCCGAGCTGGATGGAGGAGTGCGACGAGGACACGGAGGGGCCGCTGCGCGACAGCGTGCTGGCGCTGGCAGCCGAATATTTCCTGCGCGCCAAGGCGGCCGACGGTCGCCCGGTCGATCCCGTGGCACGGTTCCACCTCGGGAACGGCGCCAGGCTCGAGCGCATCAACTGGCGCGGGGACCCGTCCGAGAAGGGTCTGCGCGAGGCGCACGGCCTGATGGTGAACTACCGCTACGACCTCAAGGAAATCGAGAAGAACCACGAGGCCTACGTGAACGACGGCGTGGTGGCCGCCTCGCGGCAGGTGCGCGGGCTGCTGCGGCCGGAGAAGTCACGCGTCGAGCAGGCCACCAAGCTGCTGGCGCTGCCCGGGCGCCGCACTGCGGGAACCGAGAAGAAGGCGGACGGCGAGGCCGCCAAGCGCCCGCGGGCGGCGGCGCAGGACGAGACGGACTGATGGGCGGGCTGGCGCGGCGTAGACCGGCCAGGAGCTGATACCCGGAACCCTTGTTTCGGCCACGGGTTCATGCACAGATGCGCCGGACAAGCGGCGGCCGGGCGAAAGATGCGCCCGGGACTATTCGAGGATCACAGGCGCATGCGCTACGGCGACCAGGACCAGGAAAGCGAGAACGTAGAAGACCGTCGGTCCGAGCACGGCGGCATGTTCGGCGGCCGCGGCTTTCCGGGCGGCGGCGGCATGCCGTTTCCCATCCCGATCGGCGGCCGCGGCGGCTTCTCCATCACCACGCTGCTGATCATCGGCGCGCTGATGCTGTTCTTCGGCATCAACCCGCTGGAGATCCTCGGCGGCGGGCAGGGCGTGCCGAACATGCCGCAGATGCCGCGCATGGACCCGGGCCCCGGCCGCACGGCCACCAACGACCGCTTCGAGATTCCCGGCATGCCGCGCACCGGCGCCGCGCCGCAATCGCACGACGACATGGCCAAGTTCGTCGGCCGCGTGCTGAAGGACACCGAGGACGTCTGGAACAAGGTGTTCCAGTCCTTCGGCAAGCAGTATCGCGAGCCGAAGCTGGTGCTGTTCTCCGGCGCGACGCGGACGGCGTGCGGCACGGGCCAGACGGCGATGGGGCCGTTCTATTGTCCGCTCGACCAGAAGGTCTACATCGACCTCGCCTTCTATGAGGAATTGAAGCGCCGCTTCCGCGCGCCCGGAGACTTCGCCCAGGCCTACGTCATCGCGCACGAGGTGGGCCATCACGTGCAGACGCTGCTCGGCATCTCCGAGAAGGTGCAGAACATGAAGCAGCGCGCGGACGACCGGCAGGCCAACGCGCTGCAGGTGCGCATGGAGCTGCAGGCGGACTGCCTCGCCGGCGTGTGGGCGAACCTCACCAACCAGATCAAGGGCCGGCTGGAGCCGGGCGACATCGAGGAAGGGCTGAACGCGGCCGCCGCCATCGGCGACGACATGATCCAGCGTCAGACGCAGGGCCGCGTCGTGCCGGAGGCCTTCACGCACGGCTCGTCGGCCCAGCGCGTGAAGTGGTTCAAGACCGGCCTCGACACCGGCCAGATGCAGAGCTGCGACACGTTCAACGCGTCGAACCTCTAGGCGTCGAACATCCAGACGTCGAGCCTTTGGGCCGCGGCCTCACGCCTCGACCTGGCGCAGGAAGGTGCGGTCCTCCTCGAGGATGCAGCGCCTGTCCTGCGCGAAGGCGAAGTTCTCGCGCCCCGCGGCGTCCTGCCTCAGGCGCGTGCGGTAGGCCTCGTAGGCCGCAAGGCTGTCGAAGGAGATCAGCCCATAGGCGACGGTGTTGGTGCCCTCGTGCGGCAGCCAGTAGCCGACGAGGCGGCCGCCGCACGCGGGGATGATCTCCAGCCAGCGCTGCGCGTAGGCCTCGAACTCGGCGACCTTGAAGGGGTCGAGGCGGTAGCGGATGAACACCGTGAGCGTCATGTCGTCCTCCATTTGCCACTGGAGGACGTGCTAGCAGCCGGGGCTGCGGGAATGCTTCGGCGCGGACCGAAGCGTCCGCCTAGAGCGTTTCAGGTTCAGGCCGGCTCGCGAGTCGCTGGGTCCCCGCTCTCGCTGCGCTCGGCGGGGATGACAGTGGAGGGCGCTCGGCCGGGATGACACGGTCGGGGGGACTTTCGCTCTCTCCCTGTCATCCCGGAGGCCGCGCAGCGGCCATCCGGGACCCAGCATCAGGAGTGAGCGCGTGCCTGTGGCCCTGGGTCCCGGCTCTCGCTGCGCTCGGCCGGGATGACAGTGGGGCGCGCTCCGGCGGAGATGACACGGTGGGAGCGTTTCCACCCAAGCCGGAAAGCCTCTAGAGCGCGTTGCCGATGAAGTCGGCCGTCTCGCAGGGCACGTGGCTCGCCTTTAGGCGCCCGCAGATGCGCTTGGCGTCGCGCTCGTTGAGCGGGCCGGCGAGCAATGCGTAGGGCTCGCCCGGCGCCTTGCTCGCAACATAGCGCGGCGCGAGCCGCTTCAGCTGCGCGCCATGCTGTTGCGACAGGGCGGCCCAGGCCTGCCGCAGCGCATCGACGGACGGCCCGGTCGTGAGCTGGATCCCCACGGTGCGCGGCGCGCGCGAGACGACCGGCGGGCCGAAGGTGATGGGCGCGTCGGCGGCGGGCGCCGGGATGCTGCCGGTGACGATGCGGGCGGCCGGCTTGCCCGCCGGCGCGTCGCGGTTGGCGGTGGGCCCGACGACGCGGGTCTCGACGCGCGGCGGCTGCGGCGCCGCCGTATCGGGCTCAGGCTCCAGCGCCAGCGCGGCGATGTTGGCCGGCACGTCCGTCTTGCGGACGTCGGCGCCGTTCACGGAGGAAATGATGCGCGTGGGCGGCCGCGGCTCGGCTGCGGCGCGCGGCTCGGCAGTCTGCTCCGTGATGTCCCGCACCGGGCCGCCGGCGGCCGGCGCCGGCACGACCGGAGCCTGCGCCAGTGCCGTGCGGACGTGGTCGGCGCGCAGGCGTTCGGAGGCCTCCCTGTCGAACGTGTCGGGCGGCGTGGCCGAGGCGACGGGCGCCAGGGCCGGCGTGCGCTCCTCGAGCGTGGCGAGGCGGGCCGTGAGGAGCTTGGCGTCGCTCTCGCGGGCGGCGACACGGTCTTCCAGCCGGGCGATGTCGCGCTTGATGTCGCCGAGCGCGCTGTCGATCTCGACGGTGTCGTGCCTGACGCCGGCATCCGGCCCGACCGTGACGAGGGAGGCCACCTGCGTCAGCAGTTGCGGATTGACGGCCAGCGTCAGGGCATAGACGCCCGCCAGCCCGGCACCGAGAGCCCATAAAGCCGCGTAGCCTGCGGAAATGCGCGGCGCCTGTTGCGCTGTCTTCGCCGGTTGCACCATGTCGCTGCGTTACCCCCTTCAGGCGATTGTTGATCGATCCGGCCTGCTGCGCCTCAAGCGGCCCCGCGGCAGCGGCTGGGTACGATGCGAATCGGGTAAATGGTTTCAAACGGTTGGCAGCGGGTCAAATGCCCGCTTGACGGGCGGCCGCCGGGGCTGTGGATGTGTGCCTGGTCCGCCATACGGCGCGGCGATCCGGACCGGCCAGCGGGAGCCGGGCGACGGACGGGCGGGGCCGGCATGGAACTTGCCACGCTGCCTGAGAGATACAACCTATGCCCAACGCACCGCTTCACATCGTCGTCCTGGCCGCCGGAAAAGGCACGCGGATGCAGTCCGCCGTGCCGAAGGTGCTGCATCCGGTGGCCGGCCGCTCCATGCTGGGACACGTCCTCGCCACCGCTTCGGCGCTGGGCCCGGCGGCGCTGTCGGTGGTGATCGCGCCGGACATGGATGCGGCGCGGGTGGAGATCGGCCGGATCGCTCCCGGTGCCGGCGTGTACGCGCAATCCGAGCCGCTCGGGACCGCGCATGCCCTGCGGGCGGCCGAACCGGCGCTCGCCGCCCACCGCGGCGACGTATTGGTGATCTTCGGCGACACGCCGCTCATCGAGGCGGCGACGCTGCAACGCCTGCTGGCCGCGCTCGACGGCGCGGGGCTCGCGGTGCTCGGCTTCGAGGCGCGCGACCCGACCGGCTACGGGCGGCTCGTCACGGATGCGGCAGGCGACGTCACGGCGATCGTCGAAGAGCGGGATGCGAGCCCGCGGCAGGCGGCGATCACCCTGTGCAACTCGGGTGTCATGGCCTTCCGGATGCCGGAGCTGCCGAAGCTGCTGCAGCGCATCGGCAACGACAACGCCAAGCGCGAGTACTACCTGACTGATGCCGTCGCGCTGGCGCGCAGCGACGGCGTGCGGACCGTGTGCGTCACGTGTCCGGAAGAGGAGGTGCTCGGCATCAATTCGCGGCGCCAGCTCGCCGAGGCCGAGCGCATCTACCAGGACCGCGCGCGGCGAGCCGCGATGGATGCCGGAGCGACGCTGGTGGCGCCGGAGACGGTCTGGTTCAGCTTCGACACCGTGCTCGGCCGCGACGTCAGGATCGAGCCCAACGTGGTGTTCGGTCCGGGCTGCGCCGTGGAGGACGGCGTCGAAATCCTGGCCAACTGCCATTTTGTCGGCGCGCGCATCCGGTCCGGCGCGCGCGTGGGGCCGTTCGCCCGCTTCCGGCTGGGCACCGACATCGGGCCCAATGTCCACATCGGCAACTTCGTCGAAGTGAAGAATGCCGCCCTCGAGGACGGGGCCAAGGCCAACCACCTGAGCTACATCGGCGACGGCCGGGTGGGGGCGGGCGCCAACATCGGTGCGGGCACGATTTTCTGCAACTATGACGGGTTCAACAAGAGCGTCACGGATGTGGGGCCGGGGGCCTTCATCGGTTCCAATTCGGCCCTCGTCGCCCCGGTCAAGGTGGGGGCGGGGGCCTATGTCGGGGCCGGCAGCGTCATCAGCAAGGACGTGGCGGCCGACGCCCTGGTGGTGGTCCGTGGAAGCCTGGAGGAGCGGCCCGGCTGGGCCGCCAAATTCCGCCAGATGATGCTCAAACGGCGCCAGCGCCCGGGCGGACAAGGCCCGGAAAAACCTTGAAACAGAGATTGAGTTGCCGGCCGGTCACGATTGGTTCAGGTAGGTCCACGGACAAATAGACCGGCCCAAGCCGGCAGCCTGGGTGGGTGGGGCGCGACCGGGAGCCCGAGACTGCACCGGTTGGACCGGCGGAGCCCCTGAGGATGTCCCCAGGGGAGGCCGGCATCAGCCAGAACAAGGATTGAACGTCGCATGTGCGGCATCGTCGGCATCTTGGGGTCGCGGCCTGTGGCTCCCGACCTCGTGGACGCGCTCCGGCGCCTGGAATACCGCGGCTATGACTCGGCCGGCGTCGCGACCGTCGAGAACGGTCACCTCGACCGCCTGCGCGCCGAGGGCAAGCTGCGCAACCTGCAGGCCCGCCTGTCGTCGAGCCCGCTGAAGGGCCGCACCGGCATCGGCCACACGCGCTGGGCCACCCACGGCCGCCCGACGGAGAACAACGCCCACCCGCACATGAGCGACCGGGTCTCGGTGGTCCACAACGGCATCATCGAGAACTTCCGCGAGCTGCGCGAGGAGCTGATCGCGAAGGGCCATACCTTCGATACGGATACGGACACGGAAGCCGTCGTCCATCTCATCACCGAGGAGATGGCGCGGGGCCTGCCGCCGGTGGAGGCGACGAAGCGCGCGCTGGCCCGGCTGCAGGGCGCCTTCGCGCTCGCCATCATTTTCGCCGGTCACGACGACCTGATGATCGGCGCCCGCCAGGGCAGCCCGCTCGCGATCGGGCACGGCCGCGGCGAGATGTTCCTCGGCTCGGACGCCATCGCGCTCGCGCCCTTCACGGACACGATCACGTACCTGGAAGAGGGCGACTGGACGGTCCTGACGCGCGACGGGGCCACCATTTATGACCGTGCGGGCCGCGAAGTTGTGCGGCCGATGCAGAAGTCGGTGGCCAGCTCCCTGCTCGTCGACAAGGGCAACCACCGTCACTTCATGGCCAAGGAGATCCACGAGCAGCCGGAGGTGATCTCGCACACCCTGGCGCACTATCTCGACATGGCCGAAAACAAGGTGCGCTTCCCCGATCTCGGCATCGACCTGGCGAGCGTGAAGCGGGTTTCGATCTCGGCCTGCGGCACGGCCTACTATGCCGGCCTCGTCGCCAAGTACTGGCTCGAGCGCTACGCGCGGCTGCCGGTGGAGATCGATATCGCCTCCGAGTTCCGCTATCGGGAGGCGCCGCTGGAGCCGGGCGGGCTTGCCGTGTTCGTCTCCCAGTCGGGCGAGACGGCCGACACGCTGGCGACGCTGCGCTACTGCAAGCAGCATGGCCAGCGCATCGCCTCCATCGTCAACGTGCGCACCTCGACCATCGCGCGCGAATCGCACGCCATCCTGCCGACGCTGGCCGGACCCGAGATCGGCGTGGCCTCGACCAAGGCCTTCACCTGCCAGCTCACGGTGCTCGCCTGCCTCGCCGTCGCGCTCGGACGCGCGCGCGGGGCCATCGACGCCAAGACGGAGCAGGAGCTCGTCAAGGCGCTGATCGAGGTGCCGCGGCACATTTCCGTCCTGCTGCGCGACGAGGCGCGCTACGAGGCGCTGGCGCACGAGCTCGCCAAGGCGCGCGACGTTCTCTATCTCGGGCGCGGCGTCAGCTATCCGCTGGCGCTCGAAGGCGCGCTGAAGCTGAAGGAAATCTCCTACATCCATGCCGAGGGCTATGCCGCCGGCGAGCTCAAGCACGGGCCGATCGCGCTCATCGACGAGAACGTGCCCGTGATCGTCGTGGCGCCGAAGGACGACCTGTTCGACAAGACGGTGTCGAACGTGCAGGAGGTCGCGGCCCGCGGCGGACGGATCATTCTCGTCACCGACGCCGGGGCCGGTGAGGCCGGCTGCACGCTGGAGGCGCACGTGCAGGTGCCGAAGGCGCATCCCTTCACCAGCCCGCTGATCTATGCCGTGCCGGTGCAGCTCATGGCCTATCACACGGCCGTTTCCATGGGCACGGACGTGGACCAGCCGCGAAACCTGGCCAAATCGGTGACTGTGGAATAAGGGGATTGAACTGAACGGCCGTCGATTTGCCTCAAACGGTTGCTTGACGTAGCGTCCGACTCTTTGAGGATGGGGTATGCCCGTTTCGAGGGCAGGTGGTGCATACCCGCACGGGGGAGCTTGAGCGATGGCGCGACTTTGGCAGGCGAACGGATGGCTGGCGCTGTGCGCGGCCGGCCTGCTGGCTGCGCTGCCTGCCGCGACGGCTCTCGTGACGTCCGGGCCGGCGCTCGCCGCCGCCAAGGCAAAGCCGGCCGAGAAATCCGACGCCGACGGCAAGGACGACGCCAAGAAGGCGGCGGCAAAGAAAAAGGTCGATCCCGCTGCCGCGCAGGCGGCGGTCGACGCCGCGCACAAATTGCTGCAGGCCGGCAAGGTCGACGCCGCGGTGGTGCAGCTGACGGGAACATTGGCGGCCGGACGGCTGCCGCCGCCCGTCATGGCGAAGGCGCTGGTCTATCGCGGCGAAGGCTACCGCAAGCAGGGCAAGCCCGCGCAGGCGATCTCCGATCTGACGAGCGCGCTCTGGCTCAAGGGCGGCCTGACGCCGCAGGAGCGGACCGAGGCGCTGGAAAGCCGCAATGCCGCCTATCGTGAGGCTGGCCTGTCCGATCAGTCGAAGGTGGCCTCCAGCGGTGCCGCGCCGGGTCCCACCGAGGTTGCGCCATCCGGCGGATGGCTCGGAACCACCAGCACCGCCAACACCAGACCAGCACGTTCGCCGGCACCCTCGTCCTCGCTCGCCGAGGAGGGCGCGCCGCCGACCGCGACGTCCACCGTGAACATCGGCTCGTTCTTCTCCGGACTGTTCGGAGGCGGCGGGGCGCAGCAGGCCGAGAGCGCGCCGGCTGCAAAGCCGTCTCCCGCGCCGTCGGGCCCCGCAACGTCGGCGTGGGTCAGCAACACGGACGTGAAGCCCGCACCCTCGACACGGACCGCCGCGCACAGCGCGCCGGTGACGACGGCCGGATTGCCCGAGCATGCCGCTGCGCGGCACGAGAAGCACGCCGCACCCGCGCATGCAGCGCCGGCCAAGGGCCATCTGCGCATCCAGGTGGCTTCGGTGCGGACCCCTGGCGAGGCCCAGGCGCTGGCGCAGAAGGTCAAGGGTCTCGGCGGCGCGGAACTCGCCCAGCGGACGGCCTCCGTCGACCAGGCGACCTACGGGAACATGGGCACGTTCTACCGCGTCCTGGTGGGCCCATTCGCCTCCGAGCAGGACGCCAAGCCCGCCTGCGCCAGGCTGAAGGGCGCCGGGCTCGACTGCCTCGTGCTCGCGCAATAGGGCAGCCTCAGCGCGCAAGCCGCAACGGTTTGTTGGCGGCGGCTCGTCATGTCACAATAGGCCGGCTTGCGGGCACATGACCGTCCCGGTGGTCACCGGGCGAGGGGCGTTGACCCCGGATCGAGCCTGCGGCGGCTGTGGCGACGAACAGGCAGGATCGACCGAACGCGATGCAGGACCGCAGCAACCAGGATCCCGAGCTGGGCTTGGAAGCGGAAGGCACGGACCTGAAGGCCGAGCTCGCCAGGCTTGCGCAGGACGATCCCGTCCATCCGCGCTATGCCGGCGCGCGCTGGCGCAACTACTTCCTGACCGGTCTCGTCATCGTCGGCCCGGTGACGATCACGCTCTATATCGCGTGGTATTTCATCAATGTGGTCGACGCCTGGGTGAAGCCCTATCTGCCGCGTGCCTACAATCCGGATACCTATCTGCCCTTTCCGGTGCCCGGCATCGGCCTCATCGTCGCCATCCTCGGGCTGACGCTGATCGGCGCGCTGGCCGCCAACCTGATCGGACGCTCGCTCATCAGCGCCGGCGAAATGATGCTCGGCCGCATGCCGATCGTGCGCAACGTCTACCGCGGCCTCAAGCAGATCTTCGAATCCGTCATCAGCGCCACCGGTCCCGAACAGAGCTTCCAGAAGGTCGCGCTGATGGAGTTTCCCTCCAAGGGCATCTGGTCGCTGGTGTTCGTGACGGGCGAGGTGGCCGAGCAGATCGCGGCCGAGGTGCCCGGCCAGGACCTCATCAGCGTGTTCATGCCGACCGGCATGCTGCCGCCCAGCGGGTTCGTCTGCTTCGTGCCGCGCAAGGATGTCGTGCAGGTCCACATGAGCGTCGAGGACGCCGCCAAGATCATCATCTCCGCCGGCATGGTCAACCCGGAGACGCAGGCCCGTCTTGCCAAGCTCGCCGCCAAGGCGCGCGCGAAGCCGCTGGCGCAACCGCCGCTGCCCGCACGCGCGGAATAGCCCCTCAGCCGGCGCGGAAGAGGCGCACCGCCTCGTCGCACTCGAAAAGATAGAGCAGC
>JBFWWW010000047.1:0-22280 GCA_050245975.1 Hyphomicrobiaceae bacterium
GCCGAAGCACTGGACGGACGTGCAGCCGCCGGACCCGTGCGCCGCGCCGTGCGACGGCGAGGGCCCGATGGACCGCTGGGCGCCGGGCACGGTGTTGTCGTCGGGCTCCTGCACGGCGGCGGGCTTGACCGTCCCGTAGACATAATTGAGGCTCGCCGCCGCCGAGGGGGCCGCCTGCTGCAACTGCAGAAGTGCCGCCGGCGCATCCAGCGGCGCACCGGGCGGGATGACCACCTTGGTGATGCTGCCTGTGGCGCCGACGACCTGCAGCCCCATGCCGCGGGCGGCCTGCAGGACTTCCACGGTCGGCTGCAGCAGCAAAAGCTGATTGGTGCGGAACGTGCCCGCGACCGGCGGGCCGAGCTTGGGCAGCAGACGGCCGCCCACCACGGGAGCGGCGGCCTTGGCCGCGACCGCGCCGGTCTTGCCGATCGCCGCCACCGCTGCGGCAGGGATCACGCCGCCGCGCGCGGCTCCTTTTGCGGCGGGCTTGCCCGGCGCGGAGGCGAGCGGCGCGATCAGCTCCTTGACGGTGGCCGGCGTCGCGCCCGCGGATGCGTTCTGCAGGCCGGAGGGCGGCTTGTTGAAGGTGTTTGGATGCTGCGCCACCGCTTTCGGGGGCGGCTGCGGAGCCGGCTGGGCGAGGCGCTTGAAGAACTCAAGGACGGTCGCAGGCGGACCGGCCTGGTGCGGCTTGACGTTGACCGCCTGGCGCGGCGCTGCGGGGCCCGTGTTGTTGTCGGTGTCGGGGCCGTCGTCGTCGTCGTCCTTCGACTTGTCCTGCTTCCTGGCCTGCTGTTGCTGCTGTTGTTGTTGCTGCTGCTGGCGCAGCTGCTGTTGTTGCTGCTGCTGACGGGCCAGGTCCTGCTGGCGCTGCAATTCCTGCTGCTCCTGCTGGGCACGGAGCATATCGGCCAGCGACTTCTTCTTCGGCCCGGCGTGAGCGTCGGGCGCAGACAGCAGGCGGGCGACGGGCTTGGGCACCGGAAGCGCCGGCAGGAGGGCGAGCCCGCAGTAGGCCAGCGCCGCACCGGCTGTCACGCGCGCAAGCCGCGGGCGCAAGGCGGTGCGTATACGCCAGGGCCGCCGGCAATGGCCAGCGACAACCGAGCGAACCCACCACAAACGCGCCGACATGGCGGCCCCCACGCAACCCAATCTAGGCCGGTGGTAGGATCGTACCGCACTTCGGCTGGAATGCGGCAGGAAATCAGCCCTTCGCCCGGGACGTGTGGATAAGCGTGGCCCGGGCGGCACGGCCCGCGCAGCAGGCCGGCCCGTCCCGAGGCGCGGGCTATTTGTACTCGACCTTGAGGATCTCGTAGCTGCGCGCGCCCTTGGGCGTCACGACCTCGGCGCTGTCGCCCTTGGACTTGCTGATGAGCGCGCGCGCAATGGGGCTCGTGATCGAGATCTTGCCCTCGCGCACGGCCGCCTCGTGCTCGCCGACGATCCGGTACTTCACCTTCTCGCCCGAGTCCTCGTCCTCCAGCGTCACCGTGGCGCCGAACTTGATGGTGGTGCCCGACAGCTTCGTCGTGTCGATGACCTCGGCACGGGAAAGCTTGTCCTCAAGCTCGGCCATCTTCGCCTCGTTGAGGCCCTGGGCGTCCTTGGCGGCGTGGTACTCGGCATTCTCCGACAGGTCGCCGTGTGCGCGCGCCTCGGCGATCTGCTGGATGATGCGCGGGCGCACCTCGGACTTGAGGTGGTGCAGCTCGGTCTCGAGCATCTTGTACCCCTCGACAGTCATCGGCACCTTTTCAACGGCCATCGCTCGCGTCTCCCGGTCGGCGCGCTGACAACGCGCGAACCTTGAAATGGTCTCATCTTCAGTGCGCGGGGTTCGACCAGACCCAACGGAAGGTCCGACAGAAAAATGCCCTGGAGCACCGCTCGCGCGGTCACATCCAGGACCTCCTCCGGTCAGGCCGTTCGGCGTTGGGCGGCGTGGATATAGGCTTGCAGCGGCGCAACTTCCATGGAGCCGGTGCGCATCGCCTGGATCGCCTTTGTCGCCGCCAGCGCGCCTGCCAAAGTAGTATAGTACGGGATGCGATTGAGCAAGGCGGTCCGGCGGATGTCCTTGGAATCGGCCAGCGCCTTGGCGCCCTCGGTGGTGTTGAAGACGAGCTGCACCTCGCCGTTCTTCATGACGTCGACGATGTGCGGACGGCCCTCGAGCACCTTGTTGACCTGATCGCAGGCGATGCCGTGCGCCTCCAGGTGGCGGCGCGTGCCGCGCGTGGCGAGCAGGCGGAACCCCATCTCGGACAGATCGCGCATGGCGCCGAGAATGCCGTCCTTGTCCTCCTCGCGCACGGAGACGAACACGGTCCCCGCCATCGGCAGCTCGTTGCCGGCGCCGATCTGGCTCTTGGCGAAGGCGCGCGCATAGTCGCGGTCGATGCCCATCACCTCGCCCGTCGAGCGCATCTCGGGCCCGAGCACCGGATCGACACCGGGGAAGCGGGCGAAGGGGAACACAGCCTCCTTGACGGCGACATGATCGAGCTTGACGGGCTTCAGCCCGAAGCCGGACAGCCGCTCGCCGCCCATGATGCGCGCGGCGATGCCGGCAACCGGCAGGCCGATCACCTTGGCGACGAAGGGCACCGTGCGGCTGGCGCGCGGGTTCACCTCGATGATGTAGATCTGCCGGTCCCTGACGGCATACTGCACGTTCATGAGGCCGACGACGTCGAGCGCCAGCGCGAGGTCGCGCGTCTGCTTCTCGAGGCGCACGAGGATGGAGCGGTCGAGGGAATGCGCGGGCAGCGAGCAGGCGCTGTCGCCGGAATGGATGCCGGCCTCCTCGATGTGCTCCATGATGCCGGCGACGAAGGTGTCGCGGCCGTCGCTCAGGCAGTCGGCGTCGATCTCGATGGCGCCCGTCAGGTAGCGGTCGATGAGCAGCGGGCGCTTTGCCGAGACGGCGAGTTCCGACGGCCGGTCGAGGGCGGCGGTGAGGCGCGCGATGTAGCGGTCGATCTCGGCGCCGTCGGCGACGATCTCCATGGCGCGGCCGCCGAGCACGTAGGACGGGCGGATGACGACGGGATAGCCGATGCGGTCGGCGACGGCGCGCGCTTCCTCAGGCGTGCGGGCGATGCCGCTCTCGGGCTGCTTGAGGCCGAGCTTGTCGATCAGCGCCTTGAAGCGATCGCGGTCCTCGGCGAGGTCGATGGCGTCCGGCGAGGTGCCGAGAATGGGCACGCCCGCCTCCTCCAGCGGGCCGGCGAGCTTCAGCGGCGTCTGGCCGCCGAACTGCACGATGACGCCCTTGAGCGTGCCGCGCGTGCGCTCGACGTCGATGATCTCCAGCACGTCCTCGGCGGTGAGCGGCTCGAAGTAGAGGCGGTCGGAGGTGTCGTAGTCCGTCGAGACGGTCTCGGGGTTGCAGTTGACCATGATGGTCTCGTAGCCCGCCGCCGAGAGCGCGAAGCAGGCGTGGCAGCAGCAGTAGTCGAACTCGATGCCCTGGCCGATGCGGTTGGGTCCGCCGCCGAGGATGACGATCTTCTGGCGCTCGGAGGGCTCGGCCTCGTCGACGACGGTATCGACGAGCGCGCGCTCGTAGGTCGAGTACATGTAGGCGGTGGGCGCGGCGAACTCGGCAGCGCAGGTGTCGATGCGCTTGAAGACCGGGCGCACGCCGGCCTTGTGGCGGCGGGCGCGCACGTCGGCCTCGGTGGTGCGGGCAAGGCGGGCAAGGCGCGCGTCCGAGAAGCCGGCGGCCTTCAGCATGCGCAGCTCGGAGGCCGACGCCGGCAGCCCGTGCGCGATGACGCGCGCCTCGAGGTCGACGATCTCCTGGATGCGGGCGAGGAACCACGGATCGATGCGGCAGGAGGCGTGGATCTGCTCATGGTCCATGCCGAGGCGCATCGCCTGCGCCACCTTGAGGAGGCGGTCGGGCGTCGGCTGGCCGAGCGCGCCGCGGACGACGTTCTTGTCGTCGCCGGCGCCGAGACCCTCGAAGGCAATGTCGTCGAGGCCGGTCAGCCCGGTCTCCAGGCCGCGCAGCGCCTTCTGCAGGCTTTCGGCGAAGGTGCGGCCGATAGCCATCACCTCGCCCACCGATTTCATGGACGTGGTGAGGGTCGGGTCGGCGCCGGGGAATTTCTCGAAGGCGAAGCGCGGGATCTTGGTGACGACGTAGTCGATGGTGGGCTCGAAGGAGGCCGGCGTCGCCCCGCCCGTGATGTCGTTGTCGAGCTCGTCGAGCGTGTAGCCGACGGCGAGCTTGGCCGCGACCTTGGCGATGGGAAAGCCGGTGGCCTTGGAGGCCAGTGCCGAGGAGCGCGACACGCGCGGGTTCATCTCGATGACGACGAGGCGGCCGTCCTCGGGATTGACGGCGAACTGCACGTTGGAGCCGCCGGTCTCGACGCCGATCTCGCGCAGCACCGCGATGGATGCGTTGCGCATGATCTGGAATTCCTTGTCGGTCAGCGTCAGCGCCGGGGCGACGGTGATGCTGTCGCCCGTGTGCACGCCCATCGGATCGACGTTCTCGATGGAGCAGACGATGATGCAGTTGTCCGCGCGGTCGCGGACCACCTCCATCTCGAACTCCTTCCAGCCGAGCACGCTCTCCTCGACCAGCACCTGGCGCGTCGGCGAGGCGTCGAGCCCGCGATCGATGATCTCGAAGAATTCCTCGCGGTTGTAGGCGACGCCGCCGCCGGTGCCGCCGAGCGTGAAGGACGGGCGGATGATGGCCGGCAGCCCGACGTGCTCGAGCGCGGTGGCCGCCTCCTCGCGGTTGTGGGCCATGCGCGAGCGCGGCGTGGCAAGGCCGATGCGGTCCATCGCCTCGCGGAAGAGCAGACGGTCCTCGGCCTTGTCGATGGCTTCGCCGTTGGCGCCGATCAGCTCGACGCCGAAGCGCTCGAGCACGCCGGTCTTGTGCAGCGACAGCGCCGTGTTGAGCGCGGTCTGCCCGCCCATGGTCGGCAGCAGCGCGTCGGGCCGCTCCTTCTCGATGATGCGCGCGACGAAGTCGGGCGTGATGGGCTCGATATAGGTTGCATCGGCCAGCTCCGGGTCCGTCATGATGGTGGCCGGATTGGAGTTGACGAGGACGACGCGGTAGCCCTCGGCCTTCAGGGCCTTGCAGGCCTGGGTGCCGGAATAGTCGAACTCGCACGCCTGGCCGATGATGATGGGACCGGCGCCGATGATGAGGATGGATTTGATGTCGGTGCGCTTCGGCATGAGGCCGCTTCTTATTGCAGTGCACCGCCGTTGGCTATAGCCGGCAGGCCGCAGGCGGTGAACAAGTGGCGGGCCATGAGTTCAGAAGGGTAGCGGTGCGACCTTGACCCTTGCGACCAACTGCTGGCTGCTCGCCGGTCCCAGCCGAACGATGCCAAATTTCACGTCCTCGCAGGCTTGGTTGCGCCTAGTCGACCACACGCCCTCGTCGAGGTCATATCGCGGGCGTTGCATAAAATCGACATAAGTCCCTGCAAACACGCCAATTTGCAGCATCGCGAGTTGTTCTAGTGATGCGTTAAGTCCCGCCTCTAAGCGCAGCCGCTCAATCAGCACCTTCCCGGATTTTGTGCTCGACCCATCAAAGTTGATGATCTCGGGGCAAAGGACCGGCAGGTAAGGATCAAGCACCTCGCAAAATTTGACGACCGCATCCAGCGCATCGGTTCCAATGTCCACGTCGTGATCGAGAGTGCACTCGTCGCAACCGCGTGTGACATCCAGCAATGCGCGCGCAGACCGAATAGGACGCAGCGCGATGCGCGCCAAGTCCATTTCGGATGGAGGCTCGGCCATCTCGGGGTCTTCATCCACGCGAAGGACGTCGGGAGTAACGCCCAGGACAGTAGCAATCTGCTGCGCCGTCTGAAGATCGATCGATTTTCCCGCTTCCGCGCGTTGGATGGTTCGGACGCTCACCTTGGCGCGGCCGGCGAGGTCTTCTTGGTTCATTGCGAGTTTGCGGCGAAGATCGACAAGAGTTTTCGAGTTGGGGTTCACGCTCAGACATCCTTCTGAAAAGTGATGCCCCCAGTTTGTCTTCGCTTGGGGCTGGCGGGCCACGCCAAATAAACGGCAGGAAGACGTAAAATACCCGACAGAAACCCGTCATTTTGCCGACCACTGCATTGCGGGCAACTCGGCAAATCGACCTAGCCCTTGGGGCGGAAGGACTTTCGCATCTTCTCGCAGGGGTCGGGGCGATCATGGCGCGGGGTGAAGAGGACATAGTCGGCCGCCGGCTTGCCGGACGGGTCGCGCGGGACATAGGATTCGGGGTCGGTTTTGCCCTCCTCCACCTCCAGCAGCATGATCGAGACCGTCATGGCGCCCGAGCCCGCCGCAAAGCGCTGGCGGATGTACCAGGGCACGCCGCGGTCGGAGCGGACATGGCCGTTGCCGGCGATGAGAACGGCGCCGTCGGGGCCCGCCTCGGCGACGCTCTCGGCCAGGGACGCGTCGCGATAGCGCTGGGCGTCTGACATGCCACCGATGGCCGCGTCGGGCAGCAGGCCGCAGTGCGAGTCCCGGATCTCGGTCGCCAGAGCGCCGGAAAGCTCCGCCGATAGCGGCCGGTCGAGCCTGAGGCGCCTGAGCACGTCGCCGTCGGCCGCGGCGAGGCCGCGCCGCGCCACGTCGCGGATCGTTTCGCGCCGGGTGTCGCCGGCGAAGATGCCACGCCCCTGGGCGAGCGCGGTGCGCGCGATGGGCTCGTAGTTGGACCACACCGGCCAGGAGGTCTTCTCCCAGCCGATGGCGGGGCCGAGACCCGCGGCCACCTCCCCGGCGCGCCGCCGGCGCTCGGCGCCGGCGAGACGCTCGAGCTGCGCCTGCGGCTCGCGCAGGTAGTCGGCCAGCGCCTGCGCCTGATCGGCCGTCACCATCTCCATCACCACGCCCGGCGGCGACAGGCTGCCGGCGCTGCCCGACAGCAGCGCCATCAGCAGCGCCTGCGCGGCGTGATGCTCGGGATTGTCGTGCACCTCGCCGAGCAGCAGATAGGTCTGCAGCGACCCGCCGCCGACGGCGGCCGCCGCATCGGGCTCGCGCCACAGCTCGCGCGGCACGAGTTTGCCATTGACGGCCTGATACATGCGGCCGACCAGCGGATGGCCGGGCGCGGCCGCCTGCCAGCGCGCGAACATCTGCTCGAAGGCGGCAACGGTGGATGCGCGCTCCTGCGCAGCCGAGGGCGCCGCAAGGCCGGCGGCGAGCGCCAGCGCCAGCAGCACGGCAAAGGCGGTTCGTCTCATCGCTCGGGCTTCGGCGGCTGTCCCTTGCGGGCGCGCATCAGGTTGGTGAAGCGGACGAAGAGATAGTGGCTGTCCTCCGGGCCGGGCGAGGCCTCCGGATGGTACTGCACGGAGAACACCGGCCGGTCCGTGAGGCGCAGGCCGGCGTTCGACTTGTCGAACAGCGACACGTGCGTCTCCTCCACGCCCTTGGGCAGCGTCGCGCCGTCGACCGTGAAGCCGTGGTTCATGGACGTGATCTCCACCTTGCCGGTGGTGTGGTCCTTGACCGGGTGATTGGCGCCGTGATGGCCCTGGTGCATCTTGCGCGTGCGTGCGCCCAGCGCCAGGCCGAGCATCTGGTGGCCGAGGCAGATGCCGAACACGGGCAGCCCGGAGTCGACGAGCTTGCGGATCTCGGGCACCGCATAGGCGCCGGTGGCGGCCGGATCGCCCGGGCCGTTGGAGAGGAAGATGCCGTCCGGCTTGCGCGCCAGGATGTCCTCGGCCGACGTCGTCGCCGGAACGATGGTGACGGCGCAGCCCTCGGTGGCGAGGCAGCGCAGGATGTTGCGCTTGAGGCCGTAGTCGATGGCGACGACGTTGAACTGGGGCTTGTCCTGGCGGCCGTAGCCCTCGCCCCAGCGCCAGCGCGTCTCGTCCCAGGTGGTCGTCTGCCCGACGGTCACCTCGGGCACGAGGTCCATGCCGTCGAGGCCGGGCCAGGCGGCGGCCTCACGCTTCAGGGCCGCGGGGTCGAACTTGCCGTCGGGCGCGTGCGCGATGACGCCGTTCGGCATGCCGTTGGCGCGGATGCGGGCGGTGAGCGCGCGCGTGTCGACGCCGCAGATGGCGATGATGCCGCGCGTCTTGAGCCAGGCGTCGAGACGCTCGGCGGCGCGGTAGTTGGACGCCTCGCTCACGTCGGCGCGCAGCACGCAGCCGCGCACGCCGGAGCGCATGGCGAGGTTGGAGGTCTCGGTGTCCTCCGGATTGGTGCCGACGTTGCCGATGTGGGGAAAGGTGAAGGTGATGATCTGGCCGGCATAGGAGGGATCGGTGAGGATCTCCTGGTAGCCGGTGATGGCGGTGTTGAAGCACACCTCGCCCACCGCCGAGCCGACGGCCCCCAGGCCGCGGCCCTCGATGACCGTCCCGTCGGCGAGAACGAGGCGGCCCGTGAGCGGCGTCTCGCCCCAGGGCCTCGGCTGCGGAGACGTGGTGTCCGTCGCGTTGGTCGACATGTCAGGATCCTCATCGGCGGGCCATCGGCAGAAGGGAACCGGCCGCGCCGCCGCTGAGCCCCTGCCATAGAAGACTGGAGGCTCCAGGTCAAACGGCCCGGACCGCGCCGGCGGCGATGGCGGCCTTGTGTCGCCGCAGCCGGCAACGTACATGACGGTCATTCCTCACCCAACGGAGCCCGACATGCGCGAGCGGCTGATGCAGGCCACCAAGGACGCGATGAAGAGCCAGGACAAGGCGCGCCTTTCCGCGCTGCGGCTCATCTCGGCGGCGATCAAGGACCGCGACATCGCCGCCCGGGTCGACGAGAAGGGCCAGTCGACGGGCCGCGACAAGGCGACCGATCCCGAGCTGCTGGCCCTGCTGCAGAAGATGATCAAGCAGCGGCGCGATTCGATCACCGCCTACGACCAGGCGGGGCGCAAGGAGCTGGCCGACCAGGAGCGCGCCGAGATCGGCGTCATCGAAGAGTTCCTGCCCAAGCAGATGGGCGAGGCCGAGATGGCCGCCGCCGTCGCTGCCGCCGTGAAGGAGGTGGGCGCCACCAGCGTCAAGGACATGGGCAAGGTGATGGGCGCGCTCAAGGCGCGCTACACGGGCCAGATGGACTTCGGCAAGGCCGGCGCGCTGGTGAAGGCCCAGCTCTCCTAGTTCCGTCACGGGCGAGCGCGTGCCTTCGGTCCCTGGGTCCCGGCTCTCGCTGCGCTCGGCCGGGATGACAATGGAGGGCGGCGGCGAGATGACAAAGGAGGGCGGCGGCGGGACGACAAGAGAGAACTGCCTCACCTGTCATCCCGGAGGCCGCGCAGCGGCCATCCGGGACCCAGAGTCCCGAGCAAGGCCGGGCCTTTGGTCCCTGGGTCCCCGCTTTGGCGGGGATGACAGTGGGGAGGGCGCGCGATCGTGCTCCATCGGTCTGCCGGTGGGGCTGTGGAAAACGGGTGGCGTTGGCCACCCCGGCGCGGGCCAGCGCGACGCAGGGTGCGAATCGCATATTGAGTCCTTCGCGTGCCGGCGCGATTCGGCCCGGCCCCAGCGATGTGACAGGCAAATGCGCTTTCCGCCTTCGCTCATGGACGAGATCCGCGCCCGGCTGCCGGTCAGCCAGGTGGTCGGCCGCCGCGTGGCGCTGAAGCGGGCGGGCCGCGAGATGCGGGGGCTGTCGCCCTTCAAGCAGGAAAAGACGCCGTCGTTCTTCGTCAACGACCGCAAGGGCTCGTGGTTCGACTTCTCCTCGGGCCAGAACGGCGACATCTTCAAGTTCCTGATGCTGACGGAGGGCCTGTCGTTCCCCGAGGCGGTGGAGCGGCTCGCCGGCGAGGCGGGCGTGAGCCTGCCCAAGCAAACCGCGCACGACGAGCAGCGCGAGGACGAGCGCACGCGGCTGGCGGCGCTGTGCGAAGCCTCGGCGCGCTTTTTCGAGGCGCGGCTCGCCGCACCCGAGGGCACGGAGGCGCGGCGCTATCTGGAGCGGCGCGGGCTCGCGCACGAGACGATCCGCAAGTTCCGCATCGGCTATGCGCCGGGCGGGCGGTCGATCCTCAAGGAGCATCTCGCCGCGCAGGGCTTCACGGCCGCGGAGATGGCCGCCTCCGGCATGCTGATCGCCGGCGAGGACATTCCCGTCTCCTACGACCGCTTCCGCAACCGCGTCATGTTCCCCATCTCCGACCTGCGCGACCGCATCATCGCCTTCGGCGGCCGGGCGCTGGAGGCCGACGCGCAGGCGAAGTACCTCAACTCGCCCGAGACACCGCTCTTCCACAAGGGCTCGGTGCTGTTCAACGCCGCGCGCGCGCGGCAGGCCGCGCACGACAGCCGCCGCGTCATCGCCGTCGAGGGCTACATGGACGTGGTGGCGCTCGTGCAGGCGGGGTTCGCCGACGCGGTGGCGCCGCTCGGCACGGCGCTGACGGAGGACCAGCTGCGCATCCTCTGGCGCATGGCGCCGGAGCCGGTGCTCTGCTTCGACGGCGACAGCGCGGGGCGCAAGGCGGCCTTCCGGGCGGTGGAAACCGCCCTGCCCCATCTCAAGCCCGGGGCGAGCCTGATGTTCGCGTTCCTCCCCGACGGGTTCGATCCCGACGATCTGGTGCGCCGGCAGGGCGCGGAGGCCATGTCGGCGGTGCTCGCCAAGGCGCGGCCGCTGGCCGACGTCCTGTTCGAGCGCGAATGGGGATCGGGCGACTGGTCGACGCCGGAGCGCAGGGCCCGCCTCGAGCAGCAGCTCTTCGCGCTGATCGCGCGCATCGGCGACACGTCCGTGCGCGGCCACTACGACCGCGAGGTCCGCGAACGGCTGGCCAGGGCCTGGGGCGACGCCCATGCGCCCTGGCGCGGCGGCGCGCGCCGCCCGCAGCAGGCCGGGCATGGGGGCCAGGCCGGCGGCTGGGGCAGCGGCAGAGCACAGGGCGGGCGGCCCGGGTTCCGGGCGGGCGCGCCGCGCGGCGGCGCCGGAGGCCGGCCGCGGGCCTTCGAGCGGGCCATGCCCGGCGCCGGGGCCAGCGCCAGCCTGAAGCAGAGCCGGCTCGTGACGGGGGACGCCGGACAGCCGCCCTATCGCGAGGCGCTGCTTGCAAAAACCCTGCTCAACCACCCGTGGTTGCTGGAGGACTGCTGCGAGGAGGTGGCGGGCCTGACGTTCACGTCCCGGCCACTGGGCCTGTTGCGCGATCGCCTTCTCGAGTTGCAGAGCGAGCAGACACCCCTTGACACGGGGGAAATCCGCGCCCAATTGAGCAAGTTAGGCCTTGACAGCATCATGGCCCTTGTCGAGAGGGCCATCACACACAAGAGCGACCGGTTTTCCGAACCTGACGCCCCAAGGGCGGATGTGGAGATTGGCTGGCGGCATACCGCCTCACTTCACGCAACGCAGGTTGGCTGGAAACGTGCGCTCGACGCGGCGACGCTGGAGTTCCAGAACGATCCGAGCGAGGACCTGCTCGCGCGGATCGAGGAAATCAAGCGCGTCATGGCCGAGGGACTTGAGACGGAGGGCTCCGGTGATCGCTGACACGGGAACCCGCCGTCATTGGCGCAACGTCCTTAGAGACCCAGTGAGAGGCCGCGACATCCCGTGAGCAAATCGCGGACGAAGAAACGCCCCGGAGCCGAGGCCCGCGCGAAGCGCGCGCCTTCGGGCAAGACCGGCCGGCAGCACACACGAAATGCGGAGCAGATCGAACCGATGGCAGCCAAGGTGGCAGTGAAGGTCGCGGCGAAGGCCGCGCCGTCGACAAAGACCGCAATGAAGGCGACCGCGAAGGCCCCCAAGTCCGAGGACGTGGCCAAGGACGCGGATGCGCCCGAGAAGGACAGTCCCCTCCTCGATTTGTCGGATGCGGCGGTGAAGCGCCTGATCAAGACCGCGAAGGCGCGCGGCTACGTGACCTATGACGAGCTCAACGCCGTCCTGCCCTCGGAGGAGGTCTCCTCCGAGCAGATCGAGGACACCATGTCCATGCTGTCGGACATGGGCATCACCGTCGTCGAGAGCGAGGAGGTGGAGGAAGGCGCCGCGCACGCCGAGGCCGACGACGCCGCCGAGGAGGACGAGGGCCGCGCCGTCGTCTCGCAGAGCGTGCCGGTGAAGGTTGAGACGCGGGCCGAGCCCGCCGACCGCACCGACGATCCCGTGCGCATGTACCTGCGCGACATGGGCTCCGTCGAGCTGCTGTCGCGCGAGGGCGAGATCGCCATCGCCAAGCGCATCGAGGCCGGACGCGAGGCGATGATCGCCGGGCTGTGCGAGAGCCCCCTCACCTTCCAGGCCATCATCATCTGGCGCGACGAGCTCAACGACGCCAAGATTCTCCTGCGCGACATCATCGACCTCGAAGCCACCTACGAGGGGCCCGAGGCGAAGGCCGCGCCCATGCCCGCGCCCGGCGAGGCGCCGCCGTCCGCCAACGGCCATGCCGCACCGGCACCGGGCGCGGCGGGCGAGGACGGCGAAACGCCGCCCGACGGCGAGATGGAGGAGGACGACGACTACGAGAACGCCCTGTCACTCGCGGCGATGGAGGCGGAGCTGAAGCCGAAGGTGCTCGAGACCTTCGACCGCATCGCCGCCACCTACAAGCGCCTGCGCAAGCTGCAGGACAAGAAGGTGGAGATGCAGGTCGCCTCCGAGCAGTTCTCGCGCCAGCAGCAGAAGGGCTACGACAAGCTGCGCGAGGAGATCATCGCCGACGTCAAGAGCCTGTCGCTCAACAACAACCGCATCGAGAGCCTCGTCGAGCAGATCTACTCGATCAACAAGCGCCTGATCGGCCTCGAGGGGCGGCTGATGCGGCTTGCCGACAGCTACGGCGTGCCGCGCGCCGACTTCATCGCCGAGTACTACGGCAACGAGCTCGACCAGGGCTGGCTCGACCAGATGGCCAAGTCGACCAAGAAGTCGTGGCAGCAGTTCCTGAAGAACGAGAAGGACTCCATCGAGGGCATCCGCGGCGACATCCATGCGCTGGCGTCCGAGACGGGCCTGGAGATCACCGAGTACCGCCGCATCGTCAAGGCGGTGCAGAAGGGCGAGCGGGAAGCGCGGCAGGCGAAGAAGGAAATGGTGGAGGCCAACCTGCGCCTCGTCATCTCCATCGCCAAGAAGTACACCAACCGCGGCCTGCAGTTCCTCGACCTGATCCAGGAAGGCAACATCGGCCTGATGAAGGCGGTCGACAAGTTCGAGTACCGCCGCGGCTACAAGTTCTCCACCTACGCGACGTGGTGGATCCGGCAGGCGATCACGCGCTCGATCGCCGACCAGGCGCGCACCATCCGCATTCCCGTGCACATGATCGAGACCATCAACAAGATCGTGCGCACGAGCCGGCAGATGCTGCACGAGATCGGCCGCGAGCCGACGCCGGAGGAGCTGGCCGAGAAGCTCGCCATGCCGCTGGAGAAGGTGCGCAAGGTGCTGAAGATCGCCAAGGAGCCCATCAGCCTCGAGACGCCGATCGGCGACGAGGAGGACTCACATCTCGGCGACTTCATCGAGGACCGCAACGCGGTGCTGCCCATCGACGCGGCGATCCAGTCGAACCTGCGCGAGACGACGACGCGCGTGCTGGCGTCCCTCACGCCGCGCGAGGAGCGCGTGCTGCGCATGCGCTTCGGCATCGGCATGAACACGGACCACACGCTGGAGGAAGTGGGCCAGCAGTTCTCCGTGACGCGCGAGCGCATCCGCCAGATCGAGGCCAAGGCGCTGCGCAAGCTGAAGCACCCGAGCCGGTCGCGGAAGCTGCGGAGCTTCTTGGATAATTAGGCAGCTAGGCGGCCCGCCTGTGCTGCATGCCTGCGCCCGTTGCGGCCAACTTGGCCAATCGAGCGCAGAGCTCGATCGGCGCGGGAAGAAGGCGCGGATTTGTGACCAGGTGCGCTTCTGCGCGTTCCCAGTCCTCGGCGGTGTTGTACTCATAAAACGAGAAAGAACACTCCGGCACCGCGATGATCGTTGCAGTGCGAGTAGTGAGATCGACTGCGAAGTCGGCAATCGTGAGGTCGCGCAATTTTGGCTCCAAATTTGGTTTCGTATCCTCGAATCGTGGGCTGATTTGCCGGATGGCACAAGGCGGCGAGGCGCTGGCTGCAAATGTGGAAGACTATCACCCTCTACATCGACGCTGATGCCTGTCCGGTGAAGGACGAGGCGGTGCGGGTGGCGGAGCGGCACGGGCTCACGATCCATTTCGTCGCCAACTCCTGGATGCGGCTGCCCGAGGGGCCGCTCATCAAGCGCGTCGTCGTCGCCGAGGGGCCGGATGCGGCCGACGACTGGATCGCGCAGCGCGCCGGCGCCGGCGACATCGTGGTGACGGCCGACATCCCGCTTGCCGCGCGCTGCCTCAAGGCCGGCGCGCGCGTCGTCGGGCCGACCGGCAAGCCCTTCACAGACAGCAGCATCGGCATGGCGCTCGCCATGCGCGACCTGGGCCGCCACCTGCGTGAAACCTGCGAGAGCAAGGGCTACAACGCCGGCTTCACGCGCCAGGACCGCGCGCGTTTCCTGCAGGCGCTGGAGGAAGCGGTGCAGGCGAGCCTGCGCGCCGGCGGCGGGCGGGGCTGACGCTCGACGGAACGTGGCGCATTGTCGAGCGATCCTGTTGTCATGCGGCGGTTGCGCAGCCGCGCGCCTCGCGTGTCATCTCGGAATTTTGCGCCCTCACCTGTCATTCCGGAATTTGGTGCTTCCCCTGTCATCCCGGAGGCCGCGCAGCGGCCATCCGGGACCCAGCGTCACAGGCGAGCGCGCGCCGTTTGGCCTCTGGGTCCCCGCTCTCCGCTGCGCTCCGGCGGGGATGACAAGAAGGGGGCGGGGCCGATGACAAGGAGGCGCGGCGGCGGCAGGGGGCGGGCCGCGGCAGCAGACTGACTCCGAGACAAAGGCTCTCCTGCCGCTGCGGCCGTCCGCTATACTGGGGCCAGGAGCCCGCAACCCGCCACGGTGGCCGATGGCCTTTCTGATCTCGTTCCTGTGCGCGTTCGCCGGCGCGCTCGTGGGCTGGTTCGTCGCCGCGGCGGCGACGCTCATCGTCGGCGGCTGGCTCGGGATGTCGGATTTCGAGGGCGAGCGGGCGATGACGGCGGTGTTCGGCGCCGGGCCGGTGGGCGCGCTCGTCGGCTTGGTGATCGGCATGCTTCTGGCTGCGCGCTGGATCGGCCGCCGCAGGAGCGCGGCAGGCCAGCGGGCGGCGGCCGCAACCAAGGCCGCAACCAAGGGAGGCGCGGATGGCGCTTGACGCGACGGCACTCGACGGCACCTGGTCGCTCACCATGCAGACGCCCATCGGCGAGCGGCGCGCGACGCTGCTGCTCGCCGCGGCGGGCAGCGACCTGACCGGGCAGGAGGGCAACTCGACCGCCATCTACGACGCCGGCCTCGCGGGCGACACGGCGAGCTGGAAGGCGGACATCACCTCGCCCATGTCGCTGACGCTGGAGTTCACGGCGGCGGCCGTTGCGGGCGGGCGCATGTCGGGCACGGTCTCCGCCGCCGGCGCGGGAAGCTGGCCGTTCGCGGGAACGCGGGCCTAGATGGCGGGCCGGCCGCGCGTCTACCTCGCCGGGCCGGAGGTGTTCCTGCCCGACGCGGCCGCCATGGCGCGGCGCAAGTGCGCGCTCGCCGCACGGATCGGGCTCGAGGGCGTGTTCCCCGCCGATGCCGCGGCCGGGCTCTCGCCCGGGGCGTCACCCGGACGGGCGCAGCGGGCCCGCGCGATCTTCGCGGCCAACGAGGCGCTGATCCGCTCCTGCGATGGCCTGATCGCCAACCTGACCCCGTTCCGCGGCGCGTCGGCGGATGCGGGCACGGTCTACGAGCTGGGCTTCATGCGCGCGCTGGGCCGGCCGGTGGCGGGCTACAGCAACGTCGCGGCCGACTATGCCGAGCGCGTTGCGGGGCTGCGCCGGCGCGGGTCGGCGGCCGGCGATGCCGACCGGCCGGACATGGCGGTGGAGGACTTCGGGCTTGCCGACAACCTGATGATCGCGGCGGCGATCGAGGACTGCGGCGGGGTGCTGGTGCGCACCGCGGCGCCGGCCGGGCAGGAGATGACCGATCTTGCCGGCTTCGAGGCCTGCCTCGGCCAGATCGCCCGGCTGATCGGCCGCCGGCCCGGCGGGTAGCTCCGCGCGCGGACCATCTTGCGGATCGCGCGGCGCGGCGGCATGCTCGCCCGGCCCCACGCTGCCGGAAAACGTCATGCCGCCCTATGTCATCGACTACGAATCGAGGGACGAACCGCTGGCCTCGCGCCGACGCTATGCCATACGGCTCGCCTTCAGCGGCCTCGTCAGCGCCCTGATCATCGCGCTGTCGCTCGGCGCCGGCATGTACGGCTATCACCACTACGAGAACCTGGCCTGGATCGACGCCTTCCTCAACGCGGCGATGATCCTCGGCGGCATGGGCCCGGTGGCCAACATCACGACCGACGGCGGCAAGATCTTCGCCGGCGTGTATGCGCTCTATTCCGGGCTGATCGTGCTGGTGACGGCGGGCATCATCCTCGCCCCCATCGCGCACCGCATCCTGCACCGCTTCCACGTCGATGAGGATGACAGCGACTAGTCCGCTGGCGGACGGTCCGAATCGCACTAGCCTCGCAACCGAGCAACCAGGGAGCCCGTCATGGCGAAGAACAAGGAAGCCGGCGACAACCAGCGCAAGGGCGCGGTGAAGAGCCGCTCGCAGATCAAGAACCCGCTCACCGGCACGTGGACCAAGCGCGACAACAAGACCGGCAAGTTCATGGACGTGAAGGCCGATCCGAAGCCCTTCAAGGGCGTGCGCAAGACCAAGGGCCGGTGAGAGGGCGCGACTTCAGTGCGCAGGTCGCTTCAGCGCCCGCGTCACTTCAGTGACCACGTCACGTAGAGCTCGACCTCGAGCTGCTGCGTGCCGGCCTCGATCGGGACCGCGTTGGCGGCAAAGCCGGCGCGCGCCATCGCCACGGGCCGCGGCTGCGGCATGCGGACGTCCTCCGAGATGGTGAGAACCGGCCCGACCTCCGCGCCGGCGGCCGCGGCGTAGAGTTTCGCCCGCCGCAGCGCGTTCTCCATCGCCGCCTTGCGCGCCTCGTCCTTGCGCTGCTCGGCCTTCGACACCTCGAAGGCGATGCCGCCGATCTGGTTGGCGCCGAGCGTCACGGCCTGGTCCAGCACATCGCCCAGCCGCTTCAGGTCGCGGGCGGTGATGCGCACCTGGTTGGTGACGCGGTAGCCGGTGATGACGGGCGCGCGGTCCTTCTCCTGGCGGTAGCGCGGCTCGACGTTGACCGACGTGGTGTGGATGTCGGCGGCCTGGATGCCGGCGCCCTTGAGGCCGTCGATCACCTTGGCCATGGCCGCGTTGTTCTGGGACAGCGCCTGGCGGGCGGTGTCGGCCTCGGTGACGACGGCGGTGGAGATCTGGGCGAGGTCGGGCTCGACCGACACGTGGCCGGTGGCCGATACGCTCACGGTGCGCGCGGTGCCGGGCTCGGCCGCAGCCGCGGGCTCGGCCTGCGCCAGTGCCGCCGCGGCCAGCGCCGCCAGCAGGAATGCCGTCTGCTTCGATGTGCTCTGTCGCGATGTGCTCATGCTGCTGATGTCCTCACGCTCCCGGCCAGCCTTCAGCAAAGCGCAGCAATTTGGCCGAACCTTGCCGCCGCCGCGCCGGCAGCAAGCCGCCCGGCAGCATTTCATGGCGGGCGGCAGCGGTGTATAGAGGCGCGGTCGCGCCGCGCCTCCCCGGTGCCGCGCCGTTCTGGGGGTCCGTAGCTCAATGGTCAGAGCTGGCGGCTCATAACCGTCTGGTTGCAGGTTCGAGTCCTGCCGGACCCACCAGCCTTCGCTCGCGCAGCGGGCGAAGGCTGCCACGCCGGAGCCCGCAGGGCGAAGGCGGGCGTCTGCTGCCGCGAGCTACGGCTTGGCAAGCCGGGTGACACATGGCCTTTGTCTATACCGAGCCACCCCGATCCTCGCTCGCGCAGCGGGCGAAGCCTGCGAGCTACGGCTTGGCAAGCCGGGTGACACATGGCCTTTGTCTATACCGAGCCACCCCGATCCTCGCTCGCGCGGCGGGCGAAGCCTGCGAGCTGCGGCTTGGCAAGCCGGGTGACGCAGGGCCTTTGGCTATACCGAGCCACCCCGATCCTCGCTCGCGCAGCGGGCGAAGCCTGCGAGCTACGGCTTGGCAAGCCGGGGGACACATGGCCTTTGTCTATATTCTACGGAGCCTGAGCCACCCCGACCGCCACTATGTCGGCGCCACGGCAGACCTGCCCTCCAGATTGAGCAAGCACAATGCCGGCGAGGTTTCGCACACGTCGAAATATCGACCGTGGGACGTGCAAACCTACGTCGCGTTTTCCGACGAGGCGCGCGCTTTCGCGTTCGAGCGATATCTGAAATCAGGATCCGGCAGAGCATTCGCAAGGAAACGCCTGTGACTTGCGATCTTCGCTCGCGCGGCGGGCGAAGGCTGCCGTGCCGGAGCCCGCAGGGCGAAGGCGTCAGGAGTCGGCGTGGAGGATCGAGGCCTTGTCGCCGGGGCGGGTGGCGGCAAGCGCGGCGACGTCGTCGAGCGCCTCGGCCCAGATGTTGCCGGTCGACGGCAGGCGCAGCTCCGCCCCGCGCGAGGTGGGCGTTCTCCCGTAGACGATGAGGATGCTGCCGGCCTCGGGGCGGAAGGCGATCTCGCCGGCGCGGACGGCCTGGCGGGCGCCGCGCTCCCGCCCGCTTTCGAGCGGCGTCGCGATCTCGACCGCCGCGCCCCAGACGTTCGCCGTGCCGTAAAGCGGCAGCGCGGCCCAGATGCGGTCGGCGGTGGGCGTATCCAGCAGGCGCGCGCGCAGGACGACGCGGCCGACGCGGATCAGGACCTCGCGCTTCCCGCCGCGGGGCCGGCGCACCCGCGCGGCGGCCGGTTTCGCAGCGCCGCGCAGGATGTTGGTCGGCATGGCGGCCGTCGCGGCTCAGGCCGGCGGCGGGCCGAACACCAGCACGGCGTTGAGGCCGCCGAAGGCGAAGGAGTTGGACATGGCGTAGGTCACCGGCTTCTTGCGGCCGACGTTGGGCACGTAGTCCAGGTCGCACTCCGGGTCGGCCTCGTCGAGACCGATGGTGGGCGGGACCCAGCCGTTCTGCATCGCCTTCACGCAGGCCACGGCCTCGATGCCGCCGCCGGCACCCAGCGGGTGACCGTGCATCGACTTGGTCGAGGAGATGGCCAGGTTCTTGGCGTGCGCGCCGAACACCTTCTTGATGGCGTTCGTCTCGTTGCGGTCGTTGATGGTCGTGGCGGTGCCGTGCGCGTTGACGTAGTCGATCTGCGCGGGCGACAGCGCGGCGTCCTCGAGCGCGAGGCGCATGGCCTCGCTCGGCCCGTCGATGTCCGGGTTGACCATGTCCTTGCTGTCGGACGTCATGCCGAAGCCGGCGATCTCGGCGAGGATGGTGGCGCCGCGCGCCTTGGCATGCTCGTAGGATTCCAGCACCAGCACGCCCGCGCCGTCGGCCAGCACCGTGCCGTTGCGCTTCTTGGCGAACGGGAAGCAGCCTTCGGGCGAGAGGACGTGCATCGCCTGCCAGGCCTTCATCACGCCGTAGTTGATGACGCTCTCGGAGGCGCCGACGACGGCGATGTCGACGAGGCCGTGGCGGATGTAGTCGCGACCGACGCCGACGGCGTGCGCGGCCGTCGAGCAGGCCGAGCAGGTGGCGAACGTCGGACCCTTGACGCCGAACTCGATGCCGATGTGGGAGGCGGCCGAGGAGCCGATGATGCGCAGCAGCGTCAGCGGGTGGGTGGCGCGCTTGTTGAGGATGAAGAGGTCGCGGTAGGCCGTCTCCAGCGTGACGAAGCCGCCGGCGCCCGAGCCGATGATGCAGGCCGTGCGCTGGGCGTTGGGAAACGGCACCTCGAGGCCCGACTGCCTGACGGCCTCGTCGGCGGCGGCGGCCGCGAACCACGAGTAGCGGTCGGCGTGCAGGATGATCTTGTCGCGGCGGAAGTGCTTGAGGCGCGCGCGGTGATCGAAGCCCTTGATCTGGGCCGCGATGAGAATCTTCAGGTCGTCGAGGGGGAAGCCTTCGAGCGGCCCGACGCCGGACTTGCCCTCCTGCATCCCGGCCCAGAACTCGTCAACAGTGTGTCCGATCGGCGTCACGGCCCCGAGGCCTGTGACGACGACGCGGCGCGCTTCGCCAGCCTTTGTCATCTAGTGGTGTATCCGTTTCTCCGGCGGCGCGGGAGGCTGCCAAAACGCCGTCCCTGCCGAGCCTTCGACGGGCGTCAATGCCCCGTCAGGCCTTCGCGGCCGCGGCTCCGGAGCTCGCGATGAGGGCCTTGACCCGATCGACGACGGAGCCGACGGTCTTGAAGTCAGCCGCCTCTTCGTTTGCGTTGTAAGGGATTTCGATGCCGAACGAATCCTCGATGTCGAAGACGATCATCGCCAGATCGAGGGATTCGATCTTGAGATCCGTCAGCGCCGTGTCGAGACCGATGTCGTCCCGTGGCTCTTTCATGTGCTTTTTGAGGATCTCGACGATCTTCGTTGCTACTTCGTCCATCTCGCTCTCCCACCCTGCCTCCGGAGGAGGCATTCAGGGGCCCTTTGTTGCTTGGCGATGCTAGCTAGTTCGGTCCGTCCCAAACCGCAAGCTTAGGCGTCACATATACGTAAACGATATTCAAGTCCAGCGGACCCGATGCATACGACAAATGGCCGTGAAACCGGGTTCCGCGACCACGATCCGAGGCCGTCCGCGGCTGTGGGAGCGGGGCGTGCGGCATCTGGCCAGCCTTTGCCAATGCGTGTTCAATAGGCTCCCGAGCGCCCCGACAGGCGGGGCCGGATGGAGCAGAGCCACGCATGACGGATGGACCGGCCGCCGCACCGCAGCCCCCCGCCGACGCGAGCTATCCGTGGCTCAAATCCTATCCCCGCGACGTCGCATGGCGCCAGACGCTCAGGATCGGCCCCGTGCCGGGCCTGCTGGACGAGGCGGCCCGGCGTCATGGCGCCAGGCCCTGCACGCAGTTCCTCGGACGCACCCTCACCTACGCGGACATCGGCAATGCCGTCAGCGAGACGGCCGCGGGGCTGCAGACGCTCGGCGTGCGCAAGGGCGTGAAGGTGGGGCTGTTCCTGCCCAACACGCCGACCTTCATCATCTACTACTTCGCGGTCCTGAAGGCCGGCGGAACCGTCGTTAACTACAATCCGCTCTACACCCTCGAGGAGCTGACCTTCCAGGTGCGCGACAGCGACACCGAGCTGATGGTGACCCTCGACCTCGCGGTGCTGTTCGACAAGGTCGAGGCGCTGATCGCGGCGGGAACGCTCAAGCGCGCCATCGTCGCCTCCTTCCCGGCCCTGCTGCCGTCGGCCAAGTCCGTGTTGTACCGCCTCATCAAGGCGTCGACGCTGGCGCACCCGCAACGCTCGGCCGTCGCCGCCAAGGTCATCGCCGACGCCGACGTGCGCCAGGCCAGGGCCGCCCCCGCCCCCGTGAGCATCGACCCGGAGACCGACGTGGCGGTGCTGCAGTACACCGGCGGCACCACCGGCACGCCGAAAGGGGCCATGCTCACCCATGCCAACGTCGTGGCCAACGTGCGCCAGGGCGCGGCCTGGGCGACGACGCTGGAGGACGGCAAGGAACGGGTGCTGGCCGTGCTGCCGTTCTTCCACGTCTTCGCCATGACGGCTGTGATGAACTTCGGCATCGCCTCGGGCGCGGAGCTGGTGCTGATGCCGCGCTTCGTGCTGGCCGACGCGCTGAAGCTGATCGACAGGGCGCGGCCCACCGTCATGCCCGGCGTGCCGACGCTGTTCGCCGCGCTGATGACGGCGCCGAAGCTCAAGAGCTTCGATCTGACGTCGCTGAAATTCTGCCTCTCGGGCGGCGCGCCGCTGCCGCTCGAGATCAAGCAGCGCTTCGAGGCCATGACGGGGTGCAGCCTGGTGGAGGGCTACGGCCTGTCGGAAGCCTCTCCCAGCGTCACCTGCAATCCGCTGAAGGGGCCGGTCAAGGCCGGGTCGATCGGGCTGCCGCTGCCCGAGACGATCGTGTCGCTGCGCGACCTCGCCGATCCGACGCGCGAGGTGGCGCAGGGCGAGAAGGGCGAGCTGTGCGTCAAGGGCCCGCAGGTGATGAAGGGCTACTGGAAGAAGCCCGACGAGACGCGGGCGCAGTTCGTGGGCGACTTCCTGCGCACGGGCGACGTGGGCCGCATGGACGAGGACGGCTTCCTCTATATCGAGGACCGCATCAAGGACCTCATCATCTGCTCGGGCTACAACGTCT
>JBFWWW010000048.1:0-22192 GCA_050245975.1 Hyphomicrobiaceae bacterium
CGTGAGCCGTGCCGGATGCAGGATCACCGGTTGGTCGGGCGCGACGCCCCAGGCCGCCCGCAGCGCGGCGATGCGCTCGGCGGACACCGCCTCGGGCGCGAAGATGTCCGGGTCGAGGCCGCGATAGACGATCGCGATCCGCGCCTCCGGCGTGCCGTAGCGCGACTTGATGAGGTCGGCCGTGTAGCGGGAATTGGCGATCACCACATCGCTGCGCGCCATGACGCTGTTGTAGAGCCGCTTGATGGCGTTGGGCTCATTGTAGGCGCCGTGATAGGTGGTGACGAAGGGGCGCCCCGTCCGCCGTGCGGCGATGAGGGCGCTCCAGGCCGGGGCGCGGCTGCGGGCGTGGACGAGGTCGATCCCCTCGGCCGTGATGAGGCGCATCAGGGCGCGCGCGTTGGCGAGGATGCGCACCGGGTTCTTGGTGGCGGCGGGAAATTCTATGAACTCGCCGCCGGCGGCCCGCACGTCGGCCACCAGCCGGCCGGGCTCTGCGGCGACCAGCGCGCGCGCGCCGGCAGCCGCCAGGGCCTGCGCGATCTCGGGCGCGGCGCGCTCGGCGCCGCCGGTGTCGAGGCGGGGAAGGATCTGAAGTATGGTGGGCCTGGGTATGGTGGGCCTGGGCATGGTGGACTTGTGTGGCGGCACGCGGTCGCTCCCCCCTCAGCGAGTCGAGGCTTCATAGGATGGCGGCGGCGCAACTGCAATTTTTCGATTGCGGCACGGGCGCCGCGCATCGCCGCATCGCCTATCTGCAGGACTCCGTCGGGCAAGGCGGGGCGCCGTCCGGACGCCCCGGCCTCATCTGGCTGTGCGGCTTCAAATCCGAGATGACGAGCACCAAGGCCTCGGCGCTTGCCGAATTCGCGCGCGAGCGGGGCTACGGGTGCCTTCGCTTCGACTATTCGGGTCACGGCCAGTCCGGCGGGCGGTTCGAGGACGGCACGCTGAGCCGATGGCTCGAGGAGGCGCGCGCCGCCTTCGCCCGGACGCAGGGGCCGCAAATCCTGGTCGGCTCGAGCATGGGCGGCTATCTCGCCCTGCTTCTGCTGCGCGCTCTGCTGACCGACACGCCGGCCGAGGCACGTCGCATTCTCGGCCTGGCGCTCATCGCCCCGGCCTGGGACATGACGCAGACGCTGATGTGGGAGCGGTTTCCGCAGTCGGTGCGCGACGAGATCGAGCGCACCGGCGTCTACCTGCGGCCGTCGCACTACGGCGATGGTCCCTATGCGATCACCAGGGCGCTGATCGAGGACGGGCGCCGGCATCTGATCGGCACATCGCCCTTCGACCCGGGCCGGCCCGTCTACGTCCTGCATGGTCTTCTCGACCCGGATGTCCCGTGGGAGCACACGCTCGATCTCGCGGCGCATCTGGGCGGCGACTGGGTCAGGGTGACGGCGGTGCCCGATGGGGAGCATCGGCTGTCGCGTCCGGAGGACCTGCAACTTCTGTTCAGGATGATCGATACGATCGCCGGCGGTGCGGCCTAGCCGTCAGCGCAGGACCGGTGTTCCGGCGGGTGCCTGCCTCGGTTCGGCGACCGACTTTGCGGCTCCGGACTGCCGCCGCTGGGCAAGCCGCGTGCGCGCCTCCTGCAGCTTGCGCGAGATGAGCTCGATGTCCTGCTGCCGCTCCGCTTCCAGCGCCGGTCCCGGGCGAAGCGGTGTCGTGCCGGCAAGGGCCGGCGTCGCCGCAGCGACTGCAAGCACGGCGATGGTCAGGATGTGTGGGTGCAGCATGATGTGCTCCCGGTTGCCGGACGGACCCGGTCATCGGCGCACATCAGCATGGCGGGACTGAACGGCAGGTGAATGTTTCAGCGCAGCGCGACCAGCGAGCGGATGCCTTCGCGATAGGTGGGATATGCGAGCTTCACGCCCAGCACCTGCTTCATGCGGATGTTGCGGACGCGCTTCGTCTCGCCGTAGAAGCTCGCCGCGCCCGGCCCCAGGCCCGATTTCTCGAACGGGATTTCCGGCGGCGGTGTCACGCCCAGCAGCTCGGCCGCGAACGCGACGACGTCTTGCGCCGGGGCCGGCTCGTCGTCGCAGATGTTGTAGACGTCGCGGTGCTCCGCCGCCGTCATCGCCAGGTCGAGCGCCTGCGCGATGTCCTCGACATGGATGCGGTTGAACACCTGCCCCGGTTTGACGATGCGCCGTGCCGTGCCCGCGCGCAGGCTGTCGACGACGCTGCGGCCGGGCCCGTAGATGCCCGGCAGGCGGAAGACCTCGACGCGCTTGCCCGTCCTGCGGCCGAAATCGAGCCACGCGCGCTCCGCCACGAGGCGATGCATGCTGCGTTCGGTGATGGGATTTGCCGGGCTGTCCTCGTCGACCCACCGCCCCTGCGTATCGCCGTAGACGCCGATGGTCGAGAGATAGCCGATCCACGCGAGCGTGCCGGCGGACGCGAGGTCGTCGGAGAAGTGGCGGAGGACGACATCGCCTTCGAGGTCCGGGGGGATCGACACCAGCACATGGGTCGATCCGGCCAGCAGGTCCACGACCTCTTTCGTGCGGCTGTCCCCCCCGAACAGCGCAATGGGGACGGCCAGCCGTGCGGCTTCCTGTGCGATGGCGTCCTTGAGATGGGTCTTGGTGCCGGCGACGGCGATGTCGCGCGTGGCGAGGCGATGCGCCAGATGTGCGGCGCTGTAGCCGAAGCCGAAGCAGAACAGTTTCATGGGTTCGGCCCCTGGCTGTCCGGAGACGGCGATGCGCGCCACTCCTCCAGAACCGTTGCATCGTGCTCCCGGGGCGCGTGCGTGTCCCGCAGGTGCTCCCACTCCAGTCTGGCCGCCAGCATCGCGGCTGCCCATACGGCGGAAGCGCGCACGACGGGCGCTTCGTCGCGCAGGTGGCGCCGGACGGCCGGCTTGAGCGCCGCGTCGCCGGAATTTCCGGCCGCGATCAGCACATTGCGCAGGAAGCGGTCGCGCCCCGTGCGCTTGACGGGCGTGCCCGCAAAACGCGCGCGGAACGCGGCATCGTCGAGCTCCAGCAGGTCGGCGAGCGGCGGATTGGCGGTCTCGCTCCGCACCTGCAGCTTGGCGTCATGGCTGGCGGCGGCGAACTTGTTCCACGGGCACACCGCGAGGCAGTCGTCGCAGCCGAAGACGCGGTTGCCGATGGCGGGGCGGAATTCGCGCGGGATCGATCCTTTGTGCTCGATGGTCAGGTAGGCGATGCAGCGCCGCGCATCGAGCTGGTAGGGCGCGGGAAAGGCCTGCGTCGGGCAGACATCGAGGCAGCGGGTGCAGGAGCCGCAGTGGTTGACCTCCGCCGCATCCGCCTCCAGCGCGGCCGTCGTCAGGATGGCGCCGAGAAACAGCCACGAGCCATGCTCGCGCGACACGAGGTTGGTGTGCTTGCCTTGCCAGCCGAGCCCTGCCGCCTGCGCCAGCGGCTTCTCCATCAGCGGCGCGGTATCGACGAACACCTTGACCTCGGCGCTGCTGGCCGCTGCGAGCGCGCGCGCCACCTGCTTCAGGCCCGACTTCACGACATCATGGTAGTCGCGGCGCTGGGCGTAGCACGAGATCGTCCCGCGTTCGGGCCATGCGAGGGATGTGAGCGGATCGTCCGCGGGCGCGTAGCTCTTGGCGAGCATGATGACGGAGCGGACGTCGGGCCACAGGGCACGAGGGTCGGCGCGCCGGTCGGCGTTCGTGGCCATCCAGGCCATTTCGCCCTCGCGTCCGTCGGCGAGGAAGTCGAGGAGGCGGCGGCCCGCAGGTCCGATGGCCTCCGGCCGCGTCACGCGCACGCCGTCGAAGCCGGCCGCAAGGGCTTCGGATCGAACGAGGGCGTTGAGGTCGGTGGCGGCCAGCACGCAAGCTCCGGGTCAGAAATCGAGGTTCGCATAGTGCGCCGGCGGCACCGTGCCGGGAACGCGGTCCGCCAGCAAGGCCCGAAACGACGGGCGGGACTTGATGCGGCTGTACCAGTCCCTGGCGGCGATGTTCTCGTTCCAGGGCACCTCGCCCAGATAGTCGATGCTCGACAATTGGGCGGCAGCCGACAGGTCGGCAAAGCTCATCTCGTCGCCCGCCAGCCAGCGCCGCTGCTGGGCGAGGAAGCCGATATAATTCAGATGCTGGCGCAGGTTGGTGCGGATGGCGCGGATCACATCGGTATCCGTCCGGCGCGCCGGCGTTGCGCGCAGCGCGGCATAGACCTTCTGCTCCAGCAGCTCGGAGGAAACCTCGCGATCGAACTTGCGCTGGAACCAGTCCGTCAGGCGGCGCACCTCGGCGCGATCCTCGGGGCTCCCCGGAAACAGGCGGGTGGTGCGGCCGCGCGCTGGGCCAGCCCCAGCAGCGCTTTCGTCCAGGAATTCCGCGATGGCGTAGGCTCCGCAGAGGACCGACCCGTCCGGCCGCTCCAGCAGCGGCAGCTCGCCGGCGGGGTTCATGGCCAGGAAGCCGCTGCGCCATTCCCACGGCCGCTCCTCGACCAGCGTGAACGGCAGGTCGAGCTCCGCCAGCGCCAGCCGGATCGAGCGCGATTGCGGGCAAACGGGGTAGTGGTGAAGCGCGATCATGGTCCGGTCGGCAGCGGTTTTGCGGTCAGGCAGGTCCAAAGATGCATCCGGGTCACAATGTTCCCGCCGTCTGGCGCAGCCGGCACGAACCGGCTTGAGCCGATGCGGCGGCCCCGATACCTCCGCAACCGTCGGCCGCCTGCCGATGCTTGTGCCGGAGAGACATAGCCATGTCCGTCTTGCAAGTCATCATCCTGGGGCTGATCGAAGGCCTGACCGAATTCATTCCTGTCTCCTCGACGGCGCATCTGCTGCTGGCCGGGCATTTCCTGGGGTTCGAGTCGCCGGGCAAAACCTTCGAGGTCCTGATCCAGCTCGGCTCGGTGCTGGCGATCCTGACGGTCTATTCCGGCCGTTTGTGGCAGATGCTGGTCGATCTCCCGCGCGATCCGCGCACACGGCGCTTCGTGCTGGCGATTCTGGTCGCCTTTCTGCCCGCCGCCGTCATCGGCGCTGTCCTGCATGACTTCATCAAGTCCGTGCTCTTCCTCTCGCCGTGGCTCATCTGTTCGACGCTGGTGGCGGGCGGGATCGTCCTGCTCGCGGTCGACGGCATGCAGCTGACGCCGCGCTACACGGACGCGATGGACTACCCGCTGGCGATGGCGCTCAAGATCGGCTTCTTCCAGTGCCTGGCCATGGTCCCCGGCGTCTCCCGCTCCGGCGCCACCATCGTCGGCGCGCTGCTGTCCGGCGCCGACAAGCGCTCGGCCACCGAATTCTCGTTCTTCCTGGCCATGCCGACCATGGCGGGCGCCTTTGCCTACGACCTGTTCAAGAACCGCGGCCTGCTGTCGGCCGGCGACGCCGCCAACATCGCGCTCGGGTTCGTCGTCGCGTTCATCGCCGGCGTCGTCGTGGTGCGCTATCTTTTGAATTTCGTATCCCGCCACGGGTTCGCGCTGTTCGCATGGTGGCGCATCATCGTCGGCGGCCTCGGGCTCGGAGCGCTCGCCATCCTCGGCTGAGAGCGCGCCGGTCCTGCTCAGGCCGCGTGCGAGGCCAGCGGCTCGGTCAGCACGGCATAGAGCGCGGCACGATCCTTTGCCGCGCGCAGCTTCTCGATGGTGGCCGTCTCGCGCAGGAGACGGGAGATGCGCGCAAGCGCCTTGAGGTGGTCGGCGCCCGCATGCTCCGGCGCAAGCAGCAGGAAAATCAGGTCCACCGGCTCGCCGTCGAGCGAATCGAAGTCGATGGCCGCCTGCAGGCGCGCGAAGACGCTGCAGATGCGCTTGAGGCCCGGCAGGCGGGCGTGAGGAATGGCGATGCCGCGCCCGATGCCCGTCGACCCCAGGCGCTCGCGCTGCAGGAGGCTGTCGAATATTGCGCGTGCATCCGTGCCCGTGAGCTCGGCCGCCTTGTGTGCAAGGTCCTGGAGAGCCTGCTTTTTCGTTTTCGCTTCGAGCCGCGGCATGACCGCTTCGAGCGCTATGAGATCACGAAGATCCATGGGTCCTGTCTGACTTTTGGCGGTTCTCGAACGCCGCCTCAGTTATTCTGGTTCCAGTCGAGCTCACCCGCACCACTCAGTTGCCATGCATCGACCGTGCCGCCGCACCGGGCGCGATCTCCAACACCGACCGCCGGTCACCCGGAGGTGCCCGACTACCGCCTACCGCCGCTCGTGATACTCCCCCAGAAACTGTGACACCACGATGATGCAGGCGTGCGCCGCACCGCTCTCGACCGGAGGGGTCCGGCTGACGTCCTGTGTTCGTTTCTAGCCGCGGATCGTGCCCGTTTTGTGGGCGAATGCCGTCACATTTTGCTGTGGGCGCGGAACCTGCGTCTCTGCACCGACTCGACTACGTGCTGCAGCTTCTTTTGAAGGCGCGGACCCTAGATCAGCCCCCCGGGGCTGTCAAATCAACTTGGAACAGGGGCTTTTGGCGGGCCATCGCGGTCAGACGGCGCGGGTCAGGCGGTCCGCCATCTGCTTTTCGCGGCGGCGCTGCACCGACGACGGGATGCGCATGGCCTCACGATATTTGGCCACCGTCCGGCGCGCGATATCGACGCCATCGCGCTTGAGAAGCTCGACCAGCTTGTCGTCGGAGATGACCGAATGGGCGGTCTCGGCCTCGATGAGCTGGCGGATCTTGTGGCGCACGGATTCGGAGGAGTGCGACAGCGAGGCGTCCTCCGCCGAGGCAATGGCCGAGGTGAAGAAATACTTCAGCTCGAAGATGCCGCGCGGGGTCGAGATGTACTTGTTGGAGGTGACGCGGCTCACGGTCGACTCGTGCATCTGGATCGCGTCCGCGACCGTCTTGAGGTTGAGCGGGCGCAAGTATTCGACGCCGTGCGTCAGGAAGCCGTCCTGCTGGCGAACGATCTCCTCGGCGACCTTGAGGATCGTTCGCGCACGCTGGTCGAGGCTCTTGATCAGCCAGTTCGCGGTCTGCAGGCAATCGAGCAGATAGGTGCGGTCCTTGTCGGTGCGCGTCGTCCCCGAGACGAGGGTGTAGTAGCTGCGGTTGACGAGGACGCGCGGCAACGTGTCGGTGTTGAGCTCGATCAGCCAGCTGCCGTCGGGCGCGGCGCGCACGAGCACGTCGGGCAGCACGGGCTGGACCTGCACGGTGCCGTATTTCAGGCCCGGCTTCGGATTGAGCTGCTTGATCTCCGCGATCATCTCCGCCAGCTCCTGCGCGTCGACGTTCACGGCGCGCTTGAGTGCCGTCAGGTTGTGCGCGGCAAGCAGCGACAGGTTGTCGAGCAGCCGTGCGATCTGCGGGTCGTAGCGGTTCTGGTCCTTGAGCTGGAGCGCGAGGCATTCCGCCAGGTCGCGCGCGAAGATGCCGGGCGGGTCGAGCTGCTGCAGCTTGAGCAGAACCGCCTCGACGAGCTGGGGCGTGGTGCCGAGCTTCGCGGCGAGGTCGTGCACGTCGCCCTGCAGGTATCCGGCGTCATCGACGAAATGCACGAGCTGCGCGCCGATCAAGCGCTCCACGGGGTCCGTGATGGCGACCTGGAGCTGCTCGGTCAGGTGGTCGGCCAGCGAGCGCTCGGTCGCGACGAAGCTTTCGAGACCCGTGCTGTCCTCGAGGGAGGAGCCTCCGCTCTGGCGCACCGAGGTCCAGTTGGAGAGCGCCGCATCGCGGGCCGCCTCGGGTACGGGGTCCGTATCCTGAAACGTATTGCTGTAGTCCGCGTCGAGCGCGCCGCTCGCCCCCGGCGTGGTTTTGTCGAGGTCGAGCCATGCGCCGTCCTCGGCCGGCGCTTCGGCTTCGCCGCGGTCCTCGGAGGCGGCGGCGGGTTCGGGATCGGCCTGGGGTTCGTCGTGTTCCAGAAGCGGATTGCGCTCGATCTCGGCATCGACGAACTCGACCAGCTCTAGGTTGGAGAGCTGAAGCAGGCGAATGGCCTGCTGCAGCTGGGGTGTCATCACCAGCTGCTGGCCCTGCCTGAGCTCCAATTTGGTCGATAGCGCCATTTGTCCCCGATCGTCCCCAGGACGCCTACGGGGTCAAGCTACACTCTGTCGCATTAACCGAACATGTCCCCGAGGTAGACCCGACGTACGTCTTCGTTAGCTATGATTTCCTGAGGGTTACCGTGCGTCAGAACCTGGCCATCGTAAATAATATAAGCGCGGTCGATAAGCTGCAGTGTTTCCCGGACGTTATGATCGGTGATCAGCACGCCGATGCCGCGCCGTGTCAGGTGGCGCACGAGGGCCTGGATATCGCCCACCGCCAGCGGGTCGATGCCGGCGAACGGCTCGTCGAGAAGCATGAACGAAGGCCGCGAGGCCAGCGCGCGGGCGATCTCGCAGCGGCGGCGCTCGCCGCCGGACAGGGCGATCGACGGCGATTTCCGCAGCCGCGTGATCTTGAATTCCTCGAGCAGGCTGTCGAGCTGCTCCTTGCGCCGCGCGCGATTGGGCTCCACCAGCTCGAGCACGGCCATGATGTTCTGCTCGACCGTAAGTCCACGAAAAATTGACGCTTCCTGCGGCAGATAGCCGATCCCGAGGCGCGCGCGCCGGTACATGGGCAGCCGCGTCACGTCGCGGCCATCGAGCATGATGCGCCCGGAGTCCGCGGGAACGAGTCCCGTGATCATATAGAAGACGGTGGTCTTGCCGGCTCCGTTCGGCCCGAGCAGGCCGACGGCCTCGCCGCGCCCCACGGCCAGGCTCACGCCCTTCACCACCATGCGGCTCTTGTAGGTCTTCTGCACGTATTCGACGGACAGCCATCCATCCATGCTGTCCCACTGTCCGCCGTCGCGCTGCGCGTCCTCGCGCGCACTGCCGTTGCGCCGCGGGCCCGGAGCCGCGCCATTGCGCGCCGGTCGCTTCTTCGCCTTCGATCCGAATGTCAACAGCTTCATGCCCGGGCCCGCCGCCCTGTTCCGTCGCCGTTTCGGGTGCTGCGCACGAGCATAGCGGGATCAGTTGCCTTTGAGGACAGGGCTGGCGCTGGTCGCGGGCGCCCATCCGTCGCTGGGTGCGGCGGAGTTCTTCTCGCGGATGCGCTTGGCGGCTTCCTTGGCGTCCTTGGGGTAGAACAGGACGCAGGTCTTGCCGGGAGGACAGACGCGACCCGTCGGGTTGGCCGCCGTCGGTGCGGAGGGTGGTGGCGCCGGGCCTTGAGGCGTGGCGACGGGCGCCGGTTGGGGCGCATCGTGATCGACCTCGAACCTGTATTGGCCCGTCGTGAGGTCGATCCTGAGGCGCGTGCCCTGGACGACGTCCTTCCCGCGCGTGACGACGACACGGGCGCCGCCCATGACCACCGTGTTGGATTTCACGTCGAAGTTCGCCCAGTCGCCGATGGCCGATTGCCCGTCCTTGGAGGTGACCTGGACATTGCGCTTGGCCTCGATGCGGGTGAGCTGGGTCGACGGTTTGCCGTCCGGTCCGTCGGCGGGCGACGTCATCCCGAATCCGGCCTGACCGGCATAGAACGCGTCGAGCTCGGCGCTGCGCACGGTCACGTCGCCCTGCTTGGCGCGCACGGCGCCCCTGAAGATGGCGACCTTGGCCGCGTCGTTCACGTCGAGGGTGTCGGCCTCGATCTCGATCGGCGCGTTGGGGTCTGTCTTGAAAGAGCCGAGCAGGCTGTCGGATGCGGCCGCGAGCGGGTTGGTCGACGCCTTGGGCTTTTGCGCCGCGCCGGCGTCCGTCTGATAGAAGCTGGCGGCAATGCGCCCTGCGGGGCGGCCGGGCAGCGCCGGCGTCTCCAGGTGGCTCCGGCCGGCCTTGCGGTCGATGTTCAGGCGGCCGCCCTGCAGCATGTTCCGCCCCTGGTTGATGAGCACGCCGCCGTCGAACAGGATGGTGTCCGCCTTGGCGTCGAAATCGACGATATCGGAGGCGATGCGGCGGTCGCTGCCCTGCGTGATGACGATCCCGGACCGGGCGACAAGGCGCGACAGCTTGCTTTGCGGCTGTGCCTGGCTTTGTCCTTGATTCTGGCCCTGGCTCTGGCCCTGCCCCTGCGGTGTCGCCGCCGGCGCGGCCGACATGCCGGGCAGCTCCGCCTTGCCCTCGTAGGTGATGTCCAGGACCGGCGCGCGCAGGGTCGACTCGCCCTGCGTCGCGATCACGTTGCGCTGGAAGGTGGCGAGCTTCGTGCCGTCATCGACGCTCAGCTCCTCGGCGCGCACGTTGATCGGCTGCCGCGCGTCGCGGCCGATGCCGAGCCCGGTCTCGCCGGGCTGCGCGCTCTGCACCATCCGCACCTCGACCGCGCCCTTGAAGTTCGCGCGCCGCGCCTGCGTCAGCAGCGTCATGCTCTGGGCCTTGACCGCGCCCGTCGGCGTCGTCGCGGCGATGGGCTCGTTGGAGACGATGCGATGCTCCTTGTTGAAGACCTTGGCTCGCGTCATGCGGATCGACATGCCGTTGCTGGCGTCGATCTCGATGCCGTCGAACAGCTCCAGTTCGTTCTTCTTGTTGTCGAAGAGGCCGCGCACCGACTTGATCTTCGTCGCGACGCCGTTGTCCTGGGTCAGGTTGCCGCTGATGTCGAACAGGCGCACCGGCTCGTTCTGCTCGAAGTCCATCACGGCCTTCTTGGCTTCCACCTCGTAGCGTCCGCCGTCCTTCGTCACCCCGAAGTAGCGCGGGTTCTGCATGACGAGGTCGTCGGCCGTCACCTCGATCTTGCCCACGTCGAGATGGCCGTGCCCGAGCTTCCAGCTCGTGCGCAGGCCGATGCCCGCCGCCAGCACCATCAGGAGCCCGGCGGCGGGGAGGAGCCAGCGCAGGTTCTTGACCAGCAGGCTGTGCCGGCGCGCCATGCCGAACGCCCGCATGCGCTCGCTCTCGGTGGCGACCGCCGCCGAAACCGGGCCCGACTGCCGGTTCGGGCTGCGCGCATCCATGCTTATGGCCATCGGTGGGTGCCGTCGTCCGTCGGCTCAGTTGCCCGTCGCGGGGCTCGCGAAGCGCGGAAACTGCTGGCAAATTTGGGTGATATTGGGACTGCTGGCAAGCGCCCCGAAAAAGCACGCCGGTTCTAGTGGGCGAAGATGTCCGTTTCCTCGAATCCGGCGAGATCGAGGCCGGCGCGGACGGGCAGGAAGTCGAAGCAGGCCTCCGCATCGTCCTGGCGGCCCTCGCGCACCAGCATCTGGTCCAGCCGTTCCTTCAGCGCATGCAGGTGCAGGACGTCGGAGGCCGCGTAGGCGAGCTGCTCGTCCGACAGGTGCTCGGCGGCCCAGTCCGAGCTTTGCTGGACCTTCGACAGCTCGATGCCGAGCAGCTCGGAGCACAGATCCTTGAGGCCATGCCGGTCCGTATACGTCCGCACCAGCTTGGAAACGATCTTGGTGCAGTAGATGGGCCGCGTCACCACGCCGAGATAGTGCTGCAGCACGGCCACGTCGAAGCGGGCGAAGTGAAAGAGCTTTTCCACCGACGGGTCGGCCAGCAGCGCCTTGAGGCGCGGCGCCGCCCAGGTCTCGCCGTCGAAGCGCACCAGATGCGCCGTGCCGTCGCCCGCCGACAGCTGCACGAGGCAGAGCCGGTCGCGGCGCGGTTTCAATCCGAGGGTTTCGGTATCGATGGCGACGGAGTTCCCGAAAGACACCCCTGCCGGCAGGTCATGCTTATGGAGATGGATCGTCGGTTTCACGCTTCGGCCTTTCGGCGGCGTCTGGTGCCCAGGAGAGGACTCGAACCTCCACGGTGTTACCCGCTAGTACCTGAAACTAGTGCGTCTACCAATTCCGCCACCTGGGCCGAGCCGATCGCTCAGGCGCCTGAGTTAGAGGCGACGCCCAGTCTTGTCAATTAGCGGTTTCCCGCCGGTGGCGGCGGTTCTGGCGCCTGCGATCTCGCCGTGCATAACCCGCGACGTCGATGGACGCGCCGCGCCAACTCGGGTTAAGCACGGTCCACTGGCGCGTGTGGCTACAACCCTATGATTCGCGACAAGGAACCTGCTGTCGTCGCGTCCGGTCCGGCACCCCGGCCACCGGCCACGCCCGCCTGGATCATCGACGTGCGCGCGGCACAGGTGCTGGAGGCCAACGGGCCCGGCTGGGAGGTGCTTGGCGTCCGGCGGCCGGCCGGGGAGGCGCAACCGCACGTCCTCGGCCTCGATACGGCGATGCCCGCACTCAGGACGTTGCGGGCGCTGCGCCCGGTTTCTTCGCCCGGCCACGCGGGCACGATCCCCCTGACGTTCTGGGTCGGCGCCAGGACCGTGACGCTCGATTGCCGCGTCCGGGCGCTGGACGCCGAGGGGCGGTTTCAGATCACCGCGGTCGCGCCGGTCCGGGCCGATGGCGCCGACGCGCCGCCTGCCGTTGCCCTCCGGCATGCGACCGCAAAGGCCGCGCCCGACGGCACGCCGGCCGATCCGCAGCTCATTGCCAAGGTCGCGCATGAGCTGCGCACGCCGCTGAGCGCCATCGCATCGTTTGCCGACATCATGCGGCACGAGCGCCTCGGTCCGCTGCCGAGCGCGCGCTACCGGGCCTATGCACAGGACATCTACGAGTCCGCGCGCCACTCCCTCAACGTCGTCGACGACATGCTGGGCGCCGCGCTCGACCAGGGCCGCATGCGGCTGGTGTTTGCCGAGCTCGACGTGGCGCGCATCGTCGAAAGCTGTCTTGCGCTGACCCGGCCGCTGGCCGAGCAGGCCGGCATCGCGCTCGATGCCAGGCCGGCGCCGCGCTTGCCGCATGTGATCGCGGACGAACGTTGCGTGCGGCAGATGCTCATCAACCTGATGTCGAATGCGGTGAAGCACACGCGCCCGGGCGACCAGATCACGGTCGAGACGCGATACGTGGTCGATGGCCCGGTGCTGGTGACGGTGGCCGACACGGGGCCCGGCATGCCGAAGGCGGCTGCAGCCGAGCCCGCGGGTCCGAGGCTGCGCGCCGACGGACGCGCCGGCGGGTTCGGCCTTCCTCTCACGCGGGCGCTCGCGGAGGCCAACGGGGCGCAGCTCGCCATCGAGAGCCAGCCGGCCAGGGGCACGCGCGCGACCATTGCCTTCGGCAAGGAGCGCGTCGTCCCGGTCTAGGTCTAGGCCTGGGCCGGGACCCGGACGCCTCACCTGACGCCTCAGATGATTTCGTCTTCATCCATCAGCGGGTCGGCCGGCGCCTTGCCGGTGCGCGCCGTGCTGATCTCCTCCGACCAGGCGAGATGGAACAGCGCGTCGCCCATGTTGACGACGGGCAGCGTGGTGCGGCCGACGATGAGGCCGCGCTTGGGCGCGCGGATGACGGCTTCGCTGTCCTCGTAGGGGTTGGCGACGAAGCCGATGAGCTCGCCTTCGCCGACAGCCTCGCCGATGCGCTTGGAGGTGCGGAAGATGCCGCTCTCGGGCGCGCGCACCCAGGTTGAGGCATTGGCGAAGACCGGCGGGCGAACCGTGTTGGCCGGCGGGGTTTCCCGCTCGGGAAGCTGCAGCATGCGCGTCTTCAGCATGACGTTGGTGATGCCGACGACGCCGGCCGTGATGGCGAACTCGTCGAAGCGCAGACCTTCGCCGCCCTCGTAGACGAGCACGTCGACACCGGCCTCGCGCGCCGATTTGCGCAGCGATCCCTGGCGTTCGGGCGAGTCCACCACGACCTGCGTGCCGAAGGCCTCGGCCAGTTCGCGGCTGCGGGCCCGGCGCGAGAACGCGCTGCGGATCTGCGGAAGGTTCACGCGGTGGACGGCGGCCGTATGCAGGTCGATGCCGAACTGGCAGCGGTGCACGACCTCGGTGAGGAAAAGATGTGCAAGCCGGGCGGCGAGCGATCCCGTCGGCGAGCCGGGGAAGCAGCGGTTGAGGTCGCGGCGGTCCGGCAGGTAGCGCGAGCGGCCGATGAAGCCGTGCGCGTTGACGATCGGGACGCACAGCATGGTGCCGGCGATGTTGGCCGGCTGGATGGTGCGCAGGAGGCGGCGGATGATCTCGACGCCGTTGAGCTCGTCGCCGTGGATCGCCGCGGAGACGAACATCGCCGGGCCGTCGCGCGGCCCGTGCAGGATGTGGACCGGCAGCGTGACCGGCGTGTGGTTGGCGAGCTTCGAGACGGGCAGGTCGACGAGCCGCCGCTCGCCGGCGGGGACTTCAACGCCTCCGATCGTGAAAGGTGGACGCATTGCGTCGCATCCTGTGCCAGAGCCGTCCCGGGCAACACGCGCCGCGACAGGCTTACATTCGTATCTTTCACGTTGGTTTGCCCTTTGCAACGGCGACAACGCAGCATTTGCGCCTCGGAAAGCTCGTGCTAGGACAAGCGCGGGTGTGGGCTGGCGCCTGCGCGGTTCTGGCCGCCGGAGAGACTGCCCCTACGTAGGAGAGGTTTGCAATGAACAAGGTCTATCCGAGCGCGAAGGCCGCTCTCGACGGCATCGTGAAGAACGGGCAGACGATCGCGGTGGGCGGGTTCGGCCTGTGCGGCATTCCCGAGGCGCTGATCGCGGCGCTGCGCGACAGCGGGGTGAAGGACCTGACCGCGATCTCGAACAATGCCGGTGTCGACGGCTTCGGGCTGGGGCAGCTGCTGACGACCCGCCAGATCAAGAAGATGATCGCGTCCTACGTCGGCGAGAACAAGGAGTTCGAGCGCCAGTTCCTCGCCAACGAGCTGGAGCTGGAGTTCACGCCGCAGGGCACGCTCGCCGAAAAGCTGCGCGCGGGCGGCGCGGGCATCCCCGCGTTCTTCACCAAGACCGGCTACGGCACCATCGTCGCGGAAGGCAAGCCGGTGCAGGAGTTCGATGGCCAGAAGTACGTCATGGAGCGATCGCTGGTCGCCGACGTCTCTCTGGTCAAGGCCTGGAAGGGCGACAAGGCCGGCAATCTCATCTATCGGATGACCGCGCGCAATTTCAACCCGATGGTGGCGAGCGCCGGCAAGATCACCGTTGCCGAGGTCGAGCATCTCGTCGAGACGGGCGAGCTCGATCCCGACCAGATCCACACGCCGGGCATTTTCGTCACCCGCATCGTGCACAACTCCAACCCCGAGAAGCGCATCGAGCAGCGCACCATCCGCAAGGCGTAAGGAGAACAACATGGCCTGGACCCGCGAGCAGATGGCACAGCGTGCAGCGCGCGAGCTGCGCGACGGCTTTTACGTCAACCTCGGCATCGGCCTGCCGACGCTGGTGGCGAACTACATTCCCGACGGCATGGACGTGATGCTGCAGTCCGAGAACGGCCTGCTCGGCATCGGACCGTTCCCGACCGAGAACGAGGTGGACCCGGACCTCATCAACGCCGGCAAGCAGACTGTAACGACGCTGCCCGGCTCCAGCTTTTTCAGCTCGGCGGACAGCTTCGCGATGATCCGCGGCGGACACATCAATCTGGCCATCCTCGGCGCGATGCAGGTGTCCGAGAAGGGCGACCTCGCCAACTGGATGATCCCGGGCAAAATGGTGAAGGGCATGGGCGGCGCCATGGACCTGGTCGCCGGTGTCGAGCGCGTGGTGGTCTTGATGGAGCACACGGCGAAGAAGAAGGACGGCAGCGAGGACCTCAAGATCCTGCCGGCCTGCAACCTGCCGCTGACGGGCGTCGGCGTGGTGAACCTGGTGATCACCGATCTCGGCGTGCTCGACGTCTCCGCGAACGGCCTCAAGCTCGTGGAGCTCGCGCCCGGCGTCACTCGCGAAGAGCTGCAGCAGAAGACCGGCGCCAAGATTCACTGAGGAGGGCGTCGCCGCAGCGACCGCCCGATCGCACGTGAGCATTTTGGCTTCCAACCCTGGCTCTGGCGGCCGCGGCTCTTCTCCGCGGCAGGATCGGTGCGCACCATGACGCGCACCGTCTTCGCGCGCTTGCTGGCGCTGGCAGCCCTCGTCGTCGTGGCGGCGGCGCTTCTCGTCCTGCTGCCGCTCTTGCATCGTGGAACGGACGGGCTTCCCTCCGCCGATGTCCATGCCTCGCCGCGCGACACATATCTCGTAACCGAACCGATCCGCCTCAGCTCCGCGCCCGACATCGTCCTGCGCCGCGGTGTCATTTCACTGCCCGCGACCGCCCGGCAAGGCGGCCAGCTGCTGCTCGACCAGGCCGAAATCGTTCTCAATGCGTCCGGACTGCGCGGCGATACCGCCCAGCGGCTGGCTGCCGGGACCAAGTCGGTCGACGGGGAAGCCCCGCTCGTCGTCAAGCTCGTCACGCGCGACTTCGACATGCTGTCGCTGCGCGACGCGACTGTCACGGTCGTCAGTGCAGGCGATCGCGCGCAAACGGTGTCCAACGTCACCGTTGATCTGTCCCACCGCAAAGGGTCGTTCACGGCCAAGGGCAGCTTCGGGTTCAAAACATTGCGCTTCGACCTCGAAGGCACGCTTGCCACCCCTCAGGCCGCGGACGCGTCGCGGCCTGCACGCTGGCCTCTGACGTTCCAGCTCAAGAACCGCCTCTTGCAGGTGGCGCTCGACGGTCAGGTCACCGCGACCGACGGCGTGAACATCTCGGGCCATCTTGACGCGTCGGCACCGAAGCTGCGCAGTCTGGCGCGCTCGCTCGGCGTTGCGGTGCCGGCAGCCGAAAGCCTGAAGGCGGCAAAGATTTCCGGCGACATCGCCTGGGCGCAGGCAAGACTGGCAATGGAAAACGCCAAGGTTGCCATCGACGGCAACGAGGCGACGGGAGCCGTGATGCTGTCGCTCGACGGGGATCGGCCGCTCGTTGATGCGTCGCTTGCATTCCAGGCCCTCAACCTCTCCCCCTACTTCGCTACGACAGGCCAGCAGGCGACGCTCGCGCCGTTCAAGTCCGCGGACTGGCAAAGGATCGACCTTGCCGCGCCCATTGCCCGCGACATCGATGCAGACCTGAGACTGTCCGCGTCCACGATGACGCTGCAGGGCATCGACCTGGGGCGCTGCGCGGCCTCCATCGTGGCGCGCGCGGGCAAGGTGAGCGCGCAGGTCGGCGAGCTCGCGGTAGGCGGCGGTATCGCGAGTGCGCAGATCGTCTCGGATCAGACCGTGCAGCCCGCGCGCTACGAGGTTCGCGGCCGCATCGAGGCTTTCGATCCGTCGCCGCCCCTGGCGGCCGTTTTCGGCCAGAGCCTGCTTACGGGACGCGTCAACCTCTCTTTCGACGTTGCCGGCAAGGGATTTTCGGCGGGCGATGTCGTCGGCGCATCGAGCGGTCGGGTTGGCATGACGCTGCCCGATGGCGAAAGCCGCCTGTCGCTCAATCTTGCGCCGCTGAAGGCTGCCGCGACACGGGCCGGGGTGGCGTGGCCTGCGGCCCTCAACAGCACGCTCGAGCTTTCGGCGTTCGAGGTGCGCGGCGGCATCGGTGGCGGAAGCCTGCGGCTCGACTCGGTCCGCGCCGCATCGGGGCCGATCACCGCCACGGCAATCGGCAATGTCGACATTGCCAGCCAGGTCATGGCGTTGCGGCTGTCGATCAGCCAGGCCGCCGCTGCCGGACAGAAGCCGGAGCCGGCGCCCGTGACGACGACATTCACCCTCGATGGCGCATGGAAGGCGCCGGTCCTGGCCGGCGCCGTGCCTTAGGTCGCAGCCCGGCGATCATGGACGGCGGCCTTTAGAAATCCGTCTCGCTGGCGTGGATGATGATCGGTGCCTCGATCAGCCGCACGATCATGGGCCGCGCGGGAACGAACGCCGGATTGTGCGGCAGCGGCGTACCCACCTTCGGCGCCTCGACCCACTGGTCCTCGCGCGGCACCTTGTCGATGCCCAGCGGATAGATGGTGAGCTTGTCCGGCTCGAACTTCATGCGCAGGAAGTTCTTGTAGTCGATGATGCGCAAGGCGGCGAAGGCGTCCTCCGCGTGCATGCGGCCGACGACCCCCGTGACGACCCAGTAGAGCCCCCAGAGGAAGCCGCCGATGAGCCCGCCCATGACGATCATCTCGATCGGATAGAGCACGAAGCCAAGGAGCTGGCGCACCTGGCCGCCCTGCGCGCGCTGTTCCGAGCCGGCCGGCACGCCGGGCGCGCCCTTGCGCTGCAGTGTGCCCCGTTGCTCGCGCCGTTCGTCGGACAGCGGCTCGAGCGTTTCCGTCAGCACGTCCCGCACGATGGCAGGCTGCGAATTGCGCGTGCGCCAGAGCTGGCTCACCTCCGTCTCGATGGCGGGCGACACCCAGTTGTTGATGACGACAAACGACAGCGCCAGCATGAACATGACGGTGAGATGAGTCAGAAAATGCGCCGTCCCGACGAAGAACTTCGTCAGCGCGCGGCGCAAGCCGGGCCGCTCGATGGCATCCACGTACCAGACGAGCGTCGCCCAGAGTCCGCCCACCATCATGACGAAGCTGATGGATACGAGTGCCGCCTGGATGATGTAGAGCGGCATGAACCGCACCGTGCCCCAGAAGGGCGCCGTCACGCCGATGGCGTCGAGCTTGCCGGCGGATATATCGTGCTGCGACGTGACCGTGAAGAACTGCCACGTGATGAGCCAGTAGATGAGCCCGATGCCGACGGCGAAATAGAAGTTGTAGAACGGGAAGAACAGGTTGAGCAGGCTCAGCAGGTAGCTGCGCGATTTCGACGGATAGCACTTCGGCGCCTGCGGCTTGATCGGCTTCCTCGCGCGCGGCGGCTTGCCGACCGGCTGGTTCAGCGGCTCCAGCACCTCCTTGACCACCTCCTCGACGATGTTGTCCTTGCCGTCCTTCTTCTTGAGGCGGATGTCGTAGTCCTGCGGCTTCCAGTGGCGAGCGGATTTCTCGTCGCGTTCATCGATCGCGGGGCCCGACGTGGTCGAGCGCTCGGGCCAGGCGACCGATATCTCGTTCTTCAGCACGTGCGTCGGATGCAGGAACGACCCGCCGCCGCCGGCGGTGAAGAAGTGCACGTCGAGCTGGTGGGCGTAGTAGCGGTTGTAGTGATGCCAGTCTCCGGCCAGCGCCGCGCAGATGCGCGCGCCGCGGCGGCGGGCGATGGTGGTGATCTTGAAGAAGTTCTGCTCCTCGTCCTGGCCCTGGAAGTCGGCCAGCATCCACGCCGGCTCGGCCATGCAGATGATCAGCTTGTCCTCCGGCCCCATCTGCTCGGCGACGGCCTCGAAGTAGTTGATCTGCGCCGAGTCGAGATACTTGGAGAACTGGATGTCGGTGCCCCAGATCCACCAGTTGTGCGGCAGCCGCAGCGCCCAGTAGCTGCGGTGCTGCTGGCACTGCCAGCCGCCGATGGCGAGGCCCTGCTCGTTGGCCAGCTTGTCGCGCGAGGAGCAGAACAGGCTGTCGAATGCCGTCAGGCCGTCATACCAGTCGTGATTGCCGGGGATGGCGAACAGCTTGCGCGACGGCTGGGCGACGTTGAAGGCCCACGTGAGGGGCGTCACGAACCGCTTCTTGTAGTCCTCCCGCGTCGCCTGCGGGTAGCACTGGTCGCCGCCGGCGATGAGAATGTGGCCGTGCTTGAGCCGGCCGGCATCGGCGACGTCGAGGCTGTCCTGTGCCAGGACGTAGGCCATCGCGTAGGTGCTGTCGAAGCCGTCGCCCGTGTCGGCGATGTAGTCGATCCAGTAGGCGCCCTTGTCGTCGACCTCGATCCGCTTCAGCGGGTCGTCGGCCTTCGGGTCGCGGTAGTCGTAGCGCGCGATGAGGGCCTCGCCCTCCGCGGGATCGGTCACCGCCTGGATCAGGCGCTGATCGGCGTACTGGCCGAATGTCGAGGAAATGATCGTCCGCACGCCGATGCGCGCAAGCAGGCGCGGATCGTACCACGACACCATCTTCGGCAGCGCACCCGACCGCAGCTGCCGCAGCGGACTCTCTTCCATTGCACTCTCCCCACCGGCTCGCCCGCAATCATGCAGGGCGCCGGCTCACCCGAACACCGCAACACACCAGGCGAGGCTCGCGCGCCGCCGCGGCGCCCGTATGGCGACCGCCACAATTGCAAGGGTCGGCCGCGCAAGAAAGGTCCTGCACGAGGCGCGAGGCGGAGCGTTGCTGAAAAGCCTCAGCCGAGGTGCGGGCTCGGTCGAGGAGGTGGAGGCGGCCCAGATCCTGCGGGCCGCCTCCGCCGTGGCGCTACGCGTTACCAGGAGCGCCGCGGACCGTTGTCGATGTGAAAGAGGCCGCCGCCATAGTGCTTGAGGCCGCCGACGGAGCCGTTTCCGCGCAGGAAGGCGTAGACGGCGCGGATATTGCGGGACACCCGGAAATCCACGGCCGCGCCGTGCAGGTGGTAGGAGCGCCGTGCGCCGCCCACGCGTGCGTTGTGACGCCGTCCCCGGCAGGTCGAATTGACGCGGACGGCTCCGAAGTTCGCCGCCACCTGGGCGATCACGGAGCGCAGGGCCGATGCAAGACAGCCGGCGCTCGCAACCCACTGTACCCGGCCGCCGGTCAGGCTCGGCTGGCGTGAAGGTGCGGGTGCCTCGAACCGTCCTCCAAGGCTCGCCACGCGCGTCCGCTTGGCTCTCTTGGCGCGGCGCGGCTCCTGCGTGGCGGCGCGCAGCTTGGCGGCCGGGGTGCGTTTGGCCCCTGTGCGGCGCACCGGGCGGGGGGCATCATCATCGTCGTCCCAGCTTTCCACCCGCTCGCTGGCGGCGGCGCGCACGGCGCGGTGCCGCGGCGATGCGCGGTCGGAGCCCACGATGCTGTGCTTGGAGAAGGCCTGGTCGAGCCAGGGCTCGCTTTCCGCAGCCGATGCGCTCCTCTCGGCGGCCAGCGTGAGGCCACAGGCAAGCAGGGCGACGGTGACCAGTCGTGCAGACGTCCGCGAGATTTTGCCGGCGCCCACGCGCCGGACAGAAACGGCCATACCAGACATTGAAAACTCCCCCGAGTTTGACGGGGAGGCACCGCCTGATGCCGCCCTGTCGGCCCTACATGGCACCCGGCGGGGTACACGGCCGCGCTTCCGTGGTGGTTAACAAATAGGCAATATAGTTAACTTTCAAGAGACTGATGCGGCCTGTTCAAGTGCCGTGGAAGCACGGCGCCGCCCCGCTATCGCGTTGATATTCCTGGCCGCGGCAGGTTTCGCTTTGCGTCGATCGCTGGCAGTGGCAAGACGCTGCATCCGGCGCATCTCAAGCGAGGGCCGCACGATGAAGATCAGGCGCATCCGCTCTGTCGCGGCACCGATCGCCTCCGAAATCCGCAACGCCTACATTTCGTTCTCGACCATGACGATCAACCTCGTTGCCGTCGAAACCGACGTTGTGCGCGAGGGAAAACCCGTCATCGGCTACGGCTTTTCGTCGAACGGCCGCTACGCAACGACGCAGATCCTGGCCGACCGCTTCGTGCCCCGCCTGACGGCCGCCAACCCGGTGTCGCTCCTCGACCGGACGGGAGACAATTTCGACCCGCAGGCCATATGGCGCTGCTTCATGGCCAACGAGAAGCCCGGCGGCCACGGCGACCGCGCCCATGCCGCCGGCGCCCTCGACATGGCCGTATGGGACGCCGTCGCCAAGGTCGCGGGCCAGCCGCTCTGGCGCCTTCTGTCCGCGCGCTACAACGGCGGCAAAAGTGACGACCGCGTGCTCGTCTACCCGGGTGGCGGCTACTACTATCCGGGCAAGGAGCTGGACGGCCTGAAAGCCGAGATGCGCGGCTACCAGGAGCGGGGCTACCGCATCGTCAAGATGAAGATCGGCGGCGCCGATCTGGCGACCGATCTGAAGCGGATCGAGGCCGTCCTCGACGTCGTGGGGTCGGGGGAGAACCTCGCTGTCGACGCCAACGGTCGTTTCGATCTCGAGACCGCGCTCAGCTACGGCTCGGCCATGCAGCCCTATGGGCTGTTCTGGTACGAGGAAGCCGGCGATCCGCTCGATTTCGCGCTCAATGCGGCGCTGTCGGAGACCTATTCGCGGCCGCTGGCCACGGGCGAGAACCTGTTCTCGCACCAGGACGGCCGCAACCTTGTCCGCCACGGCGGCATGCGTCCCGACCGCGACTGGATCCAGCTCGACCCCGCGCTGTCCTACGGCCTGACGGAATACCTGCGCTTTCTCGATGTGCTGGCCGACCTCGGCTGGTCGCGGCGGCGGCTCATCCCGCACGGCGGACACCAGCTCGCCCTCAACATGGCCGCCGGCCTGCAGCTCGGCGGCTCGGAATCCTATCCCGGCGTCTTCCAGCCCTACGGCGGCTTCGCCGACGGCTCGGTCATCGCCGACGGTTACGCGACGCTGGAGCAGGTGCCCGGCATCGGCATGGAGCTGAAGCCGGCGATGTTCGCCGAAATGCGTCGTCGTCT
>JBFWWW010000049.1:0-21632 GCA_050245975.1 Hyphomicrobiaceae bacterium
AGCTCGCGTTCGGCCCCGACTACCTGATCCACCAGTCGGTGCTGACGGCGCTCATGTCCATCCTCGTCTGCACCATCGGCGTCTGGCTCCTCGCCCCCAGCGGCGGCGGCATCCTGAGCAAGCTGAGAACGGCGTTCGAGACGCCGCTGATCCCGTCCGTCCTGATCGGCCTAGCTCTGCGCGGTTTCCAGATCGAGCTTCCGGTGGTGCTGAGCCAGCCGATGCAGTTCCTCGGGTCCATCTTCACGCCGCTGGCGCTCTACACGCTCGGTGCGCAGATCGCCTCGGCGCCGCTCGGCCGCTTCGAGGTCGTGCCGCAGACCCTGATCCTGGTCCTGAAATTCCTGGTGGCGCCGCTGCTGTCGCTCTGGCTCTGCCGCGTCATGGAGTTCACGCCGGACGTGACGGCGGTGCTGGTGGTGGCGGCGGCGACCCCGGTCGGCGTTCTGATCACGATTTTCGCCGCCGAGTACAAGAACGAGCCCGAATTCATCTCCATGGCGGTCGTGGTTTCGACGGCGCTGTCGCCCGTCTTCGTGACGGGGTGGATCCTCGCCATGCGGCTGATGTGAGCCGTCGATTGTGTTTGCCTGGCAGCATCGGCTCCGTTCGTCTAGGCTCCGCCAGCCCTTCCTTCCCACCACGGAGTCCTATCTTCCATGATTGATCTCTACACCTGGTCGACGCCGAACGGGCGCAAGGTCTCCATCATGCTGGAGGAGTGCGCGCTGCCCTACACGGTGCACGCCATCGACATTTCCAAGGGCGACCAGTTCAAGCCGGACTTCCTCAAGATATCCCCCAACAACCGCATCCCGGCCATCGTCGACCGCGACAACGGCCAGTCGCTGTTCGAGTCCGGCGCCATCCTGATGTACCTTGCTCAGAAAACGGGCAAGTTCTGGCCCAAGGACGGGGACGCGCACTGGCAGACCATCGAGTGGCTCATGTGGCAGATGGGCGGCATCGGTCCGATGCTGGGCCAGGTGCACCACTTCGTGAAATACAACGCCGGCAAGGCGCCCTACGCCGAGGAGCGCTACCTCACCGAGGCCAAGCGCCTTTACGGCGTCCTCGACCGGCGGCTGGCGGATCGCGAGTACGTCGCCGGCAACTATTCGATCGCCGACATGGCCATCTGGCCGTGGATTTCCCGCTTCGAATGGCAGACGATGGATCTCAACGCCTTTCCGAACGTGAAACGGTGGTACGTTGCGATTGCCGGCCGACCGGCCGTGCAGAAGGGCTATCATGTGCCCGTGAAGCAGCCGTCGATTCCAATGCCGGCCTGAGGCCGCAGGCGGGGAAACAGGAGGACATCATGGATCAGCGCAACTTCTCGGGCGTCATCGCTCCGGTTGTCACGCCGTTCGGCGACGACGGAGCGCCGGACGTCGACCGTTTCGTGTCGCACGCGGCATGGCTGCTGCAGGACGGCTGCACGGGCCTGGCGCCCTTCGGCACGACGAGCGAGGCCAATTCGCTCGGCCTCGACGAGCGCATGGACCTGCTCGAGGAGCTGGTCGAGGACGGCATCGACGCAGCAAAGCTGATGCCCGGCACCGGCACCTGCTCCGTGTCGGACACCGTCATCCTGACGCAGCACGCGGTCGATATCGGCTGCGGCGGCGTGCTGATGCTGCCGCCGTTCTACTACAAGGGGCCGAGCGAGGAGGGGCTGTTCCGCTATTTCGCGGAGGTGATCGACGGCGTCAACGACGAGAACCTCAAGATCTACCTCTATCACATCCCGCCGGTGGCACAGGTCGGCTTCTCGCTCCCGCTCATCGCGCGTCTGCGCAAGGAATTTCCCGGCATCGTCGTCGGGCTCAAGGATTCCTCCGGGGACTGGGCGAACACGAAGGCCATTCTCGACGCCAATCCCGGGTTCGAGGTCTTCCCGGGCTCGGAGGCTTTCCTGCTCGATGGTCTGCGCAACGGCTCGGCGGGCTGCATCTCCGCCACCGCCAACGTCAGCGCCAAGGCGATGCGCGCCCTTTTCGACGACTGGAAGGGACCGGACGCCGACAAGCGCCAGGCCGAGATCACCGCGCTGCGCAAGGCGATGCAGGCCTTCCCGATGATCCCGGTGCTCAAGGCGCTCATTGCGCACTACCGCGGCGATCCGGGCTGGGCGCGCGTGCGTCCGCCCTTCACCGATCTGCCGGCCGCGGAGGCCGAGAAGGCGGTGCGCACGCTTGCCGAGGCGCACGGCTTCAAGCTCAATTTCGCCGAAGCCGCGTAGCGCGGGAGCCGGCTCTCCACCGGGAGGGCCAGCCAGCAGCAACGCCCCAAACGGAGCGGCCCTTCCTCTTGCTCAAGGAGGAAGGGCCGTGGGGGAGCACCGTCAGCAGAAGCTGAAGAAACTATTGCACCATGTTGTGCACGATCTGCGCCGTCGTTCCGAGGACGGCCTCGCGCGCGGCGTCTTTCGGCTTGGCATAGAGCGAGCCGACCAGCAGCAGGCCCGCCGCCACGAAGCACGCGAACGCGCCGATCTTGGCGAGATTCCAGAACTTGCCGTTGAGTTTTTCTGCTGCCTGCAGATCCATGACGCCAACGCCGGAAGCGGTGAATTTCCGATAGGGTTGAGACTTTCGTAATCCACGCCCGGCGTTTAGTCGATGTTTACGCAATGTCAGGATGAACGGTCCGTAAACGGATCCGTTCAAAAGCGATGCAATCGGTAAAGCTGCCGCCGGTAAAGCGGCTGCCGGCGCCGATCAGCGCGGCTTGCCGGAGGACCGGATCTGGCTCAGCGTCTGGCGCACGGAAAGCGCTTCCGGATCGATCTTGAGCTCGATGACGGCCGGCTTGCCGCTGTCCCGGGCACGCGCGAACGCCGCTTCGAACTCCTCCGTCGCCGTGACGGTTTCGCCGTGCGCGCCGAAGCTGCGCGCGAACGCCGCGAAATCCGGATTGACGAGCGTGGTGCCGACGACGCGGTTCGGATAGTTGCGCTCCTGGTGCATGCGGATCGTGCCGTACATGCCGTTGTTGGAAATGATGGTGATGATCGGCAGGCCGTACTGCACGGCGGTGGCCAGCTCCTGCGACGTCATCATGAAGCAGCCGTCGCCCTGGAAGTTGACGACCGTGCGCGTCGGGTGCGCGAGCTTGGCGGCGATCGCGGCCGGCAGGCCGTAGCCCATCGATCCCGATGTGGGCGAGAGCTGCGTCTTGAAGCCCTTGTACGTGAAATAGCGATGCACGAACGCGGCGAAGTTGCCGGCACCGTTGGTGATGATGCCGTCCTCCGGCAGGAGACGCGATACCGAGTGCACGACCTGCTCGAACTTGACCGAGCCCGGCGTCGCTATGGGTTGGAGCGAGGCCTCATAGGCCGTCCGCAACTCCTTGCGGGCTGAAGACCACGCCTTGTCCGACGGCGGCTTCAACGTCGCCAGCGCGGCCGCGAAGGTCTCCGCCGTGGCATTGATAGGCAGGTCGGCGCGGTAGACCGAGCCCAGCTCATCGCCCGACGGGTGGACGTGGACGAGGAACTGCGCCGGGTTGGGGATATCGAGCAGGGAATAGGCGGATGTCGTCATCTCGCCGAGGCGCGCGCCGACGACAACGAGGAGATCGGCGCCCTTGATGGCCGCCGCGAGCTTCGGATCGATGCCGATGCCGGCGCAGCCGACGTAGCAGCGATGCCGGTTGTCCATGTAGTCCTGGTAGCGGAACGCCGCCGCCACCGGGAGATCGAAGCGGTCGGCAAACGCTTCCACCGCGCTCTCGACGCCTTTGCTCCAGCCGGGCCCGCCGATGATCATCAGCGGCCGCTTCGCCTTGTCGAACGCCGCCTGCAGGGCGGCGACATCGGACGCCGAAGGCGCGGGGCGGGAGACCTGCGCCGGCTTGGCGTCGTGTGCCTCGGCGTGCGCCGAGAGCATGTCCTCCGGCAGTCCCAGCACGACCGGTCCCGGTCGCCCCGACGAGGCGGCGTGGAAGGCGCGGCTCACGTATTCGGGAATCCTGTCGGTCTGGCGGATGACGGCGGCCCATTTCACGAACGACGACAGGAGCTGCTTGGTCTCGATTTCCTGGAACGCCTCGCGATCCTCGTGCTCGGAACCCGGGAGCCCGACGAACAGCACCATCGGCGTCGAATCCTGCTGCGCCACATGCAGGCCGCTCATGGCATTGGCGATCCCCGGGCCGCGCGTCACGAAACAGACGCCGGGCTTGCCGGTCATCTTCCCCCACGCCTCGGCCATCATCGAAGCGCCGCCTTCCTGCCGGCAGATGACGGTGGTGATCGACTGCGCGTCGTGGAGACCGTCGAGGGCGGCGAGGAAGCTTTCGCCCGGCACCGTGAAGGCGGCGCTGACGCCTTGCGCTTCGAGCTGGTCGACGAGGATCTTGCCGCCGTGACGCATGGACGCTCCTGATCTCTTGTCTGAGGCACTTCCGGCGCCGTATTGATCCACGGCGCGCCAACTTCGGTGATGGCGACGCAAGATGCAAGTGCTTCCGGATGGGCGGCGGTCCCGGCAACCGCAGCCCTGTTTCAGAGGGCAGATCCTTAAATGACGCGTGCGCGGCGCACCCCGGCGGCACCGGCTCTGGTATTGGCTCTGGCACTGGCCGGTTCGGCCATTGCCGGCTTTGCCGCGGATGTCATCGCCCAGGGCGTCGCGGCACCTGTGCCTGGTGCAGCCGATGCGGCCGCGCGCGCCGTGCTCGAGGCGCACTGTGCCCGCTGCCATCAGGGCAGCGGCGAAGGCAAGACCGCCGTGGCGCCCGGCATCGCCGATATCCTCGACCTCGCCGCCGTTGCGCAGGCTCCCTCCCTGGTGCGCCCCGGTCTCCCAGACGGCTCGCCCCTCTATACGTCGATCCTCGGGCACGCCATGCCGCTCGACGCCTTCGGTGCTGCGGCCACCGCGCCGGCCCCCTCGGCTGCCGAGGTCGAGGCTCTCCGCGACTGGATTTCCCGTCTGCCGCGACCTGCCGGGTCTGCGCAGCAGCACGCGGAGCCTCCCGCAGCCAAGAGCGGCGCCCCGGGGCTCGCGCTCTGGACCGACAAGCCGCGCTACAGGCGCGGCGACACCGTCACCGTGCATGCGCGGGCCGACGGCGCGTGCCGGCTGACCATCATCAATATCGACGGCAACGGGCGCGGCACCGTGATCTTTCCCAACGAATTCGACCAGGACAGCCGCATCGCGGCGGGCCAGGATTTCCGCGTGCCGGCCGCGGACGCGGCCTACGCATTTCGCGTGCCGACGGCCGGACGCGAGACGTTCGTCGGCATCTGCAGCAGCGGTGAGACGCCGCCGGACGGCATCACCTTCGATTTCGAGAAGCAGCGGTTCACCGATCTCGGCAACTATCGCGCGTTCGTTTCGCGAGCCTATGCGGAGGGCCTGAAGCCGCCGTCCGCCAAGGCGGAGGAGGCACGCGGGCGGCGGGGAGCGGCCAAGCCGCCCGAGCGCAAGGAGCCCGCACCGCCTGCCGTGCCGGAACGACAGACGCGCACCGCCATCGAAATCGACATAGACTGACGGCCGGGACACGAAATCGGCGCTGGGAGGACGATGATGGCTACCGCAGTGAGAATGCCCAATCCGGCACGCGACCGGCTCGAGGCGGGCGAGCTTGCCCTCGGCGTCGGCCTGCGTCAGGCACGCACCGTGGACGTCGCGGCCGCGATGAAGACCTGCGACATCGACTGGCTGTTCATCGACCTGGAGCACGGGTCGATGGCCCTCGACATGGCGGTGCAGATTTCGGTTGCGGCCAATGCGACGGGGATTTCGCCCATCGTGCGCGTGCCGTACGGCCAGTATGACCTCGCGACGCGCGCGCTCGATGGCGGCGCGGCCGGGATCGTGGTCCCGCACATCGACACGAAGGACGAGGCCGAGGAGCTCGTCGAGCGCCTGAAGTTTCCGCCCGCCGGCCACCGCTCCGTGGGCGGGCCCGCGGCACAGCTCGGGTTCGCGTCCCTGCCGCTCGGCGAGGCGACGCAGGCGGTCAACGACCGGCTCCTGCTGGTGGCGATGATCGAGACGCCGCGCGCCGTCGAGAATGCCGATGCCATCGCCTCCGTTCCGGGCATCGACGTGCTGCTGTTCGGTACCAATGACCTGACGATGGAAATGGGCATCGCCGGACAGCTCATGCATCCCGACGTACAGGCGGCCTATGCCAGCGCGGGCAAGGCGTGCGCGCGCCACGGCAAATGGCTCGGCATGGGCGGCGTCTACACCGAGGAGGGCATCGCGACCTACACCAGGCTTGGCGCGCGCATGGTCCTGATCGGCAGCGACCTGAGCCTGCTCATGCAGGGTGCCGCTGCCCGCGCCAAGGCGGTGCGCGGCGCAGCCTGACGCATCAGGATGCGGCGTCCTGGCAGACGCGGATGAGGATGAGGACGCCGGCCAGTCCCGTCAGCGTCAGGACGAGGCCGGCCATCAGCGCGGCGTCGGCCCCCGAGCGGGTGATGATGGCGGCGAACACGATCGGCGATGCCGCGTTGGCGAGGTTCTGCGGCAGCATCAGCCGGCCCATGTAGGTGCCGTATTCCTTCTGCCCGAACAGCAGCAGCGGCAGCATGTTGCGCGCCAGGGCGAACAGGCCGTGCGCGATGCCGTAGGTGACGGCCAGCAGGCCGGCCGTCGGGATCGTCGCGCCGCCGGCCAGCACGGCCAGCGGTCCGAGCGGGGCGACCACCGCACCGGCCATCGCCACCTTCAGGATCGGCAGCCGACCGCCGGTGAGCAGATCGACGAGGCGGGAGGCCACCTGCGTCGGCCCGCTGAGCATCCACACGCCGATGGCCGCCGTCGCCGACAGGCCCAGCATCTGGAACACGTCGATGATCTGCATGTTGAGGCCCCAGACGATGATCCCGTCGGTGCAGGACCAAAGGGCGAGCAGCACGAAGGCGAGCCGCCGCTTTTCGGTCGGCAGCCGCCCCTCCCAGGGCGGCGCGGTTGTGCCGCCCGCAAGCGTCTGCTGGCGCGACGGCTGCGTGCGCGGCAGCACGAGCAGGTGCACGGGCAGGCAGATGGCCAGATGCAGGACGGCGAAGCCGAGAAAGGTCGCACGCCAGCCGATGATGTCGTTCAGATAGGCGATCGGCGGCAGGAAGATGGTCGAGGTGAAACCCGTCAGCAGCGTCAGGATCGTGATGCCGCGTCGCGCATTGCCGCCGGCGATCTGCACGAGGCCGGGCAGCGCGGCGTTGGTCAGCATCATCGGCGAGGCGACGCCGATGAGCGCCCATCCGATCAGGTAGGACACCGCGCCTGTCGCGACGGCCACCAGCAGCAGGGCTGCGGCCACCAGCACGGAGCCTGCCGCCATGATCGGCCGCGCACCGTATCGATCCACGGCGCGACCGCATGCCGGTGCGATGACGGCCCCGAACACGAGCATGGCGGCGATGCCGCCGAAGATGATCTCGCGCGGCAGGCGAAGGTCCTGCCCGATGGTGTCGCCGACCGCCATCAGCGGCGAGAATGTCGTGCCCCAGCCGATGACCTGCGTCAGACCGATGGCGAGTATGGCGGTGAGCGCGCTGGGCGCGGTATCGGTGCGGATAAGGGTGGGCAGCCTCATATCGCCGCCCCTGCCGCTGGGACTTCCGGTCCGGTGCGTGCCAAGGACCCCTCGTCGCGCTAAGGCGGCCTACGCGTCCGCCATCAGCCACCGCTCGAATACGACCAAGCCATAGCGCCCGCCGAGGACGATCGCAACAAAGCTCAGGAACGAGCCCACCGCCATGGTGGAGACGCCGGTGATGCCCTGTCCCACGGTGCAGCCGAGTGCCATCACGCCGCCGGTTCCCATGAGAACCGCGCCCATCAGGTTCCGCAGCGTGTCGCCCTTGTCGGAAAATGTCGTGATCTGGAAGCGCCCCATGGCTTTGGCGACGACGAAGGCGCCGAGGATGGCGCCGAGCACGGTGGCGACGCCGAAGCCCGGCATGCGGGCGGCCGTGAAACGCTGCAGCCACTCGACGGTATCGGCCGCCGGCCGCACGAAGGTCAGCGAGATCGGGTTTGTCGGGTGCTCGGCCAGTTCGTCGAACGCCAGCCCGGTGATCGCCCACCCGGCCACGACGCAAAGGCCGATGCCGATGCCGGACCAGACATGCACGGGCGATGCGCGGAAGTCCTTGTCCTTGAAGCAGTAGACGAGCGCCGCGGCCAATACGGCGGCTGCCGTGAGGGTGCGGCCGGTGCCGCGTGTCAGGCCGCCGACGGCGGCGGCGAGATCGCCGATGCTCTGTGTCGGCGTCGCCAGCGGCGCGAGGCTGATGGCGGTCGTCTGCTCGATGGCGGCGCGCAGCGGTCCCAGAAGGCCGCCGATGGCCATGAAGGCGAACAGCGCCAGCACCAGAAGCGTCAGCAGCGACCGCACGTCGCCGCCGCCGATGCGCGCCAGATTGCGGCTGGCGCAGCCGCCGGCGAAGACCATGCCGAAGCCGAACATCCCGCCGCCGAGCAGGTTCCCCACCCAGTTGAGCGACGGAGCGAGATACATCGATTGCGCGAGCGAGACGACGCCGGCCGCGTCGAGCGCCTGGGCGCCTGCGAGCGCCGTGGCACTGGCGAGGATCCAGGCGCGGAACCGCCGCCAGTCGCCGAAATTGTGGATGTCGGACAGCGCCCCCATCGTGCAGAAATTCGTGCGGTAGACGATGGCGCCAAAAGCAAACCCGATGGCGAGCCCGCCGAGTGCGAGGGCCAGCGGACCGTTGTTTTGGATCGTTTCGCGAATCATGGAACCTGCACCCCCCGCACGGCCGATCCGTCTGTTGTTTGCTTATATTCGCAGATTTGAATGTGAGCCTGCAAGCCGTGCTCGCTGCGGGACTGGAAAACAGTGTTGCGCCGCGTGACGGCGCAGTCTGCGGGGATTAAGTGATGGCGATGGATCAGCAGAAGAAAATGCCGTCCGCAAAAGCTGCGCCACCGCAGTTGAAGTTCATACATCTCAAGGTCCACTCGGCCTACTCGCTGCTCGAGGGCGCCCTGCCGGTGCCGCGGCTGGCCAAGCTGGCGGTCGCCGCGGGCATGCCGGCGCTGGGCCTCACCGACACGAACAACCTCTTCGGCGCGCTCGAATTCTCCGACAAGCTTGCCGCCGCGGGCGTCCAGCCCATCGTCGGCGTGTCCCTCGCCGTCGATTTCGCCGACCGCAAGGACGATGTCCGGCGCCCGGTCCAGGGCGGGGAGCATCACTTCGACGGACTGCTGACCGTTTTCGCCGATACGGAGACCGGTTATGCCAATCTGACCAAGCTCGTCAGCCGCGCGCATCTCGGTCCTGCCGAGGCCCAGGAGCCGCACGTCGCGATGGCCGACATCGAGGCGTTGCGTGAGGGCCTCATCGTTCTCACGGGCGGCGCGCGCGGGCCGATCGATCGGGTTATCGACGGCCAGCAGGTTCCGCTCGCCCGTGAGCGCCTGGAGAGGCTGGCAAGGCTGTTCCCCGAGCGTCTCTACGTCGAGATCCAGCGTCACGGCGCACCATCGGAAGCCGTCGTCGAGCCGGTTCTGCTCGATCTCGCCTACGCGATGAAGCTGCCGCTGGTGGCGACGAACGAATGCTTCTTCGCCACGCCCGACGACTACGAGGCGCACGATGCGCTGATCTGCATTGCCGAAGGCACCTACGTCGCCGAGGACAAGCGGCGTCGCTATACGGCCGGGCATTATTTCAAATCGCAGGAGGAGATGGCGCGGCTGTTCGCCGATCTGCCGGAGGCGCTGGCCAACACCATCGAGATCGCGAAGCGCTGCCATGTGCGGCCACGCGGCCGCAAGCCCATCCTGCCGCGCTTCGTCTCGACCGCGGACGGCGCTTCGGATGCCGACCAGCTTGCCGCGGAGGCCGCAGAGCTGCGCGCGCAGGCCGAAGCCGGGCTCGAGACGCGCATCGCCACCTCCGGCCTTGCGGCCGGCTTCACCGTCGAGGACTACCGCAAACGGCTCGACTACGAACTCGACGTCATCGCCCGCATGAAGTTCCCAGGCTACTTCCTGATCGTCGCCGACTTCATCCAGTGGGCCAAGCGCGAAGGCATCCCCGTCGGTCCCGGCCGCGGCTCCGGCGCCGGCTCGCTCGTCGCCTATTCGCTGACGATCACCGATCTCGATCCGCTGCGCTTCGGGCTGCTTTTCGAGCGCTTCCTCAATCCCGAACGCATCTCGATGCCGGACTTCGATATCGACTTCTGCCAGGACCGCCGGGACGAGGTGATCCGCTACGTGCAGAAGAAATACGGCGCTGACCGCGTGGCGCAGATCATCACGCACGGCAAGCTGCAGGCGCGCGCCGTCCTGCGCGACGTGGGCCGCGTGCTGCAGATGCCCTATGGCCAGGTGGACAAGCTCTGCAAGCTCGTCCCCAACAACCCCGCCAATCCGGTCACGCTGGCGCAGGCCATCGATGGCGAGCCGCGCCTGCAGGAGGAGCGCGCCAACGATCCGGGGGTCGCGCGGCTGCTGGAGATCGCCCAGAAGCTCGAAGGCCTCTATCGCCATGCCTCGACACACGCCGCCGGCATGGTGATCGGCGACCGGCCGCTCGACGAGCTGGTGCCGCTCTATCGCGATCCGAAATCGAGCTTCCCCATCACGCAGTTCAACTGGAAGCTGGTGGAAGCCGCCGGCCTCGTCAAATTCGACTTCCTCGGCCTGAAGACATTGACGGTGCTGGAAAAGGCGGTGGCGCTCATCAAGCGCGGGCGCGGCATCGATCTCGATCTCGCGAACCTGCCGCTCGACGACAGGAAGTCCTACGAGCTGCTCGCCCGCGCCGACACGGTGGGTGTGTTCCAGCTCGAAGGCAACGGCATGCGCGACAGCCTCAAGCGGCTGCGTCCCGACCGCTTCGAGGACATCATCGCCATGGTCGCGCTCTACCGGCCGGGTCCGATGGACAACATCCCGACCTACATCAACCGCAAGCACGGCGAGGAACCCGTCGACTGCCTGCATCCCATGCTCGAACCGATCCTCAAGGAGACCTACGGCGTCATCATCTACCAGGAGCAGGTGATGCAGATCGCCCAGGTGCTGGCGGGCTTCTCGCTCGGCGAAGCCGACCTGCTGCGCCGCGCCATGGGCAAGAAGGACAAGGCGGAGATGGCGCGGCAGATGACGCGCTTCGTCGAAGGCGCCATGAAGGCCGGCGTCAAGAAGTCCGAGGCGGAATACATCTTCGAGCTGGTCGACAAGTTCGCCGGCTACGGCTTCAACAAATCGCACGCCGCCGCCTATGCCGTCGTCAGCTACCACACGGCCTACCTCAAGGCGAACTTCCGCGAGGAGTTCCTGGCCGCGTCGATGACGCTCGACATGGCCAACACCGACAAGCTCGCCATGTTCGCCAGCGAGGCGCGCCGGAGCGGCATCCGTGTCGAGCCGCCGTGCGTCAACGACTCGGCGGTCGAGTTCCTTGCGTCGCCGCCAGCCGATGCCGAAGGTGCAGGTGCCATACGCTATGCGCTCGCCGCGCTCAAGAACCTCGGCCGCTCGGCCGCGGACTCGATCGTGACCGCGCGCGAGGCAGGTGGCCGCTACGCCGACCTTTCCGATTTCGCCCGCCGCCTGCAGCCCAAGGCGCTCAACAAGCGCGCGCTGGAGACGCTGGCGATGGGCGGGGCGTTCGATGCGCTGGAGGCAAACCGCGCGCTGGTGCATGCCAACGTCGAGCAGATCCTCGCCCTGTCGCATCGCATCGCGTCCGACGAGGCGGAAGGAACATCCGACCTGTTCGGCGGCAGCTCGGGCTCGGCGGCGACGCTCGACCTCCGTCCCGTCCGGCCCTGGACACCGATGGAGCGCCTTGGACAGGAGTTCCAGGCCATCGGCTTCTTCTTGTCCGGCCATCCGCTCGATGAATACGAGACGGCGCTGGCCAAGCTCGGCGTTGTCCGGTTCGCAGAGCTCGAAGCCGCATCGGAGCGCGGCGCGACGGCCGGCCGGGTTGCCGGCATCGTCGTCTCGGTGCGCGAAAGGAAATCACAGAAAGGCAACAAGTTCGCCTTTGCCGTCTTCTCCGACCAGACGGGGCAGTTCGAGGCCGTCATTTTCTCCGACACCCTGGCGCGCGCGCGCGACCTTCTTGAGCCGGGAACCGCCGTCCTGCTGAGCCTCGAAGGGGAACGGGACGGAGAGACGCTCAAGCTCCGGGTGCAGCAGATGGACAGCCTCGACCGCGTCATGAGCACCGTCCGCCGGGGCCTGACCATCGTGCTCGACCGTCGCGTCATTCAGGCCGGACCGGATCGCATGGCCGAGATCAAGAGCGCATTGAAGCGCCTGGGGCCCGAGGGGGCGGGCGGAGGCGGCGAGATCGGCTTCGAGATAGACTTGGAGGACAGCGGCCGCAAGGTGGCCTTCGCGCTCAAGGGCCGGTTCGACGTATCTCCGGCCCAGAAAGGGCTTTTGTCCACGGTCCCTGGGGTTCTCGACGTCCTCGAGGTCTAGGGGCGGCCGTCGTCCGGTCCGCGGACCCTTGTCAATACCGGCCCGGACCTCTATATCGGGCGCCATTCCACACGCGAGCCCTGCGTTTGCCGGATTGAAAGCCCCGGTGAACGCTCCGGTGCTGTCCTGTGACAGCTCTCAGGCCCGCGGAGGTTCAACCGGAAAAGGACACTGCCATGGCGCTCCCCGCCCTCAACATGCGTCAGCTCCTGGAAGCTGGCTGCCACTTCGGCCATCAAAGCCACCGCTGGAATCCCAAGATGGCGCCGTTCATCTTCGGCGCCCGCAACAACATTCACATCATCGACCTGGCGCAGACGGTGCCGATGCTGCACCAGGCGCTGGTGACCGTGAGCGACGTCGTTGCCAAGGGCGGCCGCGTCCTGTTCGTCGGCACCAAGCGGCAGGCCTCCGATGCCATTGCCGATGCGGCCAAGCGGTCGGCCCAGTACTACATCAACCACCGCTGGCTCGGCGGCACGCTGACCAACTGGAAGACGATCTCGCAGTCGATCCGCCGCCTGCGCCAGCTCGATGACCTGCTGTCGTCGGAGGCGAAGGGCCGCACGAAGAAGGAGCTGCTCCAGCTGACGCGCGACCGCGATACGCTCGAGAAGTCGCTCGGCGGCATCAAGGACATGGGCGGCCTGCCGGACCTGCTGTTCGTGATCGACACGAACAAGGAGCAGATCGCCATCGCCGAGGCCAAGAAGCTGTCGATTCCGATCGTCGCCGTGGTTGATACGAACTGCGATCCCGACGGCATCGATTTTGCCATTCCGGGCAATGACGACGCGGCCCGCGCCATCACGCTCTACTGCGATCTCATCGCCCGGGCGGCGATCGACGGCATCGAGCGCGGGCAGGCCGGCGCCGGCGTCGATGTCGGCGCATCCGCGGCACCGCCGGCGGTCGATCTGCCGGAGGCAAAGCCCACCACGTTCAGGGGCATCGATGCCCCGCGCGGCGAGGCCGACGATCTGAAGCGGATCCAGGGCGTCACGCCCAAGATCGAGCAGCGGCTCAACGATATCGGCGTCTACCATTTCTGGCAGCTCGCCGATCTCGACGAGGAGAACGCCGCGCTTCTCGACAAGACGCTGCGGCTGAAGGGGCAGGTCGGGAAGGACGGCTGGGTCGCGGCTGCCAAGGCCCTGAGCGAGGTCGTTGCCTGACCGCACGTCGCGGTCCTGCAAGGCTTGAAACACGAACAAGGTCCGTGCCGGTGCGTTGCGAACGCGCCGGACGGCGCACGAGGATGATATGGCGACGATCAGCGCAAGCATGGTGAAAGACCTGCGCGAGAAGACCGGCGTGGGCATGATGGACTGCAAGGCCGCGCTCACCGAGACCAACGGCGACATGGATGCGGCCGTCGACTGGCTGCGCAAGAAAGGCCTGTCGAAGGCCGCCAAGAAGGCCGGGCGCATCGCCGCCGAGGGCCTGATCGGCGTGACGTCTTCGGCGGGCGCGGGCGCGATCGTGGAGGTCAACTCCGAGACCGACTTTGTCGCGCGCAACGAGCAGTTCCAGGACATGGTGCGCAAGGTGACCGCGCTTGCGGGCACCGTGGGCGGCGATGTCGAGAAGCTGCTGGCAGCGACCTATCCGGGCACCTCGCACACGGTCGATGCGCAGCTCAAGGAGATGGTGGCGACCATCGGCGAGAACATGACGCTGCGTCGCGCCGCTGCCGTCACGGCCGCCGAAGGCGTGGTTGCGGACTATGTGCACGCCAAGGTTGGCGATGGCCTCGGCAAGCTCGGCGTCCTGGTGGCGCTGGAGAGCAAGGGCGACAAGGCCCAACTCGCCGACCTCGGCCGCCGCCTGGCGATGCATGTCGCCGCGGCCAACCCGCAGGCGGTGAACGCCGAGGAGCTCGACGCGGACCTGATCGAGAAGGAGCGCGCCGTGTACACCGAGCAGGCGAAGGCCTCCGGCAAGGCCGCCGACATCGTCGCGAAGATGGTGGAAGGGCGGCTGCGCAAGGAGTTCTTCCAGCAGGTCGTGCTTTTGCAGCAGACCTACCTGGGCGCCGGCAGCGACGGCAAGCAGACCGTCGAGCAGGTCGTGAAGGCCGCCGAGAAGGCCGCCGGAGCGCCGATCCGGGTGACGAAGTTCGTGCGCTTCGCGCTTGGCGAGGGCATTGAGAAGAAAGAAGAGGATTTCGCCGCCGAAGTCGCCGCCGCTGCCAAGACGAGCTGATACGGCAGCGGTCGCGCGGTTGCAGGTTCCGAGCTTGTTCCGGCCGGCCGGGGGATACCCGGCCGGCCGGTTTGCGTATTGCGACCCGGAGCGTTTAATGTCGCCGCCACACTGAGGGACTCACATGGGATTCTGGGGCCGAGCATGAGCCAGGCTGCGAACGGTATCCGCTACAAGCGACTGCTTCTGAAATTGTCCGGCGAAGCGCTCATGGGCAGCAACAGCTTCGGCATCGACATGGGTGTCGCGTTGCGGCTGGCGGCCGACGTCAAGGAAGCCGTCGACGCCGGCGTCGAGATCGGCATCGTCGTCGGCGGCGGCAACATCTTCCGCGGCCTTGCCGGCGCCGCCAAGGGCATGGATCGTGCGACCGGCGACTACATGGGCATGCTGGCGACGGTGATGAACGCGCTGGCCTTCCAGAACGCGCTCGAGCAGCACGCGGTGCCCGTCCGGGTTCTTTCCGCCATCTCGATGCCGACGGTGTGCGAGGCCTATGTGCGCCCCAAGGCGCTGCACCATATCGAGAACAAGCGCGTGGTGATCTTTGCGGCCGGCACCGGGAACCCGTTTTTCACCACCGATACGACGGCGGCCTTGCGCGCCATCGAGATGAACTGCGATGCGGTCGCCAAGGCGACGCAGGTGGACGGCGTCTACTCGGGCGATCCCAAGCTCGACCCCAAGGCCGTCCGCTACGACCGACTGACCTACGGCGAGGTGCTGGCGCGGGATCTCAAGGTCATGGACGGGGCGGCCATAGCTCTTGCCCGGGATAACGGACTTCCGGTAATTGTGTTCTCCATCGCCGAGCCGGGAAATCTCCTGAAAGTGCTGAAGGGCCAGGCCCGGGCGACCGTCATCGACGCCGGGTCGTGACGGCACGGGCCCTGCCACATGCTAGGATGGCAGCTAGGTTGTTGGCGGGCCGGAGCGGCATCGGCGGCCATAGCAAAAAGAGGACAAGAACATGGCGTCTCCGACATTCGATCTCAAGGAACTTGATCGCCGGATGCGCGGGGCGATGGAGACGCTGAAGAAGGAATTTGCCGGCCTGCGCACCGGCCGCGCGAGCACGCACCTGCTCGACGCCGTCGTGGTCAACGTCTACGGCGCGAAAATGCCGATCAATCAGGTCGCCACCGTCTCCACGCCGGACGCGCGGACGATTTCGGTGCAGGTCTGGGACAAGGGTCAGGTGCAGGCGGTCGAGAAGGCGATCCGTGAAGCCAATCTCGGTCTCAATCCGGTGATCGAGGGTGCTCTGATCCGCCTGCCGATCCCCGCGCTCAATGCCGAGCGCCGCCAGGAGCTGGTCAAGGTCGCCCACAAGTACGGCGAGAGCGCCCGCGTGGCGGTGCGCAATGTGCGGCGCGACGGGATGGACCTGCTCAAGCGCCTCGAGAAGGATGGCAAGATCGGCGAGGACGAGCACCACAAGAATTCGGCCAAGGTCCAGGAGCTGACCGACAAGCTCATCAAGGAAATCGATCAGATGCTCGCGTCCAAGGAAGCCGAGATCAAGCAGGTGTAGCGGGCAGGCCGGGCAGGCCCGGCTCGATGAACAGCGGCGGATCGTTCTCAGGTCAGCCGAAAACCCCAGCCGACAGGGCAGCCGTCCGCGATGACCGAGCTCAAGAACGCCGCTGCCCTGCAACGAGAAAGCGCCGCCGTCCCGCGTCATGTGGCGATCATCATGGACGGCAACGGGCGCTGGGCGCAGGAACGGGGCCTGCCGCGCTCGGCGGGCCATCGCAAGGGCGTCGAGGCCGTTCGGCGCACCGTGCGCGCCGCCATCGAGCTCGGCATCCAGTATCTGACGATCTTCAGCTTCTCATCCGAGAACTGGTCGCGTCCGCCCGACGAGATCGACGATCTCATGGGCTTGCTCAAGCGCTTCATCCGCCGCGATCTCGCCGAGCTGCATCACAACGGCGTCCGCATCACGGTCATCGGCGAGCGCGACCGCGTCGATCCCGAGCTGCTCGGGCTGATGGACGAGGCGGTTGCGACGACGGCCGCGAATTCCGCGCTCAATCTCGTCATCGCCTTCAACTACGGCGCCCGTGCCGAGATCGCGCGTGCGGCGCGCAGGCTGGCGGAAGATGTTGCCGCCGGCCGCCTGACGCCGGGAGACATCACGCCCGAGGTGTTCGACAGCCGGCTCGACACGACCGGCATCCCGGACCCCGATCTCCTGATCCGAACCAGCGGCGAGTTCAGGCTGTCGAATTTCCTGCTTTGGCAGGCGGCCTACACGGAGTTCGTTTTCCTCGACGCCAACTGGCCGGAGTTCGGGCGCGAGCTGCTGGAGCGCGCCATCGAGGTTTTCCGCACGCGCGAGCGCAGGTTTGGCGGGCTTGCGCGGACAGCCGGCTGACGCAGCGACACAGGCACCAGCGATGACCGAGGGAAATGAGGCAACTGCAGGCGATCGCAAGCCGCGCTCCTTCGTCGATCGCGTTGGCGCGGACCTGGGCACCCGGTTTCTGTGGGGGCTCGGCATGGGCCTTGTTGCGCTTGCTGCAACCCTGGCCGGGACGCTGCCGTTCGCGCTGCTCGTCGTCTGTGCCGCCCTGGTGTTGAGCTGGGAGTGGGGCCGGCTGGTGCGCGGCCAGGAGATGGATGCCGGCACGGGCCTGCATGCGATCGCAGTCGCGGCGGCCTGCGCGTTGGCCGCCTTCGGCTATGCGGGACTGGGTCCTCCCGTGCTCAGCATCGGCGCCATTCTCCTTCTGCTGCTGGGGCTGAACCGCCATGGCCTGCTGTCGGCGGTCGGCGTGTTCTATGCCGGCCTGCCGGCCGTGGGTCTCATATGGCTCAGGTCGGACCCGGGCTACGGGCTGCGGGCCGTGTTGTTCACGCTCGCGGTGGTCATCGCCGTCGACACGTCGGCTTATTTCGCCGGCCGGCTGATCGGCGGGCCGAAGGTGGCGCCGGCGATCTCGCCGGGCAAGACCTGGGCGGGGCTTGGCGGGGCCGTATTGGGCGGCGCCGTCGTCGGCGCTCTGTTCGCGCTCGCTTTCTCGTTTTCTCCGGTCCGGCTGGGGCTGATCGGGGGCGGCCTCGCGGTGATCGCGCAGGCGGGGGATTTCGCGGAGTCCGCCTTGAAGCGCTATTATGGCGCCAAGGACGCCAGCGCGCTGATCCCGGGCCACGGCGGCGTCATGGATCGCGTGGATGGGATCATCACCGTGGCGATGGCCGTCACGATCTGGGCCGCGATGGTCGATGTCAATGCGCCCGGCCGAGCGCTGTTGCTGGGGTAAGATGGCAAAACCGATGGGCCGCTCTGCCGCGCGGATCAAGCGAGCACCCGGGTCTTTGGATGTCGGGCCGCCGCGTGCAGCGACGGCAGGCGCACGCACGCGGGTGACGGTTCTCGGCGCGACGGGATCGGTCGGCGCCAGCGCGCTCGACCTCCTGGCCCGCAATCCCGACGCCTTCGAAGTGGGTGCGCTCACGGCCAACAGCAACGTCGAAGGTCTGGCGGCGCTGGCCGTGAAGCATCGGGCGCGCATGGCGGCGATCGGCGATCCGGCGGCGCACCGCGCCCTTTCGGATCGTCTCGCCGGCACGGGGATAGCAGTCGTTTCCGGCGAGCAGGGCCTCATCGAGGCGGCCGGTGAGCCCGCCGATTGCGTCGTGGCGGCCATCGTCGGAGCTGCCGGCCTGCGACCGACGCTCGCCGCCGTTGCCCAGGGCCGCCGTGTGGCGCTCGCGAACAAGGAATGCCTCGTGTCCGCCGGCCGTATCTTCATGGCGGCGGTGGGCGAGTCCGGCACGGAGCTGCTGCCCGTCGACTCGGAGCATTCGGCCGCATTTCAGGTGCTGGCGGGGGCAACGCCGGCTTCGATCGAGCGCATTCTGCTGACGGCATCCGGCGGGCCCTTCCGCCAGTGGACGCGCGCGCGGCTGGAGCAGGCGACACCGGAGGAGGCGCTGCGCCACCCCAACTGGTCGATGGGCCGCAAGATCAGCATCGATTCCGCGACCCTGATGAACAAGGGCCTGGAGCTGATCGAGGCCTATCACCTGTTCCCGATCGAAGCGCACCAGATCGATGTCGTCGTGCACCCGCAGTCCATCGTGCATTGCCTCGTCCAGTACCGCGACGGCTCGATGCTGGCGCAGATGGCGACGCCCGATATGCGCACGCCCATCGCCTGCGCGCTGGCCTGGCCCGAGCGCATGTCGGTCCCGGCTCCGCGCGTCGACCTTGCCAAGCTCGCGTCCCTGACGTTCGAGCCGCCTGATGTCGAGCGGTTTCCGGCTCTCGGCCTGGCACGGACCGCGCTCGAGCAAGGTGGCGCCGCACCGGCCGTCCTCAATGCCGCCAACGAGGTGGCCGTCGCCGCGTTCCTCGATCGCAAGCTCGGCTTTCTTCAAATCGCCCAACTTGTCGCCGACACGCTGGAGCGAGCGGCCGCCCGTGGACTGCTTGCCGAGCCCCACAGCCTGGAAGACGTGTTGACGGTCGATGCGGCCGCGCGTGCGTTGGCACGAGAGCTGCTTTAATAAAGGTGAATGGCTCGAATCGGGCACGCTGGCGTTCGCCGCGCCCTGGATTCACAGCCTGCGGGATGAAAAGGCAGTATCGAAATGGAACTGTTGCCGTCGATCTTGTTGAAGCCCCTGGCCTTCCTGTTCGTTCTGACCGTCGTGGTCTTCATCCATGAGATGGGGCATTTCCTGGTGGCGCGCTGGGCCGGCGTAAAGGTGAAAGCCTTCTCCTTCGGGTTTGGCCAGGAGATTTTCGGCTTCTTCGACAAGCACGGGACACGCTGGCGCGTGGCCTGGATCCCGCTCGGCGGCTACGTCAAATTCATGGACGACGAGAACGGCGCCAGCGTTCCTTCCCGCGATGCGATAGAGAGCATGTCGCCCGAGGAGCGCGCGGGCGCATTTCACGCCAAGCCGCTGTCGTCGCGGGCCGCGATCGTTGCGGCAGGCCCGATCGCCAACTTCCTGCTTGCCATAGCTATTTTCGCCCTCACCTTCATGGTGGTCGGGCAGCAGGTCACGGCGCCGCGCGTCGACGAGCTGATCGAAGGCAGCGCCGCGGCCAAGGCCGGGTTCCAGCCCGGAGACGTCATCCGCAGCATCGATGGCACGCCCGTCGACAGCTTCGGCGACATGCAGCGCATCGTCGGCGCCAGCGCGGACCACGAGCTCACGTTTGGGGTCGATCGCGGCGGCACCTCGATCACCATCAAGGCGACCCCCGACCGGCGCGAGATCTCCGACCGGTTCGGCAACAAGCTGCGCGTCGGTGTCATCGGCATCCGCCGCAACGCCTCGGTACAGGACTGGGAATACCGCCGCTATGGTCCGCTTGAATCGATCAGGATGGGCGTGCGGGAGACCTATTTCATCATCTCGCGGACGCTGTCCTACCTCTACGATGTCGTGATGGGCCGCGAGTCCCCCGACCAGCTGGGCGGGCCGCTTCGCATCGCGGAAGTCTCGGGTCAGGTTGCCAGCGCGGGCTTCCTCCCCCTCATCAGCCTGACGGCCGTGCTGTCGGTCAGCATCGGCCTGATCAACCTCTTTCCGATCCCGCTTCTCGATGGCGGTCATCTTTTGTTCTATGGCATCGAGGCCCTGCGCGGACGCCCGCTGAGCGAGCGCGCTCAGGAGTTCGGATTCCGCATCGGTCTGGCCATCGTTGTGCTCCTCATGGTGTTTACAACCTGGCAGGACCGTTTCATCCCGTTGAAGTGGATCGGCCTCGGCTGAAACCCGCGTAGAATCAGGTATAGTGACGTATTCTTGCCACTTCCAAGGGGGTTACTGAATCGTTAGAAGGAACAGTCGCATCGACACCGGACGCGATGCTTGCGGGAGGGTTCCGCGGTAGGGCGTCCAGCAAGGCCGGGGTGAGGGCTGGTGTTGAAGCGTGAGTGGTCATCCGACGCCGACGGGTAGACCGCGATGGGGGAATCGGCGAACCGAAAGGCAGACCCAAAGAATGCCGGTAATTCGGATGCTGACGTCGGGGGGCTGGCGCTTCATTCTGGCCATCATGATGGCGTTGCCCGTGCTTGCCGTCGAACCGGCGGTGCACGTCGCGACCGCCGCGGCGCAGGGCGTCGTGCGCGATATCCGCGTCGCCGGCAACAAGCGCGTCGAGCCCGAGACCGTCCGGTCCTATCTGAAGTTCTCCGTCGGCGACGCCTATGACCCGGGCAAGATCGACGAATCCATCAAATCCCTGTTTTCGACCGGCCTCTTCGCCGACGTCCGCATCGATCGCGAAGGCGCGGCGGTCGTCGTTACCGTCGTCGAGAACCCGATCATCAATCAGGTGGCATTCGAGGGGAACAGCGAGGTCGACAACGCCACGCTGCAGGGCGAGGTCCAGCTCAAGCCGCGGTCGGTATTCACCCGCGCCCGCGCGCAGGCCGACACGCAGCGCATCCTCGACGTCTACCGCCGCCAGGGGCTGTTCGCGGCCACCGTCGAACCGAAGATCATCGAGCTCGACAGCAACCGCGTGAACCTCGTGTTCGAGATCAACGAGGGCGCGGCCACCAAGGTCAAGAGCATCAACTTCGTCGGCAACAAGGCCTTCAGCGACTCGCAGCTGCGCGACATCATCTCGACGACGCAGTCCGGCCTGTTCGACTTCATCAAAGGCACGAACGTCTACGACCCGGACCGCATGGCGCTCGATCGCGAACTGCTGCGCCAGTACTACATGAAGAACGGCTATGCGGACGCTCGCGTCGTTACGTCGGGCGCCGAGATCGACCGTGCCGGCTCGGGGTTTTTCCTGACGTACGTCGTCGATGAAGGCGAGCCGTTCACGTTCGGCAACGTCGAGATCCAATCGCAGCTGCCGCAGATCAACGTCGGCGCCCTCAAGAGCGAGCTGCTGACGGTGTCGGGCGCGACATACGATGGCTCGCTGATCGACAAGACGGTCGAGCGGCTGACGCTGCTGGTGTCCGAGCAGGGCTATGCCTTCGG
>JBFWWW010000050.1:0-21499 GCA_050245975.1 Hyphomicrobiaceae bacterium
CCACGCACGCGCTGATCCGGGCCAACCTGCACCGCTCGCCGATGTACTCGGGGCAGATTTCCGGCGTCGGCCCGCGCTACTGCCCGTCCATCGAGGACAAGGTCGTCCGCTTTGCCGACCGCACCGGACACCAGGTCTTTCTGGAGCCCGAGGGGCTCGACGACGACACCGTCTACCCGAACGGAATCTCGACCTCGCTGCCGCGCGATGTGCAGGAGGCTTTCATCCGCACGCTTCCGGGGCTGGAGCGGGTCGCCATCCGCCGCATGGGCTATGCGGTCGAGTATGATTTCGTCGATCCGCGCGAGCTCTCCCCGACGCTCGAGCTCAAGCGCGTGCCGCGGCTGTTTCTGGCGGGCCAGATCAACGGCACGACAGGATACGAGGAAGCGGCGGCGCAGGGTCTTGTCGCCGGGCTCAATGCGGCCCTGGCGGCGGGCGGGACCGGCCAGACCTTCATCGTCTCCCGCGCCGACGCCTATCTGGGCGTGATGATCGACGACCTCGTCACCCGCGGCGTCTCCGAGCCCTATCGCATGTTCACGTCGCGGGCCGAATTCCGCCTTCGCCTGCGGGCCGACAACGCCGATCAGAGGCTGACGCCCCTGGGGCAGGCGCTCGGCTGTGTCGGGCCCGGCCGCTCGGCCGCCTTCCGGGAAAAGACCGCGGCCCTTGCCGGGGCAGAGGACCTGCTGGTCTGCCTCTCCCTGACGCCGTCCGAGGCTCAGCGCCACGGGCTCGAGCTGAACAGGGACGGCCGGCGGCGGACCGCGATGGAGCTGCTGGCCCTGCCCGGCATCGGGCTCGAGCGTCTCGCCGGCATCTGGCCCGAGTTGGCGGCCATCGACGGGGCCCTGGCGCCGCAGATCGAGGTCGATGCCCGCTACGCCCCCTATGTCGCCCGCCAGGACGCCGATGTGGCCGCCCTGCGGAAGGACGAGGCCCTGCAGATTCCACAAGGTTTCTGCTACAAGTCGATTGCCGGCCTGTCGGCCGAGCTGCGCCAGAAGCTGGAAGCTCGTCGTCCGTCGTCCCTGGCCCAGGCCGGTCGCATCGACGGCATGACTCCGGCCGCTCTCATGCTCCTGCTGGCACATCTGAAGAGGGCCGCGAACCACCGCGCCACAGCCTGATATGGCCGTTCAACACATTGATGGACCTGAACAATTCGCCTCGGCCTTCCCGGTTTCACGTGAAACCGTTGACCGCTTGGAAACCTATGCCGGCCTGCTCCGGCAATGGCAGAAGGCCGTCAATCTGGTCGCTCCGGGCACCCTGGAGGCCGTCTGGGGACGCCATTTCGCCGATTCTGCTCAGCTTTGGCGGCGCGGGCAGGCGGCGCGGACCTGGACCGACCTCGGATCGGGCGCCGGCTTCCCCGGTCTGGTGATTGCGATCCTCGCCGCGGAGTTGTCCCCGCCCCCCGGCTGTCGTGTCACCCTGATCGAGAGCGACATGCGCAAGGCCGCCTTCCTGCGCGAGGTCGCCCGGAGAACGGGTGTGTCGGTGGATATCCTGTCGATAAGAATCGAAACTGCGGCGACTCAGATTAAGGTTCCGGCAACGGATTGTGTTTCGGCGCGTGCGCTCGCTCCGCTGGATCGCCTTCTCGGCCTCGCGTTGCCGTTTTTCGGGCCGGACACGACGGGCCTGTTCCTGAAGGGTCGGGAGGTCGACGCGGAGATCGAAAACGCCCGCAAGTCATGGGCTTTCGAGATCGAGCTCATACCAAGCATGACCCAGGAGGATGCCCGCATCGCCGTCGTCCGGCGGCTGCGGCGCAAAACGGAGGATTAGGGCCGTGACCGGCAGAGGCTCAGGGGCAACCGGCGTTCGCGTCATCGCCATTGCGAACCAGAAGGGCGGCGTCGGCAAGACCACGACGGCGATCAACCTCGGCACCGCGCTCGCCGCCGTCGGCGAGAAGGTGCTCATCCTCGATCTCGATCCGCAGGGCAACGCCTCGACCGGCGTCGGCGTGACGCCGGAGGAGCGGTCGGCCACCAGCTACGACGTGCTGGCGGGAACGACCACGCTGGCCGCGGCCAGCGTGCCGACGATGGTGCCGAACCTCAGCCTCGTGCCGGCCAATGCCGATCTCGTCGGCCTCGAGACGGAGCTGCTCACCGAGCCCAACCGGCCGTACCGCCTGCGCGATGCCGTCGCCCGTCTCATCGCCGACCAGCGCGCGCGCCCGGCCGACATTCCCTACACCTACGTGCTGATCGATTGCCCGCCGTCGCTCAACCTGCTGACGCTCAACGCCATGACCGCCGCGCACGCGGTGCTCGTGCCGGTACAGTGCGAGTTCTTCGCGCTGGAAGGCATTTCGCAGCTCAAGGACACCATCGACCAGATCAAGGCGACGCTCAATCCGGGCCTCGAGATCCAGGGCGTCGTGCTGACGATGCACGACGCGCGCACCGCGCTGTCGAAGGAAGTCGCGACCAACGTGCGCGCGTTCTTCGGCCCCAAGGTCTACGAGACCGTCATTCCCCGCAACACGCGCGTCGCGGAGGCGCCCTCGCACGGCAAGCCGATCCTGCTCTACGACTACGAATGTCCGGGCAGCCAGGCCTACATCAAGCTCGCCACCGAGATCATCGACCGCGAGCGCCGGCATCAGGCGGCCTAGCGCGGTCCTCCTTTATTTTCCTCCTCGTGAGGGGAGGAAATATCCAGCACGCAACGGCGAACGAGCAGGGAGCAAAATTCACATGACGGCACCATTGCAGAAGGGCAGGCTCGGTCGCGGGCTCGCATCGCTGATGGGCGAACCGTCGATTGCCGCGCCGCGCATGCCGAGCGAGGGCGACCAGCGCATCGTCGGCATCGACGAGATCCAGCGCGGCCCGCTCAATCCGCGCAAGGATTTCCGCGAGCAGGATCTGGCGGAGCTGGCCGACTCGATCCGCCAGCGCGGGCTCGTGCAGCCGATCCTCGTGCGTCCCGCGCAGGGCCGCCACGGCTACGAGATCGTCGCCGGCGAGCGCCGCTGGCGCGCCGCGCAGCGCGCCGGGCTGCATCAGGTGCCGGTCATCGTGCGCGAGCTCGACGACAAGGAGATGCTCGAGCTCGCCATCATCGAGAACGTGCAGCGCGCCGACCTCAACGCCATCGAGGAGGCGACCGGCTACAACGAGCTGATCGTGCGCTTCGGCTACACGCAGGAGCAGCTGGCCGAGGTGATCGGCAAGAGCCGCAGCCATCTCGCCAACACGCTGCGCCTGCTGCGCCTGCCGTCGTCGGTGCAGACGATGGTGCAGGCGGGCAAGCTCACCGCCGGCCACGCGCGCGCGCTCGTCGGGCGCGATGACGCCGAGGCCATGGCCGAGCGCATCGTCGATCAGCAGCTCAACGTGCGCGAGGTTGAGGCGCTCGTCCAGGACACCGGGTCGGGATCGGGCCGCGGGCCCGCGCGCAAGCGGGAGAAGGACGCCGACACGCGCGCCTTCGAGAAGGACCTCTCCGACCTGCTGGGTCTCAAGGTGGAGATCAAGAGCGGCTCGGGCGAGAGCGGCGTGCTGTCGATCAAGTACGCCAACTTCGACCAGCTCGACTACATCCGCATGCGCCTGGCGACGACGCCCGCCGGCTAGGCCCCCCGGGGGCGCAAGCCGCCGTTCAGGACCCTGCGCGGCGGCTCTTGACGGGGCCGCCGCGCCGCTGTTGGGTGATTGCCAGGCCCGCGACGGTGCGAGCCGCCAAGCGAAGCGGCCCTCCATGGCAAACGAGCAGACACCCCCGAACGTCGACTCTTCGACCGTTGATCCCTCGAACGTCGACGACGTGCTGCCGCGCCTGGCGGCGCTCATCCGCTCCCGCCGGTCGGCGTCGGGCGACACCTCCTACACGCGCCAGCTTCTCGACGGCGGCGCGGAGCGCTGCGCGCGCAAGCTGGGCGAGGAGGCGATCGAGACCGTGATCGCCGGCATCGGGCAGGACGCCGCCGCGCTCAAGGCGGAGGCGGCCGACCTTCTCTACCACCTGCTGGTGCTGCTGGAGGCGCGCGACGTCGCGTTCGCGGACGTGCTGTCGACCCTGGGGGCCCGCATGCGCCAGTCGGGACTGGCGGAAAAATCCTCCCGCGGCCGGGCGGGCTAGACATGCGCGACGATCCTCCCGACGGCGCGCCGCAGCCGCGCACCCTGCAATTTTCTCCCTACCGCGTCTTCAGCCGCGAGGAATGGGCCAAGCTGCGCGCCGACACGCCGATGACGCTGGTGCCGAAGGACCTGGAGCAGCTCTCCGGCCTCATCGAAGAGCTGTCGATGGCCGAGGTGGAGCAGATTTATCTTCCGCTTTCGCGCCTGCTCAATCTCTATGTCGCCGCTGCGCAGGAGCTGCACGCGGTCACGAACCGCTTCCTCGGCCGCAAGGATCGCCGCGTCCCCTTCATCATCGGCGTCGCGGGCTCGGTCGCCGTCGGCAAGAGCACGACCGCCCGCGTCCTGCGCGCGCTGCTGGCGCGCTGGCCGGACCACCCCAGCGTCGATCTCATCACCACCGACGGCTTCCTCTATCCCAACCAGGAGCTAGAGAGCCGCAATCTGATGAACCGGAAGGGCTTTCCGGAAAGCTTCGACACGGCGCGCCTTCTCAAGTTCCTGCACGATGTGAAGTCGGGACGGGAGAACGTTGAAGCGCCTGTCTATTCTCACTTCAAGTACGACATCATTCCGGGCCAGATGGCGAGCGTCAGCCGGCCCGACATCCTCATCGTCGAAGGCCTCAACGTGCTGCAGCCCGCGCGCATGCCGCGCGATGGCGAGGCCATACCGTTCGTGTCCGACTTCTTCGACTTCTCGATCTACATGGATGCTGACGTCGATGTGATCGAGGGCTGGTACGTGACGCGCTTCATGCGCCTGCGGCAGACGGCGTTCCGCGACCCGGCCGCCTTCTTCCACCGCTACGCGCAGCTCTCGCCGGAAGGCGCGCGCGAGAAGGCGCTGGAGATCTGGAGCTCCATCAACCGCAAGAACCTGGAGGAGAATATCCTCCCGACGCGGCAGCGCGCGCGACTTATCCTCCGCAAGCAGCGGGATCACCGCATCGAGAAGGTTTTCCTCCGTCGCCTCTAGAGCGTTTCAGGTTCAGGCCGGTTCGCGAGTCGCTGGGCCCCGGCTGCGCTTGGTCGGGATGACACGGTGGGGGACTTTCGCTCTCTCCCTGTCATCCCGGAGGCCGCGCAGCGGCCATCCGGGACCCAGCATCAGGAGTGAGGGCGTGCCTGTGGTCCTGGGTCCCCGCTCTCCGCTTCGCGTCGGCGGGGATGACAGTGGGGGCGCTCGGCCGGATGACAAGATGGGGGCGTTTCCACCCAAGCCGGAAAGCCTCTAGCCGCCGCCGTTATTTTTTCTCCTGATCGCGCAGCATGTGCAGCAGCCCGCCGAGCAGGGCGGCCTGCTGGCGCAGCAGATGCGGCAGCGGCGTCAGCGGCAGGAACGCGTCGCACATGCGCGCCTGCTCGCTGAGCAGCGTCGCGGTCGCGGCGAGCTGCGCCTCGAGCCACGACACCGGCTGCGCCGGTGGCGGCGGGTCTGGCGGCGGCTGGGCGGGCTCGGGTGCCGACGGCGCGCGCTGTTGCGGCAGGGCGGTTGGCGTCTGCGCTTTCGGGTCCCGGACGTCCCGGGCTTTGCCGGTGTCCCGAGCCGGTTTCGCGGCCGCCGGTGTCCCACGTGAAACAGCCGCGGACGCGCGCTGCGTCTGTTTCGTCGCCTGGGGTTTGAGTGCGGCCTGGGGCTTGCGCGCGGGCGCCTGTTTTGCGGCGGGCGGTCTGGCGGGCGGCGGGACCGGCCGCCGCGCGCGCGCCGGTGCGGCCGGCGGCGGCTCGAGGCGCAGCTTGTCGCGCAGGCGGCGGATCACCGACGGGTCGTCGACGCCGGCCTGCCGGATCGCCGTCGTCGGCTTCAGGCCCGGCGTCGACGCCAGCCGTCCGGCGATCGCGGATAAAATCTCCCTGTCGTCGATCCCCGAACCCTTGGGACGTCCACGCTTCGCCATGACCGGAGTACGCACGACCACATCTGGAGGAAAACTGCTCCTCCATTCTAGGGGATTTCAATCCGTCTCCAAGGGAGAATAACGCGAGGCCCCCCGGCGCGCCCGCCTCAGAGCAGGCCGCGCCCGCGCGCCAGGTCGGCGAGCGAGGTCTCGGGGCGGGCGCCGATGTGGCTGATGATCTCGCTGGCGGCGAGGCAGCCGAGCCTGCCCGCCGTCTCCAGGTCGCGCCCGGTGGCGATGCCGAACAGGAAGCCGGCGGCGAAGAGGTCGCCGGCCCCCGTCGTATCGACCGGCTGTCCGCTGCTGGCGGCCGGCACGGCGACGAGCCGCTCGCCCTCGCAGATCACCGCGCCCTTCTCGCTGCGCGTGACGGCGGCGAGCCGCGTGTCCTTGCGCACGCGCGCCAGCGCATCCTCGAACGTCGCCGTCTGGTAGAGCGACTTCAGCTCGGACTCGTTGGCGAACAGGATGTCGACGTGCTGGCGGATGAGGTCGAGGAACTCGGCGCGGTGCCGGTCGACGCAGAACGCATCCGAGAGCGTCAGCGCCACGCGCCGTCCGGCCGCGATGGCGAGGCCCGCCGCCTGCCGGAACGCGGCCTTCGCCTCCGGCCGGTCGAACAGGTAGCCTTCCAGGTAGATGATGCCGGAGCCGCCGATGATGCCGGGCTCGATCTCGCCGCCGCCGAGCTCGGGGCTCACGCCGAGGAACGTGTTCATGGTGCGCTCGCCGTCGGGCGTCACCAGGATCAGCGAGCGCGCGGTCGGCGCGCCGACGCGCGCCGGCGGCGTGGTGTAGGCGACGCCGGCCGAGTGGATGTCGTGCGCGAAGATGCGGCCGAACTCGTCGTCGGCGACCTTGCCGATGAACGCCGCGCGTCCGCCCAGCGAGGCGATGCCGACCATGGTGTTGGCGACCGACCCGCCGGAGATCTCGATGCCGGGCCCCATGTCGGCGTAGATGCGGCTGACCGTTTCGGCGTCCACCAGCATCATGCTGCCCTTGGCGCGGTCGTGCCTGGCGAGGAACGCGTCGTCGCAGCGGCCGATGATGTCGACGATGGCGTTGCCGATGCCGAGCACGTCGAATTGCAGGGACTGCATGGATTTATTCTCCGCGGGAGGCGTGACGTCGGGCGCGCACTATAGGCGCATTGTCTGCCGCGGCAAGGCATTGCCCGGCGGGCCGCCAGCCGTCAATGGCGGCGCTGCCCCTGTGCGCCCTGCCGCGCCAGCCGGGCGACGTCGAGCAGCAGCTGGCGCACCAGCGCGTCCTCCATCATCCAGGCCGTGCGCGAGCCCTTGATGGCCGCGCCGATGCGGTCGAGCGCGCGGCCGAGCTGCGGCAGCGTCCACTGGCGGCACTGCGCCTGCAGGGCGTCCCTGATCTTGAAGTGCGGCGGCGGCCGCATCGTGCGGACGAGGTCGTCGAAGGAGCGGCCGGCATCCATCGCCCCGCGCAGGCGGTGCAGGCGCAGGACGTGACGCTGCAGCGCCAGCGCGATGGTCTGCGCGCTTTCGCCGGCCGCCATGGCGCGGTCGAGCTCCTGCAGCGCCGTGCCGGCCTCGCCGGCGGCGGCGGCCTGCACCACCCGGTCGAGCAGCATCTCGGCCGCGTCGCCCACCGCGGCCTCGACGTCCTCCTCGCTCACCGTGCCCTTGCCGAGCGCGTAGAGCGTGAGCTTCTCTATCTCGCCGCGCGACAGGGCCCGGTCGCCGCCGAGCCGCTGCATCAGCAACTGGCGCGCGCCCGGCGCGATGGCGAGGTCCGCCGCCGCCAGCGTGTCGCGGATCAGCGCGTCGAGATCGGCCGCATCGTCCGGGAAGCAGGCGACGGCGGCGGCCTGCGCGCTCTTTTCGAACAGCGCGCGCAGCGCCTCGTCGGGGCGCAGGTTGCCGGCCTCGACGATCAGCGCGCCCTCGAGCCCGCCCTCGGTGACGAGCGGGCGCAGCATCGCCGTGTTGATGCGCCGCCCGGCGGTGACGCGCACGACGCTGCGGCCGCCGAACATGGCCACGGTGCGCAGCTCGACCGCGAGGCGGTCCGGGTCCTGCTCCAGGTCCTGCTCCTCGACGTGGATGATCTCGCCCGGCGGATCGGAGCGGCGCGCCAGCGTCTGCGCGAGCTGGCGCGCGCGTTCGCTCACCAGTCCCGTGTCGGGCCCGAAGAACAGGAAGCAGCTCAGCGCCGCGTCGGGCGCCTTCAGGAAGGCGTTGGCCTGCTTGGTCTTGACGGCAACCATCAGAGTGCTTCCGGAAAAGTGGGGACCGGTTTTCCGATAAGAAGCACGAGACGGACAAGTGCGGGAGCTTTTTCGCCGGTCCGCCGAAAGGATCGCGGCGCGATCAGGCGGCGCGCGACAGGTAGGCGGCGAGCCGCGTCTTCATGTCGTCGGCGATGGTGCGCGCGGCGCGGTTCTCCGCGTCCTCGCGGGCGCGCACGTTGGAGTAGATCGACTCGTAGCGCTCGAAGCTGGCGCGGGCGTTGGCCGTGCCCTGGAAGACGACCTTCTTGTCGGCGATGTTGACGAGCCGGAAGGCGGCCTCGACGGCGTAGATCTGGCCTGCCGCCTCGCCCTGCGAGTTGACGAGCGTGGACAGGATGGATTCGCGGATCGTGACTTCGAGGCGGTGGTGCGGCGGCGTCTTCTCCCCGCCGCCGGTGGTCTCGAAGATGAGCTCGTTGCGGATCTGCTGGCCGACGCGGCCCGGGATCGGCGCGATGTCGACCTCGCGCATCCTCGCCATCACGGGGGCGCCGGATGCGCTCGGCCCGTACAGCGGCTTGAAGCCGTCGTTGCCGCATGCGGCCAGCGCCGGCGCGGTCAGCGCGGCCATCACAAGGCCCCGCACGATCGTCCTGCGGTTGGGAAGCACGCGAACCTGAACACCCTTAGCCGACGACATTCACGATCCTCTGCGGCACGACGATCACTTTCTTCGCCGGCCGGCCTTCGAGAGCGCGCGTCACAGTCTCCAGCTTAAGCGCTGCAGTCTCCACCTCGGCATTGCTCGCGGCGCGGGCAATGCGCATTTCATCGCGTCTTTTGCCGTTCACCTGTACGGCAATGGTAATCGTATCGTCAACGAGCAAACCCGGATCGGCAACCGGCCAGGCCTGTTCCGCGACCAGGGTGTTGTATCCGAGCCGCGCCCAGGCCTCCTCGGCCAGATGCGGCATCATCGGGGCCAGCATCTGCACCAGCAGCTCGCCCGCCTCGCGGACGGCCCAGGCAAGGCCCCCCGAAGGCTTGCTGCCGGCCTTGCCGTCCGGCCCCATCGCCAGGGCGGCCGACAGGGCGTTGGTCAGCTCGTAGAGCTGGGCCACGGCCACGTTGAAGCGCAGGCCCTCGATGTTCTGGCCCACGGCCTGCAGCGCCTTGTGTGCGGCGCGGCGCAGCGCGTCCGCTTCGGGAGAAAAATCGCCGGGCTTTTTTTCTCCCTTGGGTGCGCCTTTTCCCTCCGCGATCTCCTCGACCAGGCGCCACACGCGCTGGATGAAGCGGCCCGCGCCGGTGACGCCGGCCTCGGTCCAGATGACGTCGCGCTCGGGCGGGCTGTCCGACAGCATGAACCAGCGCGCGCAGTCGGCCCCGTGGCCGGCGATGATGTCGTCGGGGTCGACGAGGTTCTTCTTCGACTTCGACATCTTCTCGATGCTGCCGATGACGGCCGGCTTGCCGGTGCTGATCTCGACCGCGCGCCGCGTCTGCCCCTCGCCCTCGAACGTCACCTCGGTCGGCAGCAGCCAGTCGCCGCCGGCCGAGCGGTAGGTCTCGTGCACCACCATGCCCTGCGTGAAGAGCGCGGCGAACGGCTCGCGTATGTTCTTCTTCAGGTGGCCGGTGTCGCCCATGGCGCGCGCGAAGAAGCGCGAATAGAGCAGATGCAGGATCGCGTGCTCGATGCCGCCGATGTACTGGTCGACGGGCAGCCAGTAGTTCGCCGCCGTCGCGTCCACCGGCGTCTTGGCGTGCGGCGCCGTGAAGCGCACGAAGTACCACGAGCTGTCGACGAACGTGTCCATCGTGTCCGTCTCGCGCCGCGCCTTGCCGCCGCACGTCGGGCAGGCGACGTGCTTCCACGTCGGATGGTGGTCGAGCGGGTTGCCCGGCTGGTCGAACGTGGCGTCGTCCGGCAGCCGCACGGGCAGGTCCTTCGCCGGCACGGGGACGATGCCGCACGTCTCGCAGTGGATGACCGGGATCGGACAGCCCCAGTAGCGCTGGCGCGAGATGCCCCAGTCGCGCAGGCGGAAGTTCACCTTGCGGCGGCCGCGGCCGCTTGTCTCGAACCGGTCGGCGATGGCGGCCTTGGCCGCGTCGATCGAGAGGCCGTCGAGGAAGGCCGAATTGGCGAGCGTGCCGGGCCCCGTGTAGGCCTCGCTGCCGACCGCGAACGTCTTCGGGTCGGCGTCGGGCGGGATGACGACCGGCGTCACCGGCAGGCCGTAGGCGCGCGCGAAGTCGAGGTCGCGCTGGTCGTGCGCGGGACAGCCGAAGATGGCGCCGGTGCCGTACTCGGTGAGGATGAAGTTGGCGACGTAGACCGGCAGGTCGCGGCCCGCCTCGAAGGGGTGGATCGCGCGGATGCCGGTGTCGAAGCCTTTTTTCTCCGCGGTCTCAAGCGTCGCCGCCGAGGTGCCCATCTGGCGGCATTCCTCGATGAACGCGGCGAGCTTCGGGTTGCCCTTGGCCAGCGCCAGCGACAGCGGATGGTCGGCGGCGATGGCGCAGAAGCTGGCGCCGAAGATCGTGTCGGGGCGCGTGGTGAAGACTTCGAGCTCGGCCTGGCCCGCGGGGATTTTTTCTCCCTTCAGGTCGAAGCGCATGGTCAGGCCTTCCGAGCGGCCGATCCAGTTCGCCTGCATCAGGCGCACCTTCTCCGGCCACTTGTCGAGGCTCGCCAGCGCCTCCAGCAGCTCCTCGGCATAGTGCGTGATCTTGAAGAACCACTGCGTCAGCTCGCGCTGCTCGACGAGCGCGCCCGAGCGCCAGCCGCGGCCGTCGATGACCTGCTCGTTGGCGAGCACGGTCTGGTCCACCGGGTCCCAGTTCACCTTGGAGGATTTGCGGTAGGCGAGGCCCTTGTCCAGCATGTCCAGGAACAGCTTCTGCTGGTGCTCGTAGTAGCCGACGTCGCAGGTGGCGAACTCGCGCGACCAGTCGATGGCGAGCCCCATCGACTTGAGCTGCGCCTTCATGGTGGCGATGTTGTCGTAGGTCCAGGACGCGGGGTCGATCTTGCGGTCGCGGGCGGCGTTCTCGGCCGGCAGGCCGAAGGCGTCCCAGCCCATGGGATGCAGCACGTTGAACCCGCGCGCGCGCTTGTAGCGGGCCAGCACGTCGCCCATGGTGTAGTTGCGCACGTGGCCCATGTGGATGCGGCCCGAGGGGTATGGGAACATCTCGAGCACGTAGCTCTTGGGCTTCCCGGGCTCCTCGCGGGTCTGGAAGATGCCCCGGTCCTGCCAGACCTTTTGCCAGTGCCGCTCGCGATCGGGCGCGCTGTAGCGTTCGGAAGCCATGTGCCGGAAATCTCGTGTTGGTGCCGCGAGTGGTAAATGACCGATCGGGCCTCGGCGGGTCAAGGGACGCGGTGTCCACCGCGGGCGGGCCGTCAGGGAGCCCGTTTCCCGGTCCGGCGCCGTATGCGGCGGGACATGGTCGCGGCGGCGCCCTATTGCGCGCTATATGGAGCCATTCCGCGTAATTTGCGCCATATCGACAGGGTCATGGCATCGGCGATGCCAAATCCGGCCCATCATGGAACAATAATGTCAAGTCAGTTCCACATATCGGCGGATATGGTCTTGCCGACGCCACGACAGGGCATATATGGAATCACTTCAGAAGATTCGCGCCATATCTCGCCACCATGCCCCTCGACCCGAAGACGCCCTATAACGCCCTGCCGCTCCTTCCGCCGCCGCCGCCGGTCGAGACCCATGCGGTCCTGAAGCGCTGCATCCCGGCGCGGGCGGCCATCGCCGAGCTGCGCCGGGCGGGCGAGCTGATCCCCGACCAGTCCGTCCTCGTCAACACGATCCCGCTGCTGGAAGCCAAGGACAGCTCGGAGATCGAGAACATCGTCACCACCAACGATGCGCTCTTTCGCGGCGCCAGCCAGGTGGAGGACGCCGACGACCCGGCGGCCAAGGAGGCGTTGCGCTATCGCTCGGCGCTTTACAGCGGCTACCAGTCGCTGAAGAGCCGGCCTCTCACCGCCCGCACCGCCATCGACGTCTGCAGCACGATCAAGGGCGTCGAGATGGATGTCCGCAAGACGCCGGGCACCCAGCTCAAGAACAGCTTCAGCGGCGAGATCATCTATTCGCCGCCGGAGGGCGAGCCGCATCTGCGCGGCCTGCTCGCCAACTGGGAGGCCTTCGCCAACGCCGACGACGACATCGACCCGCTCGTGCGCATGGCGGTGCTGCACTACCAGTTCGAGGCCATCCATCCCTTCACGGACGGCAACGGCCGCACGGGGCGCATCCTCAACATCCTGGTGCTGATCCAGGCCGGCCTGCTGGACATCCCGACGCTCTATCTCAGCCGTCACATCGTGCGCACCAAGGGCGACTACTACCGCCTCCTGCAGGGCGTCACTCTGCGCGGCGAGTGGGAGCCGTGGATCGTCTATATGCTGACGGCGGTGGAGCAGACCGCCACCTGGACCAACCAGCGCATCCGCGCCATTCGTGACCTGATGCAGAACACCGCCGACCACATGCGCGCATCCGCACACAAGATCTATTCGCGCGAGCTGCTGGACGTGATCTTCGCCCAGCCCTACGTCCGCATCGCCCATCTCATCCAGGCCGGCATCGCCGAGCGTCATGCGGCTGCGCGCTATCTCAAGCAGCTCGCCGCCATCGGCGTCCTGCAGGAGGAGAAGGTCGGCCGCGACAAGCTCTTCATCAACCGCCGCTACATGGACCTGCTGGGCCGCGACGACCACGTCTTCGAGCCCTATCCGGCGTCCGCGGCCGCGACCGGGAGTGCGGGGGCATGACGGCCGCGCAGGCTCTGTCGGACGTCGGGGGGCGCATCGCCGCAGCGGCGCGCGGCGCCGGGCGCGATCCGGCCTCCGTCACCCTCATCGCCGTGTCGAAGACCTTCGACGCCGGGGCGATCCGGCCCGTTCTCGCCGCCGGGCAGCGGAATTTCGGCGAGAACCGCGTGCAGGAGGCGCAGGCCAAGTGGCCGGCGCTGCGCGCGGACTATCCCGACCTGCGCCTGCATCTCATCGGCCCGCTGCAGTCGAACAAGGCGCGCGATGCGGTGGCGCTGTTCGACGCCATCCATTCCATCGACCGGCCGAAGATCGCCGCCGCCGTCGCCAGGGAAATGGCGGCGCAGAAGCGCGCGCTCGAGCTCTTCGTCCAGGTCAACACCGGCGAGGAGCCGCAGAAGGCCGGCATCATGCCCGCCGAGACGGGAGCGTTCGTGGCCCACTGCCGCGCCGAGCTCGGGCTCACCCTCTCCGGCCTCATGTGCATCCCGCCCGTCGACGAGGAGGCCGGGCTCCACTTCGCCCTTCTCGCCAGGCTGGCGCGCGAGGTCGGCCTGCCGCATCTCAGCATGGGCATGAGCGCCGACTACGAGGCCGCCGTCGCCTTCGGCGCCACGCACGTGCGCGTCGGCTCGGCGATCTTCGGAACCCGATAGCGTGCTTCCGGAAAAGTGGCTGCCGGTTTTCCGGTAGGAAGCACGGCGAAAAATTCAGGCGTCTTAAATCGTTTTCCAGAGCAAAATCCGCCGCATCGGCCGTTGCCTCAGTTCCGATGCGCTTGCAGTGGTAATGTGCCGGGTGATTCGCGCCGCCGTACTCGCGTTCTGGCGCCAGCCGGGAGGCCGGAATGGCAGACGGAAGCAGAACGCTTGAGGTCGAGGCGGACGCCGCAGCCGCGGAAGCCGCCAAGGAAGCGCGTGCCGAGGTGCTCGAGCGCGCGCAGCCCGAGGCAAAAACCGAGAAGCGCGAGAAGAAAGTCGCCCTGCCCAAGGCCGCCAGCGGCAAGAAGCAGTGGCACAACTTCGTCGTCGACGTGTGGATCACGAACTTCAACTTCACGGAGTTCGGCATCTACAAGCGCAGCCGCAACCGCGCCAAGTCGCGCCAGTTCACCACCGACATGGACGTGTTCGCCGAGGTTCTGGAGAACGGCCAGCGCACCGGCCTGCTCGCCTACCGCGAGGAGCTCTGGAAGAAGAACCAGGGCATGGACAAGCGCCTCGTCTTCAAGCTCTTCAGCGAGAGTCTCAACTGGCGCGCGACCATGGACCTGATGATCGGCCGCAGCCTGCAGCTCACGCTCGGCGCGCGCGGCCTTCCCGTGCTCGCCTACTCCATCAACACCGGCGATCACGACCACATGGTCTATCTCGAGCGCTCGGCCAACAAGTGGCCGCTGCTGCCGGAGAATTTCTCGTTCTTCCTGATGGAGGACGGGCGCCCGTCGTTCTACCGCCTCGAGCGCGACCTGATCGATCTGGGCGGCGACTATACGCTGTACAACGAGCACAACCAGGCCATCGGCTCGCTGGATGGAAAGGTCTTCTCCATCGGCGGCAAGTGGAAGGGCCGGGTGCTGGCCGAGCATGCCGAGCCGCGCCTGCTGATGGTGCTGAAGATGTTCTGCGGCATGCTGATCTTCAACGGCGAGTGCCGGCGCCACATGCGCTGGCTCGCCAAGCAGGTCCTGGCCGGCAAGTACACGCCCAAGCTCGAGAAGCAGGAAGCCGAGCTCTACATGAACCCGCGCCGGGTCCGTTGACCGGGCGCGCGCCGTACCCCACCATGCGCGAAAACTAGGCACCGGCGGTCACGCCCGGTGGCGCAGGGGGGAACGACATGTCCAACGCTCAGCCGCCGGTCGGCGCCGACGTCCTGTTTCTGCTGGTCGGAGCGGTGCTGGTCTTTGCCATGCACGGCGGCTTCGCCTTCCTCGAGGCCGGCACCGTCCGCCACAAGAACCAGGTCAACGCCCTGTGCAAGATCCTGGTCGACTTCGCGGTCTCGACGACGGCCTATTTCTTCGTCGGCTACGCCATCGCCTACGGCGTGCACTTCTTCATGTCGGCGGCGTCCATCAGCGGCGGCGACGACATCTACGGCCCGCAGGGCATCAGCCTCGTCCGCTTCTTCTTCCTCGCCACCTTCGCCGCCGCCGTGCCGGCCATCGTCTCGGGCGGCATCGCCGAGCGCGCGCGCTTCGGGCCGCAGTGCCTGGCGACGGCGGTGATCGTCGGCCTCTTCTATCCGTTCTTCGAGGGCATCGTCTGGAACCGCAACCTCGGCATCCAGGACGTGCTGTTCAAGGGCATCTTCGGCGCCGATTTCCATGACTTCGCCGGCTCCATCGTCGTGCACGCCGTCGGCGGCTGGATCGGCCTTGCCGCCGTCCTGAAGCTCGGCCCGCGCCTCGGCCGCTACGACCGCGGCCGCGCCATCGGCGTGCCGCCCTCCTCGATCCCGTGGCTGGCGATGGGCTCGTGGCTGCTGTGCGTCGGCTGGTTCGGCTTCAACGTGATGAGCGCGCAGGCGCTCAAGGACGTCAGCGGCCTCGTGGCCATGAACTCGCTGATGGCCATGTGCGGCGGCATCCTCGCCGCCGTCGTCTACGGCGACAACGACCCGGGCTTCGTGCACAACGGCGCGCTCGCCGGCCTCGTCGCGGTCTGCGCCGGCTCCGACGTGATGCACCCGGTCGGCGCGCTGCTGGTGGGCGGCATCGCCGGCATCATCTTCGTGCACATGTTCCAGCTCGTCACCAGCACCTGGCAGATCGACGACGTGCTCGGCGTCTGGCCGCTGCACGGTCTGTGCGGGCTGTGGGGCGGCATCGCCTGCGGCATCTTCGGCCTCAAGACGTTCGGCGGCCTCGGCACCGTCTCCTTCATGTCGCAGCTCGTCGGCAGCGCCGGCGGCGCGCTGTTCGGGCTGCTGTCGGGGTTCATCGTCTACGGCGCGATCGCCGCCGTCTGGGGCCTGCGCCTGTCGGCCGACGAGGAGCGGCGCGGCGCGGACCTCTCGATCCACAAGATCGGCGCCAATCCGGAAGAGGACATCCGCCTCGGCCGCTAGTGCGCGCTTGCCCTTGTGCGCCATCCTCCGGCGAGTCGAAGCTGGGCGGATTACGGACACTCAGCCGGAGTTTGACAGGTCCGCTACCGGACGATCAGACGACACCTCCGCAAATCTTCGCTTGCGTGGTTGCGTGGATCATTGACGTTGTACCAAATTTGATACATATAACGGATCGTTGGATCATGGTGGCGCGCGCCGGGAAGGATCTCAGGCCCATCCAGGTTTTGTTCTGGAGGACGGAGCAGGGCAACGAGCCGGTCCGCGAGTGGCTCAAGGAAATGACGAAGGCCGATCGCGTCAAGATCGGCAGCGACTTGGCGCTTTTGCAGTATGGCTGGCCGGTCGGAATGCCACTCTGCAGATCCCTGAAAGGGGGTTTGTGGGAACAACGCACAAGGCTCGCCAACCGCCGGCTTGCTCGCATCATCTTCACATTCTGTGATGGCGCGCTTGTCCTGCTTCACGGGTTCATCAAGAAGAGCAAGAAGACGCCAAAGGACGACTTGGACCTGGCGACCAGGAGAAAGAAGTCGCTCGAGCAGGAGTAGGATCGGCAGGAGCAGGATCATGGCACGCAAGAAGAACCTTCACATCGGGTCCACCCTCGAAAGCTTCCTGCAGGAAGAGGGTGTGCTGGAGGAGGCGACCCTCCGCGCCGTCAAGACCGTGATCGCATGGCAGATCGCTCGGGAAATGAAGCGCCAGAAGATCACGAAGTCCAAGATGGCCAAGCTTATGGATACCAGTCGTGCGCAGCTTGATCGCGTGCTCGATGACACGCACGACATAACTCTGGACATGATCACGCGCGCGGCGACGGCTTTGAACAAAGAGGTGGTATTCGCCCTCAGGTGATTGTGACCCGCACAGCCGGTCCGGCGTCGGCGGGCCGTGCTGCCCCGGCAACGTCCGCCGAAAGCCTCCGGGCTGGACTTGGTGAGGCATCGGCAGCGCATCGCGCATTGCGGCTTGTCGATCCGTCAATCCGCGCTATGGTCGGTGATCCCATTCCGCGGAGCGCCGAGATGACTGTCCAGCCCGGATCGTTTGCCCTGTCGCAGATCAAGCCGGAGGACGTCGGCTTCTCGAGCGAACGGCTGGGCCGCATCCGCACGGCGCTCGACCGCGACATTGCCGACAGTCTCATTCCCGGCGCCGTCGTCGGCATCGCGCGCCGCGGGCGCATCGCCTACCTGCAGGCCACCGGCTATCGCCATCGCGAGAGCAGCGCGCCGCTGGCGCCCGACGCCATCTTCTCCATCGCCTCGATGACGAAGCCGATGACGTCGGTGGCGATCATGGCGCTGGTCGAGGAAGGCCGCATCCTCCTCGCCGACCCGGTGTCGAAATACCTGCCCGACCTGGGCGAGCTCTACGTCGCCGTGGCCGACAACCCCGGCCGGCTCGCCACGCGTCCGGCATCGCGCCAGCCCACGGTGCTCGACCTGCTGCGCCACACCTCCGGCTGGACCTATCGCGAGCGCGGCACGACGGAGGCGCATGCGCGCTATCCCGGCTCCTCCATCAATGCCGCCGTCCGCTACGCCAAGCCCGAATTCCTGAAGGCGCTCGCCGCCGCGCCGCTGCTGCACGATCCCGGCACGGTCTGGGAATACGGCTTCTCCACCGACGTGCTCGGCCTCATCGTCGAGGCGGTGACCGGGCGCACGCTGGGCGAGGTGCTGCGCGAGCGCATCTGGGGCCCGCTGCGCATGGCCGACACCAGCTTCGATCTCGGCGCCGCCCGCCGCGAGCGCTACGCGCGCGCCCTCGGCCTCGATCCGCTCACGGGCCAGAAGCAGACGATCCACCACGCCACGGACGAAAAGTTCCAGTGGGAGTCGGGCGGCGGCGGCGCCGTCTCGACGGTGGCCGACTATCTGCTGTTTGCCGAGATGCTGCGCCAGGGCGGCGCGCTCGGCGGTGCGCGCGTGCTCGGCCGCAAGACCGTGTCGCTCATGACCGCCGACCATCTGATGCCCGGCAACGACACCCGCATCGCCGACGTCATGGAGCCGGCCGCCACCGGCTACGGCTTCGGGCTCGGGTTTGCGGTCCGCCGCGCCGACGGCGGCTCCGCCCTGATGGGCTCGGCCGGCGATTTCTACTGGTCCGGCGTCTACGGCACCTATTTCTGGATCGACCCGCACGAGGAGATGAGCTGCGTCTTCATGGCCGCCGCCCCGGGCGCGATCCGCCTGCGCTACCGCCAGATGATGCGCGCCCTCGTCTACCAGGCCCTCGTCGACTGAGGCGGGCTCCGACGGCCCGCCGCTGCGGAAATCCTCGCCCTGCCTCTGGCGCCCCGCCCGCCGGCGGCTTATGAACGCCTGCCGTCCGAAGACGGCCGACGCAGGCTGTCGCCCGTCGCTTCCGGGGAGCTGCCGCCGATGACCGCCCACGCAGGACTTGAGATGCTGGCGCGAGGCGCCGTTCTCTCGCCGTTCACCCATCTGCGCCGCCTCCTGGAAACTGTGCCGGCCGGCCACGCCCAGCCGATCGAGCTGACCGTCGGCGAGCCGCGCGAGACCATGCCCTCGTTCGTGGTCGAGAAGATCAGGGAGGCCGAGAAGGACTTCGCCCGCTATCCCATGATCCGCGGCACCGACGAGCTGCGCGCCGCCATCGCCGCCTGGATCGGGCGGCGCTACGGCGCCGGCATCGCCATCGACCCGGCCCGCGAGGTGCAGCCCATCTGCGGCTCGCGCGAGGGACTGTTCTTCGCCGCGCTCCCCGCCGTCGGCCGCCGGCCCGGCGTGGAGCGGCCGGCGATCCTGTTCCCCAATCCCTATTACCAGGCCTACGTCGGCGCCGCGCTCGCGACCAACAGCGAGCCCGTCTACATGAGCGCCACGCGCGAGACCGGCTTCCTGCCCGATCTCGACACGCTCGAAAAGGACACCGACCTGCTGCGCCGCACGGTCGCCTTCTACGTCTGCTCGCCCTCGAACCCGCAGGGGTCCGTCGCCACGCCGGCCTATCTCCGGCGCGCGCTCGCGCTCGCCCGCCAGTACGACTTCATGCTCTTCTGCGACGAGTGCTACTCGGAGATCTACACCCGCGAGCCGCCGACCGGCGCGCTGCAGGTGGCCGCTGCAACGCCGGAGCGGTTCCGCAACCTCGTCGTCCTCAACTCGCTGTCCAAGCGCTCGAACCTGCCCGGCCTGCGCTCGGGCCTCGTCGCCGGCGACCCGGATTTCCTCGAGATGTACGCCGAAATCCGCAACATGACGGCGCCGCAGATGCCCTATCCCGTGCAGCATGCCTCGGCCGCCATCTGGGCGGAGGAGCAGCATGTCGCCGTCAACCGGCAGGCCTACCGGGCCAAGTTCGACGTCTGCGACGAGGTGCTCGGCGGCCGCTACGGCTACAGCCGGCCGGACGGCGGCTTCTTCCTCTGGCTCGACATGAGCCATTTTGGCGGCGGCATTGAAGCTACAGTAACCCTCTGGAAACGCTGCGGTGTCAAAGTCCTCCCTGGGGCCTTCCTGGCGCAGGAGGACCGGTTCGGGGTCAATCCGGGCCGGGACTATGTTCGCGTTGCCCTGGTGCAGGACGTCGCGACCATCCGGGAAGCCCTGAGGCGGATCATTCAAGTGGCGGGCTGAAACGCCCGCGGTGCGTGGCGTATGGCGTTCCCGGCAAGTGAGGCAAGCGCGCCCCGTCTGCTTCCGCAACGCGTGGAAGACAGGCTGATGGGCTGGTTCGGCAAGCTGCTTGCCGTTGCCATCGGCGTTGCCTGCGCCGCGGGCTGGCTGAGCCTGCTGAGCTGGTCGTCCGGCGACCCGAGCCTCAACTACGTCGCCACCGGCATCACCCGCAATTTCGTCGGCCATCCCGGCGCCGTCGTCTCCGACCTGCTCATGCAGATGATCGGGCTCGCCTGCATCGCCCTGTTCCTGCCGCCCGCCTTCTGGGCGCTGCATCTGCTGTCCGGCCGGCGCATTTCCGGCCTGAAGGCGAAGATCATCGCCGTGCCGGTGGCGATCCTGCTCGTTGCCGCCGCCCTGTCGAGCCTGCCGACGCCCGCCACCTGGCCGCTGCGCCACGGCTTCGGCGGCATGCTGGGCGACATGGGCCTCGCTATGTCCGTCAACCTGATCGGCGCCGCGCTTCCCATTCATGCCCCGCTCGCCGCCGGCGCCATGTGCTTCGTGCTCGGCACGCTCATGCTGCTGGCGAGCCTCGGCATGTCGCGCGCCGACCTGGTCGCGGTGTTCGTGCCGAGCCGCAGCGACGTCCTCTTCCGTGCCGCGCAGCGCAACCGCTTCGCCCTCTGGCGCCGGCAGCCCGAGACGCACGGCAGCCTCTATCCGGGCTTCAGCCCCGCCGTCGATCGCAGCGAGGCGCCGCTGTCGTCCGTGCCGCGCACCGCGCCGGCTGCCGCTCCGGTCGAGCCCTATTTCGAGTCCGCCGCGCGCACGCAGCCGACGCTCGCCATCGATCCCGTGCTCCCGGTGCCGCGCGATGCGCCCGCGCCGAAGCTGCACGAGCCCGCGCTGCATGCGCCCGCGCCGCGCACGCCCGTGCGCGACGTAGCCGACCCCGCGCCCGTTCTGCCGCCGGTCGAGGCCGACGACATCGACGATCCCTTCGACACCACCACCGGCCAGATCGCGCGCCGCTTCGCCCCCGACCTCGGGCAGGGCGCCGAGCCTGCCGCTCCGGTCGCGCCCATCGCCGTCGCGCCCGCGCCGCAGCAGACCTACGCGCCCGCGCCGCGCCGGCGCGCCTCGGGTTATGGCCGCCCGTCGGTCAACATGCTCAAGCGCCCGCCGGCCGTCCGCTCGGGTCCCGAATCGAGCCAGTCCGCGCTGCGCGGCACCGCGCGCCTGCTGGAGGATGTGCTCGCCGACTTCGGCGTCAAGGGCGAGATCAAGGACATCCGCCCCGGCCCGGTCGTCACGCTGTTCGAGCTCGAGCCCGCGCGCGGCACCAAGTCCTCGCGCGTCATCGGCCTCGCCGACGACATCGCCCGCTCCATGAGCGCGCTGTCGGTGCGCGTCGCCGTCGTGCCGGGCCGCAACGTCATCGGCATCGAACTGCCCAACGTGCGCCGCGAGACCGTCTACCTGCGCGAGCTTCTCGAGTCGGACGCCTTCTGCCGGTCGGAGGCCGCGCTGCCGCTGACGCTCGGCAAGACCATCGGCGGCGATCCCATCGTCACCGACCTGGCGCGCATGCCGCATCTTCTCGTCGCCGGCACCACGGGCTCGGGCAAGTCGGTCGGCGTCAACGCCATGATCCTGTCGCTGCTCTACCGCCACACGCCGGACCAGTGCCGCTTCCTGATGATCGACCCGAAGATGCTGGAGCTGTCGGTCTACAACGGCATTCCCCACCTCCTGACGCCGGTCGTCACCGATCCGCAGAAGGCCGTCGCCGCCCTGCACTGGGCCGTG
>JBFWWW010000051.1:0-21379 GCA_050245975.1 Hyphomicrobiaceae bacterium
CGCCGCGACCCGTGGTCGCACCCGTGGCAGACTGCGTGGCCGGACGGCTGTCGGTCATGGATGCACCAGGCAAGGGTCCTGTTCGGGATTGGGAACGATGACAGAGGCCGGTCACCGGAGTCCGCGGCGGTCGGCCGGCAAGACCCAGGTCGCCCGGGCGGTTTGGTATGTCGGCAAGGAGCGTGTCGAGATCAGGCCCGCGCCGCTGCCGCCGCTGGCGGCCGGCCATGCGCGGGTGCGGACATTGTTCAGCGGGATCAGCCGCGGCACGGAGCGTCTTGTCTTCACGGGCGCCGTCGGCGAAAGCGAGTGGCAGCGGATGCGCGCCCCCCTCCAGGAGGGCGCGTTTCCTTTCCCAGTCAAATACGGCTATTGCGCGACGGGAGTTGTAGAGGAAGGCCCCCCGGCGCTTCTCGGCCGTGCGGTCTTCTGCCTGCATCCGCACCAGGACGTCTTCGACGCGCCCGTCGCCATGCTGGCGCCGCTCCCCGACGACCTGCCGCCGCGCCGCGCCACGCTCGCCGCCAACATGGAGACCGCGCTCAACGCCGTCTGGGACGCGGGCGCCGCGCCCGGTGACCGCATCCTCGTCGTCGGCGCCGGCATCGTCGGCCTGCTGGTCGCCGCGCTGGCCGCCCGCATCCCGGGAGCCGACGTCACGGTCACCGACATCGACACCGGCCGCGCCGGGCTGGTGGAAAGCCTCGGCGCGCGCTTCCTCCATCCCCTGCCGGGCGACTTCGACGCCGACATCGTCGTGCACGCCAGCGCATCGGCCGCCGGGCTCGAGACCGCCATCGCCGCCGCCGGCATGGAGGCCGTCATCATCGAGCTGAGCTGGTACGGCGACCGCGCCGTGCCCGTCCGCCTCGGCGGCGCCTTCCACAGCCGCCGCCTCCGGCTGCAGTCCTCCCAGGTCGGCCAGCTCCCGCCCGCCCGCCGTCCGCGCTGGGACTACCGCCGCCGCCTTGAGGCTGCCTTGAATCTTTTGCGTGTACCCGCCCTGGACGCGCTCGTCGCCGACGAGATCGCGTTCGCGGACGCGGCGTCGGCGCTGCCGCGCGTTCTTGCTGCCGACAGCCGTGGATTGCCCCCCGTCATCCGCTATCAGACGCCCTGAGCTAAGCTGAGCCAACCCAACCGGAGACACCCGCATGTTTGCCGTCGAGGTGCGCGACCGCATCATGATCGCCCACAGCCTGCCCGATCCGTTCTTCGGCCCCGCGCAGGGCATGCACGGCGCGACCTTCGTCGTCGACGTCGCCTTCTTCCGCGAGAGCCTGACGAAAGAGAACGTCGTCGTCGACATCGGCGCCGCGCTCGACGTCCTCAACAGGACGCTGAAGCCGCTCGCCTACAAGAACCTCGACACGCTGCCCGAGTTCAAGGGCAAGCTCACCACCACCGAATTCCTCTGCCGCCACATCTTCGACGCCATGGCCAAGGCCGCGCGCGACGGCGCGCTGGGCGAGGACGGCAAGGGTCTCAGCAGAATTCGCGTCACGCTCGGCGAGACCGACCTGGCGCGGGCGTGGTACGAAGGTCCCGTCAAGGGCTGACACCGTGACCGAGGCCGTGTTCGCCATTCCCGGCGATCTCAACCTGCCGACAGGCGGCTACGCCTATGACCGGCACGTGCTGGCGCGTCTGGCCGGACAGGGCGTCGAGGCCCGCCACCTGGAGCTGCCGGGCAGCTTCCCCGCGCCCTCCGCCGGCGACCTCGCCGCGACGGAACGGCTGATCGCTGCGGCGGACGCGCGCGCCGTGCTGCTCGTCGACGGCCTCGCCTACGGCGCGATGCCTGCCGACCTCGTCGCCCGCATCCGCCAGCCCATCGTCGCCCTCGTGCATCATCCGCTGTGCCTCGAGGCGGGCCTCGATGCCGCGCGCCAGGCCCACCTGCGCGACACCGAGCGCGCCGCGCTCGGCCTCGCGCGCGCCGTCATCGCCACCAGCCCGACGACCGCGCGCACGCTCATCGCCGACTTCGCCGTGCCCGGGCGCAAGCTCGCCGTCGCCGAGCCCGGCACCGAGCCCGCGCCGCGCGCCACCGGCACGGGCAAGCCGCTCGCAATCCTCTCCGTCGGCTCCATCGTGCCGCGCAAGGCCTACGACGTTCTCGTCCGCGCGCTCTCCCCCCTCGCCGGCCTCGACTGGCGCCTCACCATCGCCGGCGCCGACGACCGCAGCCCCGAGGCGCTCGCCGCCCTCACGTCGGCCATCGCAGACACCGGCCTCGGCGCGCGCGTCACGCTCACCGGCGCGGCCACGCAAAGCCAGCTCGACGCGCTCTATGCCGCCGCCGACCTCTTCGTTCTGCCGTCGCTGTTCGAGGGCTACGGCATGGTGCTCGCCGAGGCGATGGCGCGCGGCCTGCCCATCGTCTGCACCACCGGCGGCGCCGCCGCCGAGACCGCGCCCGCCGACGCCGCGCTCAAGGTGCCGCCCGGCGATGCGGCAGCCCTCGGCGCCGCCATCGGCCATGTCCTGCGCGATGCGGCCGCGCGCCGCGCCATGGGCGCGGCCTCCTGGGCCGCCGGCCGGGCCCTGCCGCGCTGGAACGACACGGCACGCATCATTGCAGCAGTTCTCAGGAAGGCGGGACCATGAGCGGCTTTTCCCCCGAATGGCTGGCGCTGCGCGAGCCGGCCGACCACCGGTCGCGCAACTCCGACCTGGCGCGCCTCCTCATGCAGCGCTTCGCCGCCCTCGGCCGCGCCGTCGAGGTGGTCGATCTCGGCTGCGGCACCGGCTCCAACCTGCGCGCCGCCGCCGGCCTTCTCGGCGCGGAGCAGAACTGGACGCTCGTCGACTACGATCCCGCGCTGCTCGCCGCGGCCCGCAAGGCGCTCTCGGCCTGGGCGAAGGTGACGGCCGAAACCGGCGACACGCTGACGCTGGCGAAAGGCCAGCGCCGCATCGCGGTCACGTTCCGGCAGGCCGATCTCGCGCGCGATCTCGACGCCGCCCTGGGCGCGAAACCGGACCTCGTCACCGCCGCCGCCTTCTTCGACCTCGCCTCCAGGAGTTTCATCGGCACCGTCGCCAGGGCGGTCGCCGCGCGCCGCGCCGCCTTCTACACCGTGCTCACCTACAACGGCATCCAGCGCTGGCAGCCGCGCCACGACGCCGACGACGAGCTCGCCGCCGCCTTCCACGCCCACCAGGAAACCGACAAGGGCTTCGGCCCCGCCTCCGGTCCTCTCGCGCCGGCGCATCTTGCCGGCGCCTTCCGCGCCGAGCGCTATGACGTCCACGAGGGCGACAGCCCGTGGATATTGGGCAGGGGCGATGCGCGCCTCGTCGGCGAGCTGGCGACGGGCTTTGCCGCCGCGGCCGCCGAGACCGGGCGCGTCGACGCCGACACCATCGCATCGTGGACGCGCGTCGCCCACACCGGCGCCGAGGTCGGCCACACCGACACGTTCGCCGTCCCGCGCTGACCCGGCCTCTCAGCCCGCTGAATCAAAAGAACGCGCTCAGGACTCGCGCCACCTCTCCCTGCCATCCCAGACGCGCTCCCCCCTGTCATCCCGGAATGGCGCGCGCCCCGCACGTGTCATCCCCGCCGGAGCGCAGCGGAGAGCGGGGACCCAGGGGCCAAAGGCACGCGCTCGTTCGTGAGCTGGGTCCCGGATATTTCGCTTCGCGGAATTCCGGGATGACAGGGGGGAGGGCGCGGCCTCCGAGATGACAGGGAGCAGGCGTTCCCGCCCGGCCCGCCTGCCCGCCGTCAGCGCCGCCCGGCCGACGGCAGCATGCGCCGCAGCACGCCGTCCTTGCGGATCAGGTAGTGGAACAGCGCGCCGCTAATGTGCGCCGACACGGCCAGCAGCAGCAGGATGGCGAACAGCCAGTGATAGAACAGCACCTTCGAGGCCATCTCCTCGTTCGCCACCGTCAGCGCCGGCAGCTTGAAGAGCCCGAAGATGTCGAGCGCCGGATAGAGCGACACGCCGATCCATCCCAGCATCGGCACCAGCAGCAGCAGCCCGTAGAGCGCCCAGTGCGTCATGTGCGCGGCGCCCTTCTGCCACCAGGTGATCGTCGGCTCGTCGGGCGGCGCGCCGCGCGTCAGGCGGTAGTAGAGCCGCGCCAGCACCAGCAGCAGGATGACGATGCCGAGCAGCTTGTGGCCGCTGTAGAGGTTGTTGGTGAGATCGTCCCAGATGTCGAGCTTGCCGCCGCGATAGGCCATGTAGAGGCCCACGGGGATCTGGATCAGCAGCAGCGCCACGGTCCACCAGTGGAAGCGGCGCGCGGCAGGCGAATAGGTCGGCTCGTCGATGGCAGGCTTGGAAGGGTCGTCCATGGCGGTCGGCCTCAGGAGCGGTTTCTCAGGTCGCAATCGAATACCACGTCGCCGTCCGACAGGACATGCACGCTCGTCCGTGGTCTGAGCGCCTGCGCCACCTTGCTGATCGGCGCGAGCGACAACCCCGTCTTGCCCGACCCCAGGATCAGCGGCGAGACCAGCACGTGCAGCCGGTCCACCATCCCGGCATCGATGAACGCCGAGACCGTCGTCGCGCCGCCCTCGATCAGGATGCGCCGCAGCCCGCGCGCGAACAGCGCCACCACCACGTCGCGCGGCGCGACGCGGTCGCCCACCGGCGACACGACGATCGCTTCCACGCCGGGCGGGGCTGGCGGCGCCTTCGACGTCCGCACGACGTAGCGCGCCGTGCCGTCATCGGCGAAACACCTGGCCGCCACCGGCGCGCGTCCGCGCGGATCGATCACCACGCGCGCCGGGTGCCGGCCCGTCACGCGCCGCACGTTGAGCATGGGGTCGTCGGCCACCACCGTCCCGACCCCCACGACCACCGCGTCCACGTGCGCGCGCAGGCGGTGCAGGTGGTCGAGTGCCGCCTCGCGGTTGATCCAGCGGCTGTCGCCGGACGGCGTGGCGATGCGGCCGTCGAGCGACTGGCCGAGCTGGGCGACGACGAACGGTCGGCCGGGCGGCGCGGCCGCGATCGGCGCGCACAGCTCGTCGCCGGGCCTTGCGGCCGGCTCGGCGCCCGGCTCGATGCCCTGTCCGGTACCGAGTTCGGTGCCGGGTTCGGTGCCGGGATCGGTTCCTGTCGTCACGCTGCCGTCCCGTCCTTTGCCTCTGCCAACGCGACCGCCGGGCCGCCAGGCCACAGCGGTGCCCGCCCCATATCCGGACCCATATCCCGACACAGGTCCCGACACGTGTCCGGGCGCGACATCACGTCCCGCGCCGGTCTGCCCTATCCTCGCCGTCTCCGGCGGACACTGTGCGGCCCGCCGGTCGGTGCGCTCTTCCGCGCGCCGGGTCCCGCGCGTTATACACGGTTTCGCGGCGGCGTTGAGGCCGGGGCCGTGAGTTTTGGGCTTGTGCGGATGGTCACTGCGGGCGACGGCTTCGGGCACTGATGGAACGTCTCTACACGATCTTCTCCCGCTCGGGCATCGACAGGTTCTGGTCCGACCGCTTCTCGGCGCCGGCGGGCACGGGTTCGGCTGCGCCCGGCGCCTGGCCTCTGGCGTTGCCTCTGCTGCTCACCGTGCTCGGCTGGGCGGCGATGGCGGCGCCCTGGCTGTCGGGCCACGTCACCATTCCGTGGGATGCGAAGGCCGAGTTCCAGCCGCAGATTCAATTTCTTGCCGACAGCCTCGCGCGCGGCGAGTCGCCCTTCTGGACGCCCTTCGTCTTCTCCGGCCATCCCCAGGTCGCCGACCCGCAGTCGATGATCTTCTCGCTGCCGTTCCTGGTGCTGTCGCTGCTCACGCGCGCGCCGAGCCTGTGGGCGGTCGATACCACCGTCTTCTGCGCGCAGCTCTTCGGCGCCGCCGGCGTCCTGCTGCTCTTCCGCGACCGCGGCTGGCATCCGGCGGGCGCCATCCTGGCCGCGCTCGCCTTCGCCTTCGGCGCATCGATGGCCTGGCGCGTCCAGCACATCGGGCAGGTGCTCAGCCTTGCCGCCCTGCCGTGGGCGCTGCTCTGCCTTGAGCGTGCGCTCGACCGCCGCTCCGTTCTCTACGGCCTGCTGGCCGGCCTCGTCTCCGCGCACATCGTGCTCGGCCGCGATCAGGTGGCGCTGCTCGGCATCTATTGTCTTGCCGGCTACGTCGTCTGGCGCTGGGCGACGGCCCCGCGCACGGTGGAGGCCATCGGCAACAGCATGGCGCCGCTCGCTGTCGGCGGCATCGCCGGCGCCGCCGTGATCGCCATCCCGCTGACGCTGACGGCGCTGCTCGCCGCCCAGTCCAACCGTCCGGTCATCGACTATGTCGGCGCCGGCCGCGGCTCGCTGCATCCCGCGCTGCTGCTCACGACGCTGATGCCGGAGGTGTTCGGCGCCTCGGGCCGCATGGAGGACTACTGGGGACCGCCGAGCTTCGCCTGGAGCGACACGGGCCTCTTCATCGCCCAGAACATGGGCCAGCTCTACATCGGCGCCATTCCCATCCTGCTCATCCTGCTGGGCGCCGTGCGCGGCGACCTGTGGCGGCCCGAGATCCGCTTCTTTACCGTCGCCGCCGTCATGATGCTTGTCTACGCGCTCGGCTGGTACACGCCCGTGTTCTGGGTGCTCTATCACCTGCTGCCCGGCGTCTCGCTCTACCGCCGCCCGGCCGACGCGACGTTCCTGATCGGCGGTCTCGGCGCCATCCTCGCCGGCTATGTCGCCCACCGTCTCCTGACCGAGCCTTGGGCCGCGTTCACGCGCCAGCAGCTCGCGACCGTCGCCGGCATCATCGCCGCGGCCTTCGTCGTCGCCTTCGGCCTCGGCATCGCCATCGACCGCCTGCCGCGCCTGCCGGGTCCTCTCGCCGTCGCGGCCGCAAGTCTCGCCGCCGGCGCGCTGGTGCTCGCCTGGGCGAGGCCGCGCATCCTGCTCGAGCCGCGGCTCGCCGCCATCGGGCTTGCCGCATTCACCGCCGCCGACCTCGGCTACAACAACGGTCCCAGCTCCTCCTCCGCGCTGCCGCCGTCGGTCTACGAGGTGCTGCAGCCTGGCTCCAACAACGAGACCATCGCCCTTCTCAAGTCGCTCACCGCCGCCTCGGCCACCGACGCGCGCCGCGACCGCATCGAGCTCGCCGGCCTCGGCTTCCACTGGCCGAACGCGAGCCAGACGCACCGCCTCGAGAACACGCTCGGCTACAACCCGGTCCGCCTCGCCCTCTATAGCCGCGCGACGGGCGCGGAGGATCACGTCGGCCTTCCCGACCAGCGCAAGTTCTCCCCGCTCTTTCCCTCCTACCGCTCCATCCTCGCCGACCTGCTCGGCCTGCACTACATCGTCACCGGCGTGCCGATCGAGAAGATCGACCCCAAGGTCAAGCCCAACGACTTCAAGCTGATCGCCCACACGCACGACGGCTACATCTACGAGAACCCCTGGCCCTTCGACCGCGTGCTGTTCGCCACCGAGGCCATCGGCGCCGACTTCGACCGCATCCTCGCCGACGGCGTCTGGCCGGACGTCAACCTCAACCGCACCGTGCTGCTGCAACCGCCGCCCACCAGCGAGGCGCAGCGCCGGCCGGGCACCGCGCGGCTCATCAGCTACCGCAACACCGACGTGGTGGTCGAAGCCGACAGCCCCGATGGCGGCTTCGTCGTCCTCAACGACGTCTGGCAACCCTGGTGGACGGCCGAGCTCAACGGCCGCCGCGTGCCGCTCCTGCGCGCCAACGTCCTGTTCCGTGCCGTCGCCGTGCCGCCCGGCAAGGTGCGCGTGCGGTTCAAATTCCGCCCGCTGCTGGGGGCCTGGGAGCAGATCACCGGCAAGCTCGGCGTCCCGTTCTAGCCACACCGGCAGGCAACCCGTTGTCCGGCGCGGCGTTTCGACCTTGGCATGCCGTTCACGGCAGCTTCAGATCGAACGTGACAATCCCTGACCGTCCGGCCGGCCCGCCGTCCTCAACCCGGTGAACCTGATGACCGAACCATCGCTGACGCCCGACAGCCCGGGGTTTCATCTCGATCCCCGGGTCGTGCGCGCCTTTGCCCGCTTCACGGGCGGCTTCTGGACCGGGCCGACGGCGGCGCGCGCGTGGAGCCTGACGCTGGGCCTCGTCGCCTTCCTGGTGCTGTCGACCGGCGCCACCGTCGCGCTCAATGCCTGGAACCGCTGGTTCTTCGACGCGCTGGAGAACCGCGACGTCGCCACCGTCGCGCGCTCGGCCGCCGTCTTCTGTCTCATCATCGCCGCGATGTCGGCCATCGGCGTCGCCATCGTTCTGACGCGCGAGACGCTGCAGGTGCGCTGGCGCCAGTGGCTCGTCGAGCATCTCATCGCGCGCTGGCTCGGCCGGCAGCGCTTCTATCACATGCACGCCGACGGCACCGAGCCGCCCAACCCCGAATACCGCATCTCCGACGACACGCGCTGGGCCACCGAGCCCCTGGTCGACATCGTCATCGGCTTCGTGCTGGCGGCCATCGGCGCCGCCGCCTTCATCTCCATCCTGTGGAGCGTCGGCGGCTCCTACACCCTCGTCGCCGGCGGCATGAGCATCACCATCCCCGGCTACATGGTGGTCGTCGCGCTCGCCTATGGCGCCATCGCCTCCGGCCTGATGCTGTGGATCGGCCGCCCGCTGGTCGGCTACGTCGGCCGCAAGAACGAGGCCGAGGGCTACTTCCGCTTCGCCATGATGCGCCTGCGCGACAACGCCGAGGGCGTCGCCCTCATGCGCGGGGCGCCCTACGAGCAGGCGATCCTCGGCCGCTTCTACGAGCGCGTCGTCGAGCGCTGGCTCGCCATCGTGCGCCAGCACGGCGCGCTCACCTGGGTGACGAACGCCTCCGGCCCCATGATCCCGGTGGTGCCGCTGCTGTTCGCGGCCCCCAAATACCTGTCCGGCGACATGAGCCTCGGCCAGGTGACGCAGCTCGCCGCCGCCTTCGTGCAGGTCCAGCTCGCCATCTCCTGGGTCGTCGACAACTACAACCGCATCGCCGAGTGGTACGCCTCGGCCCGCCGCGTCATGGACATCGTCGCCGCCTGCGACGCCGTCGATGCCCGGCTGCCCGCCGGTCCCGCGCCGGGCACGGGAGCACCGGCCGTGGCCGCCGCCCTTGCCGCGGCCGCGTCGCCCGCCATGAGCAACGGCCACCTGCGCATCGACGACGCCGGCCTTGCCGTGCGCGCCGGCGAGGCCGTGCACATCTCGGGCGAGTCCAGCGTCGGCAAGTCGACCCTGGTGCGCGCCCTGTCCGGCTTGGCGCCGGCCGCGGGCCGCAGCCTGGCCCTGCCGGACGCCGCCGGCTCCGTCATGGTGGTGCCGCAGCGGGCCTACCTGCCGCTCGGATCGCTGCGCGACGCGCTGCTCTATCCCGATCCGGCGCTGGCGGCCGACGATGCCGCGCTCTGCGCCGCCCTGGAGCATGTCGGCCTCGGCGCGATCGCCGGGCGCCTTGCCGAGATCGCGCGCTGGGACCAGCTCCTGTCGACGGGCGAGCGCCAGCGCCTCGCCATCGCGCGGGCTCTGGTTCACAGGCCCTGCGTCGTGATACTGGACGACGCGCTCGGCGCGCTCGAGCCGGCGGCACAGGCGCGCCTGCTGGACCAGCTCAGGGCGGCGCTGCCGCAGGCCGCGATCGTCAGTCTCGGCCAGCGCGCGGCGGCGCCCGGCTTCCACGACCGCCAGCTCGTGCTGGAGCGGCAGGCGGGAGGGGCCGCGCTGCGCCCGATGGAAGCGAAGCTGGGTACGGCGTGAGCCGGCATGCGTGGTGCCGGCATATATGATGCCGGCATATATGGTGAAGAAGGCCGGCCGCCGCCGGCGGCAGGGGGACGTGACTGACATGGCCGTGGACACCGGGAGCGCCCTTGGACTTGCAGCGACGCCCGCGCCCGCGCAGCCGATGAGCGCGGCCCAGGTCTACCGCCGCGCGGTCGCCCTGCTGTCGGAGGAGCGCGGGCTCACCATCTGGCTGGCGCTGTCGGGCATGGCGGTGGCCATCGTCCAGCTCGCCGAGCCGATCCTGTTCGGCCGGGTCGTCGACGCCCTGTCGCGCAAGGCCGATGCCTTCCCGACCATCGGCCTGTGGGCCGCGATCGGCCTGTTCGGCATTTTCGCCAGCGTCGTCGTCGCCGTCGCCGCCGACCGCCTGGCGCACCGCAGCCGCCTCGCCGCCCTGAGCCAGGCCTTCGAGCGCGCCATCACCATGCCCATCAGCTATCACGCCGAGAAGGGCTCCGGCGCGGTCGTGCGCGCCATCCTCGCCGGCACGGACGGGCTGTTCTGGCTCTGGCTGTCGTTCCTGCGCGAGCAGCTGACGGCCATCGTCGGCATCGTCTGCCTGGTGCCGACCGCCATCAGCATGGACTGGCGCATGGCCTCGATCCTGGCCGTGCTCGCCGTCGTCTACCTGCTGCTCAACATGCTGGTGGTGCACAAGACCAGCGACGGGCAGGCCGCCGTCGAGCAGTACCACAGCAACGTCTACGGCCGCGTCGGCGACGTGCTCGGCAACGTCACCGTGGTGCAGAGCTTCAGCCGCCTGTCGGCCGAGATGCAGGCGATGCGCTCCATCATGAGCGAGCTGCTGGCCGTGCAGTACCCCGTGCTGACCTGGTGGGGCCTGCTCACCGTTCTGACCCGGGCGGCCGCCACCATCACCATGGTCGCCGTCTTTGCCGCCGGCGCCGTCCTGTCGGCCCGCGGCGAGATCACGGTCGGCCAGATCGTCGCCTTCGTCGCCTTCGCCAACCTGCTGATCGCCAAGCTCGACCAGCTCTCCAGCTTCGCCGTCCGCATCTACCAGCTCGCGCCGACGCTGCGCACCTACTTCGAGCTGCTCGACGCCCGCGAGGGCGTCCTCGAGAAGCCCGGCGCCGAGGACCTCATCACCACCGGCGGCAGCGTCAGGTACGAAGATGTGTCGTTCCGGTTCGGCAACAGTGACCAGGGCGTCTTCGACCTCTCGTTCGAGGCGCTGCCGGGCGAGACCGTGGCGCTGGTCGGCCCCACCGGCTCCGGCAAGACGACGACGCTCGCGCTCCTGCAGCGCATGCGCACGCCCGACCGCGGCCGCATCGTCGTCGACGGCGAGGACATCGCCGCCGTCACGCTGTCCTCCCTGCGCCGCGGCATCGCCGTCGTGTTCCAGGACGCCGGGCTCTTCAACCGGTCCATCGCCGAGAACATCCGCATCGGCAAGCCCGACGCCACCGACGAGGAGGTGGAGCGCGCCGGCCGGCTGGCGGAGGCGCACGACTTCATCATGAAGAAGCCCGGCGGCTACGCCTTCGTCATCGGCGAGCGCGGTGCGTCGCTGTCGGGCGGCGAGCGCCAGCGCATCGCCATCGCGCGCGCCATCCTCAAGGACGCGCCGATCCTCATCCTCGACGAGGCGACGAGCGCGCTCGATGCCGAGACCGAGGCGCGCATCAAGCGGGCGCTCGACACCCTGCGCAAGGGCCGCACCACCTTCATCATCGCCCACCGCCTCTCGACCGTGGCCGATGCCGACCGCATCCTCGTGCTCGACCATGGCCGCATCATCGAGCGCGGGCGCTTCCGCGAGCTCGTCGCCCAGGGCGGCCTGTTCGCCCGGCTGGTGGCCGAGGGCGGCTTCACCGAGCCGACGGCTCCCGACGACGCCGAGCCGGTCCGCTGAGGCCCCAGGATGAGACCCAGCATGGGCGCCAGGATGAGGCGTCAGCACCGGGCCGGCTTTGACCGGACTTTGCTCGCCCGCCCGCACACAAAACCGCACGCAGCAAAACAGCCGCTCCGGGGAGCGGCTGCCTGCATTTTCGGTCTGGCTCGAGGACGCCGGCGCCTAGAGCTTGTGCGCCATGCGCTCCTTCTTCGTCGCCAGGTAGCGCTTGTTGTAGGGCGATGCCTTGACGATGAGCGGGATCTGCTCCGCCACCTCGATGCCCTCCACGCCGAGCGCGTCGACCTTGGCGGGGTTGTTCGTCAGCAGCCGGATCTCGGGGTAGCCGAGATCGAACAGGATGTGAGCCGCGAGGTCGTACTCGCGCGCCTCGATCGGGGCCCCGACCGCGACGTTGGCGTCGACCGTGTCGTAGCCCTGGTCCTGCAGCGCATAGGCCCTGATCTTGTTGACCAGGCCGATGCCGCGGCCCTCGTGATAGGGCAGGTAGACCAGGATGCCCAGCGGGCTGGCGATGATGCGCTCCATGGCCGCCTGCAGCTGCGGGTAGCAGTCGCAGCGCAGCGAATGGAAGATGTCGCCGGTCACGCAGCCGCTGTGCACGCGCACGACCGGGAGCTCGTTGCCCGCCGTCGCATCGCGATGAATGAGGACGAATGCCTGCGAGCTCGGCTCGGTCCCTTGATACGCACGAGCTTCCAGATTGACCTCTTGGCCTCGAAACTCGATCGGAAGAATCGTCTGAGCGGACCAGTCGAGATCCAGCTCAACAGACTTCAGCGCATTCGATTTCATCGAACTCTCCAGACGGCGTGCCCGCGCGCATATGCGCCAAGAATTTAGGTATTGTAAAGGCGTCGACCAGAGGCTTCGGCCCTTACATCGAAGGGAGGTTTTCGCGGCTCCCTTCCCCACTCTTTTTCCAATTGTGCGTTGCCGGACGAACCATCCGACAACGTCTGCAACGCGGCGTTGGATCCGTTGCAGAGCGAACCCGGGAAGAGTCAGGCACGAAGACCGCCTGATCGCCCGATGCGGTGATCTGGATAACGCGCTCAAGATGAACGCAGCATGTATGGCTCAGTTCCGGGGCGATCGCACGCATCGTCCGGCCTGAATCCTCGCATACCTTTCTATTATATTTCAATCTATTACCGGATTTTTATGAGATTCTTCTGCGCGCGACGGCGCGCGCTGCCGGCCCCTCCGTGCGGCCGTCGGGGCGCCCGATCCCGCCCCCGCCGGCCTATCGGAAAAAGCGATCCATCGCTTTTTCATCGGCCATTCATTCCGGCTATGGTGTTTTGTGACAGTTCGACGACAGGCGTACCCCGCACACGATGACAGACCAGATCGCCGGCCTTCCGAGTGACGGGACACCGACCACATGGGGCGGGTACGTCGCGAAATTTTGCCGCGGCGGAGCTGAGCTGCGCCCGGTGCATGCGGCAGGCGCGTCCTGCGCCGTCCTGCTCGCCGTCCTCCAGTACTTCTGGCTGAGCGAAGGCTCCTTCAGCAACATCGTCTTCACGGTCGGGGTGACGCTGGCCCTGATCGCGGTGTTGACGCTCCTGACCGCCCGGCTGCTGTTTGCCACCGTGACGGTCGCGGCCTTCCTCGCCGTCATTGTCGCCGCCTCGACCGTCAAGCAGTCGGTCATGAGCATGGTCGTGCACGCCTACGACCTGTTCTTCTACTTCAGCTCCTGGTCGACGGTGGCGTTTCTCTGGCACGACTATCGCGGCTACATGATCGCGCTGCTGGCCGCGATTGCGTGCATCGCGTTCGCCGGCTTCCTCGCCTGGCGCGCGGACGGCACGCGCGTCGATCGCCGCCACACGCTGGCCGTCCTCATCGCCTGCATCGCCATCGCCTGGACCGGCGCGGAAGCGAAGGGCGAGCGCCGGCACATGCAGTTCTTCTTCGAGGACCACTATGTGTCCTCCTTCTTCGCCTCGTGGGGCGAGACGCTGGCGACGTTGTGGAACGGCCAGCTGCTGGAGGCCGCACCGCGCGATTCCCATCCCGCGTTCGCCCTCCCGGCGAGCTGCACGCCCGCCCGGCCGCCCAACATCATCCTCATCCATGAGGAATCCATCGCGCCGCCCGGCCTGTTTCCCGGGCTCGCCTACGACAGGAGCGTGGACCCGCTCTTCCGCTCCGACGACGGCAAGACGCACACGCTGCGCGTCGAGACCTACGGCGGCGCCTCCTGGCTGACCGAGTTCTCCCTGCTCGCCGGCATGTCGACGCAGTCGTTCGGCGGCATGCGTCCGTTCGTCCAGACCTTCATGCAGAACGGATTGAAGGACACGGTGCCGCAGGCGCTCGCCCGCTGCGGCTACCGCAACGTCGTGTTCTATCCGCTGCTACGGAATTTCGTGTCGAACGACCGGTTCTACACCTCGATCGGCCTGACCGAGATCTTCGACTCCGAGTCGCAGCACGCCGACGAGGCCAACGAGCGCGACCGCTTCTATTTCGACAACGCGATGGCCGAGATGAAGCGGCACTTCGCGTCCTCCGACAAGCCGCTCTTCACCTACATCCAGACCATGATGGCGCACTGGCCTTATACCGAGATCTACGCGCCCGAGGAGAAGGTGCCGGGCGGCGGCCCCGGCACCAATCCGGAGATGAGCGAATACCTGCGCCGCGTGTCGCTGGCGAAGATCGACTACGACTATTTCACCGCCGAGCTGAAGCGCCGCTTCCCCGGCCAGCCGTTCCTGATCGTGCACTACGGCGACCACCAGCCGTCGGCGACGCGGACGCTGCTCGGCTTCAAGGCCGGCGCCGAGGCCGAGGACGTGACCCTGCCGCCGGACTCGATCGGCTTCCTCACCTACTACGCCGCGCACGGCATCAACTACGCCGTGCCGTCGCTGCCCGCCGTCGACGTGCTCGACGTCGCCTACCTGGGCTCCGTCGTCCTCGACCTGGCGGGCCTGCCGCTATCGGACTCGCATCGCGAGCGCCTGCGCCTGCTCGCCGCCTGCAAGGGCCGCTACTACGACTGCGCCGACCGCAGCGCGATCCTGGCCTTCCATCGCCGCCTGATGAACTCGGGACTGGTGGCGGCGCGATGAGCGCCTTGTCACCGGGGCGTCGCGAGAAACGCCATCCGCGCCTGGTTGTGGCCGAGGTTCGGCCGGTGCCGGCTCGCCCGGTAGCCGGCGCCCTCCAGCCGGCCGAGGAAATCCGCCTCCGAATAGTGCGCGAGGCCGAGTTGGCTGCGCACCTTGCGGTAGTCGGAGAAGAACGTGCGCACGAGCCCGAACAGCGCCGCGACGAAAAAGCCGTTCCTGGCCGCCAGCCTCAGCAGCGCCGCCGCATCCGTGAGCGGGCCCACGTCGGGCGGGATGATGTCGGCGAACAGCAGCCGCCCGCCCGGGTCGAGCTTGGCCCGGAACAGCGCCAGCAGCCGGTCGAGCTCCTCGCCCGACAGGTACTGCACGACCGAGTTGACGATGATGAAGTCGAGCGAGCCGTCGGGCAGGCCGGCCACCTCCTCCGGCGCCATGACCGTCACCTTGCCGTCGCCGCCGAAGCGGGCCGCCACGCGCCTGCGGACGAGGTCGGCGCTGTCGGCGAGGTAGAGATGGCCGCAGCGCGCGGCGACGATGTCCGCATGCAGCGCCTCGCCCGATCCGAAATCCAGCACGCGCGCCTGCGGCCCCGGCACCAGCGCCGCGATGCCCGTCGCGATCGACCGGTAGTGCACATCCTTGTGCCGATCGTTGAGATAGATCGGCGTGTCCTGGTTCCAGTAGTCCCGCCACGTCATCGCGCATCCCGCCCCATCTCAGTCGCGCCGAAGGCCTGCCCCCGCCGCGGCAGGGCACCGCGCCCTTCATGGCCTATTTCAGCCGCAATGGCACGTCTCCGTTTCGGCGGCGCAGCGTTGCCGCGCTGGGCGAAACACCTTAGCGTGCCCGCAACATCAGTCCTCGGACGACAAGAACCATGACGCGCAGGGAGGGGTGGGCCGGCACCATGCTGGCCGTGGGGTCCTTTGCGCTCGCCTGGCTGGCGCTCGCCTCGCCATGGCTGTCCGGCACCGTCACCATTCCCTATGACGCCAAGGCGCATTTCCAGGCCCAGATCCAGTTCCTCGCCAACGCGCTGCACAGCGGCCAGTCGCCGTTCTGGGCGCCCAACGTTTTCGCCGGCTCGCCGCAGATCGCCGACCCGCAGTCGCTGATCTTCTCTCCGGCCTTCCTGCTCGCCTGGTTCGAGGCGGTGCCGAGCTTCCGCGCCGTCGACACCTACGTGCTGGCCATGCTGGGCCTTGGCGGCCTCGCCATCATCATGCTGTTCCACGATCGCGGCTGGCACCCTGCCGGCGCCATCGTCGCGGCCCTCGCCTTCGCGTTCGGCGCCTCGGCCGCCTGGCGCGTGCAGCACATCGGCCAGATCCAGAGCTATGTCCTGTTCGGCATCGCGCTGTGGCTCGTCGTGCGCACGCTCGACCGCCACTCCTGGCGCGCCGGCATCGCCGCCGGGGCCGCCATCGGCACCATGCTCGCCGAACCCAACCAGGTCGCCCTGCTGGCGATCTATCTGCTCGCCGCCTACGTCGCCGCGCACGTGCTGTCCAGCGCCGCGCCCCGCCGCGAGCTGCGCGCCGTGCTGCTGCCGCTCGGCGCCACCGCCGTCACGGCGATCGTCCTGTCGGCCGTGCCGGTGCTGCTGACCTATCTCTTCGTCGCCTCCTCGAGCCGTGCCGAGATCCCGCTCACGGAGGCGGCGCGCGGGTCGCTGCATCCGGCCTCGCTGCTGACGCTTCTCGTCGGCGACCTGTTCGGCGCGCGCAATCCGGCCGTGCCCTACTGGGGTCCTTTCAGCGAGGTCTGGGACCGCACCGAGCTGACGCTGTCGCAGAACATGAGCCAGCTCTACATCGGCGTCCTGCCGGTGCTCGCCATCCTGACGGCCGGCCTGACGCGCAAGCTCATCTGGCGGCCGGAAATCCGCTTCTACACCATCGCCACCATCGTGATGGTCATCTACGCGCTCGGCCGCCACACGCCGCTCTTCCGTCTCATGTTCGACACCATGCCCGGCGTCGATCTCTTCCGCCGCCCGGCCGACGCCACGTTCCTCATCGGCGGCACCATGTCGATCGTCGGCGGCTATCTCGTGCATCTGGCCGTCACGGGCGGCATTCCGAAGGTGAGCCGGCTCGGCCGCGCCGTCGAGATCGCCGTTGTCGCCTCGCTGCTGCTGGCGGCGATCGCGCTGGCCGTCGACATGGACCGCCTGTCGGTTGCCTGGTGGCCCATCGAATCGGCGGGCCTGTGGCTCGTCGCCGCCGTGGCGCTGATGGCCGCCCTGCCGCGGCTCATCCGCGTCAGCCCGGCGCTCGCGGTGGCCCTGCCCGCGCTGCTGATGACGTGGGACCTCGCCGTCAACAACGGCCCCAACGAGTCGACCGCGCTGCCCGTCACCGACTATGCCGTGCTGCAGCCGGGCCAGACCAACGACACCATCATCCTGCTCAAGAAGCTCCTGAAGCAGCCGCCGGGCTCGGCCCGCCGCGACCGCGTCGAGCTGGTCGGCATGGGCTTTGCCTGGCCCAACGCCGCGCTGGTGCACGGCTTCGACCACGTGCTCGGCTACAATCCGCTGCGCCTCAGCGACATCTCGCGCGGCGTCGGCGCGGGCGACACCATTGCCGGCCCCGACCAGCGCATCTTCACGCCGCTGTTTCCCTCCTACCGTTCGATGCTGGCGAACCTGCTCTGCCTGCGCTTCATCGCCTCCGGCATCCCGATCGAGAAGATCGACACCAGCCTGCCGCCCGGCGCGCTGCATCTCATCGCCCACACCCGCGACGGCTACGTCTACGAGAACCCGGCGGCGCTGCCGCGCGTGCTGTTTGCGACCGACTGGCGCTGGGCCGACTTCGAGACGCTGATGAAGGACGGCGAGTGGCCGATCTTCGACCCGACGCACACGGTCCTGCTCGACCAGTTCCCCGGCCAGCGCCCCATCGCGCGCCTCTCGGCCGGCCATCCCCTTCTCAATTCCGTCTCTCTCACCATGTACCGCAACACCGTCGTCGAGGTGCGGGTCGAAGCCGCCCAGCCGGGCTTCCTGGTGCTGAACGACGTCTGGCATCCCTGGTGGACGGCCGAGGTCGACGGCGTGCCGACGGAGATCCTCAAGGCCAACGTGCTGTTCCGCGCCGTCCAGGTGCCGGTCGGCCGCCACGTCGTCCGCTTCGACTTCAAGCCGCTCGCAGGCGCGCTGAACGAGATCAGCCACCCGCACGGCGCCGCGCCGATGGCGAGGAAAGGCGGCTTCTAGCGGCTTGCCCTGCGCGGCGACGCGTGGCAGGAAGAACGCGCGGCGCCTTTCGCGCCCCTGCGCGACCATGCAAGGAAACAAGACCGTGTCGCAGACCGGTACGCTATCCCGACCCGAGACGACCGAACCCGCGCGCGCACGGCGGTCCCTGTCCGTCATCATTCCCGTGCTCAACGAGGAGAAGGGCATCGGCCGCCTCGTCGCCGCGCTGGAGAAGGCGCTTGCCGGCCTCGACGTCGACTGGGACGTCATCTTCGTCGACGACGGCTCAACCGACGGCACGCTCGACGTCCTGCGCGACCTCAACGCCCGCGATCCCCGCTACCGCACCGTCGCGCTGAGCCGCAACTTCGGCAAGGAGCTCGCCGTCGCCGCCGGCCTCGCCTACACGACGGCGGACGCCGCCGTGCTCATGGACGCCGACCTGCAGCATCCGCCCGAGGTCATCGGCGAGTTCGTCGCCCGCTGGCGGCAGGGCTACGACGTCGTCTTCGGCCAGCGCGCCGACCGCGCCGCCGACGGCCGCCTGCGCCGCATCGGCACCGCCTTCTACTATTCGCTCTTCCGCTGGATGAGCGGTACGACGCTGCCGCCCGGCGCCGGCGATTTCCGCCTCATGGACCGCAAGGCCGTCGAGGCCATGAACTCCTTCCGCGAGCGCGTGCGCTTCAACAAGGGCATCTATGCCTGGATGGGCTTCAAATCCATCGGCGTGCCCTTCCACGTGCCGCCGCGCGAGGGCGGCGCCTCGCGCTGGCGCCCGCGCCAGCTCTGGCGCTTCGCCATCGACGGCTTCGCCTCCTTCTCCACCATCCCGCTGCGCGTCTGGTCCTATCTCGGCGTGCTGATCTCGGTCGTCGCGCTGGTCTATGCCACCATCTTCCTGGTCAAGACGCTGATCTTCGGCGTCGACGTGCCCGGTTTCCCGAGCCTTTTGATCTCCGTGCTGTTCTTCGCCGGCGTGCAGCTCATCTCGCTCGGCGTCATCGGCGAGTACCTCGGGCGCATGTACGAGGAGGTGAAGGGCCGGCCGCTGTTTCTCGTGCGCGAGGAGCTCGGCATCCATCGCCCGAAGCCGCCAACGGGTCCCTGACGCGGACAGCTCGATGATCGTGCTCAACGCCGACGACTACGCCATCACCGAGGGCGTATCCCGCGCCATCGATGCGCTGGCCGACGCGCGCCGGCTGTCGGCCACCAGCGCGCTCGTCACGCTGCCCTACTGGCCGGCTCTGGCGCCGCGCCTTGCCGGCCTGCGCGACCGGCTCGCCGCGGGCCTGCACCTCAACCTGACGCTCGGCGCGCCGCTGGGCCCCATGCCGGGCCTCGCGCCGGAGGGCCGCCTGCCCACCGTCGGCGCGCTCGTGCGCGCCAGCCTGTCGCTCGGCTTTGCCGGTGCGGAAATCGCCGCCGAGATCGACCGCCAGCTCGACGCCTTCGAGACCGGGCTGGGCCATCCGCCCGACCACGTCGACGGTCACCAGCACGTGCATGTGCTGCCCGGCGTCCGGGGCGCGCTGCTCGATCGCCTGCGCCGGCGCTATGGCGGCCGCGCGCCCCTCGTGCGCGATCCCTCCGACAGCCTCGCCGCCATCACGGCGCGCGGCGCTCCCGGCAAGGCGCTCGCCATCCGCGCCCTGGCCGCCGGCTTTGCCGGTGCCGCCGCGCGCGCCGGCATCCCGACCAACTCCGGCTTCTCGGGCTTTTCCGATTTCGACACGCGGCAGCCCTACGCCCGCGAGCTGGCGCGGGCGCTCGCCCGGCCGGCCCGCTGCCAGGTCGTCATGTGCCATCCGGGCTTCCCCGATGCCGAGCTCGGCCGGCTCGATCCCGTCACCGATCGCCGGCAGCAGGAATACGAGGCGCTGCTGGCGGACGCGACGCTGCCGCGCCGCATCTGGCATCCCTCACGGGCCGCCGACGGCCCGCCCATCGACTGGGCAAGCGAGCTGGGCCAGCCATGACCATGTCTCCCGATCCCGCGCCCGACGAGCGTCCGGCCCTGCACCACTGGGGCGGCTTTGCCGTCTCCGGCGCGCTCGCCTTCGCCACCGACGCCTCCGTCCTCAAGCTGCTGACGCTGATGGCGGGCCTCCATCCCATCGTCGCGCGTCTTGCCGCCATCGCCGCGGCCATGGTGGTGGCCTGGCTCGCGCACCGCACGCTGACCTTCGCCGTCAAGACGCCGCCAACGCTCGCCGAATTCCGCCGCTACGCCGCCGTGGCCTGGGGCGTGGCGGGCATCAACTACGCGGTCTTTTCCGCCATCATGCTGTCGCGGCCCGAGAGCGAGCCGCTGATCGCCCTCGTCATTGCCTCGATCGTCGCCACCGTTGCCGCCTATTTCGGCATGCGCTTTGGCGTCTTCCGCCGTCATTGAAGCCGGGTATGCTGCGTCCGGCCGCGACGACGCGCCATGGACGGGGTCCTGACATGACATCCGAGCCGACCGAGCCCCTCTTCCTTCCGTCCGGCGACAGCGCGCTGGTGGTGGAATTCGGCACGGCCATCGCGCCGGAGATCAATGCGCGCGTGCTGGCGCTCGATGCCGCGCTCGGCCGCCATCGCATTCCCGGGCTCGTCGAGACGGTGCCGACCTATCGCTCGCTGATGGTGCAGTTCGATCCGCTGCTCTTCGACATCTCGGCCTTCACCGCGCTGGCGCGCGAGCTGTCGGCCGGACTCGATGCCGTCGCCGCCGCGGGCCGGCGCTGGAAAGTCCCCGTGATCTACGGCGGCCCGTTCGGCATCGACCTCGAGGCGACGGCGGAGCGCCACAAGCTCACGCCCGCCCAGCTCATCGAGCGGCATTCCTCCGCCGTCTACCGCGTCTACATGATCGGTTTCATGCCGGGGTTCGTCTATCTCGGCGGCCTCGACCCCGCGCTCGCCACGCCGCGCCGTCTCGATCCGCGCCCCACCTCGCCCGCCGGCACCATCTCCATCGGCGGCATCCAGGCGCTCATCGCCGGCGCCGCGATGCCCTCCGGCTGGCACCTGCTCGGGCGCACGCCGGTGCGCACCTTCATGCCCGGTCGCGATCCCGCCTTCCTCATCGCCGCCGGCGACGAGGTGGTGTTCGCGCCGACCGATGCCGCCCGCTGGGACGCGCTCGACCGGGCCGCCGCCAACGGCGAGCCCGTCGCCGAGGTGATCGCGGCATGAGCAGCGCCGAGCTCGTGATCCAGGCGGCCGGACCCGCCACCGCGTTGCAGGACACGGGCCGGTTCGGCTGGCAGCGCTTCGGCCTCGGCCCGGCCGGCGCGATGGACCGCTGGTCGCTTGCCGTCGCCAACGCGCTCGTCGGCAACGCCCCCGGCGCCGCCGCCATCGAGCTCGTGCTGATGGGCGCGCGCTACGACGTCGCCGGCGGTCCCGTCCGCCTCGCGCTGGCCGGCGCCGACTGCGAGCTGAAGGTCGACGGCCGCATCGTACAACCGCTCACCGGGACGACCG
>JBFWWW010000052.1:0-21205 GCA_050245975.1 Hyphomicrobiaceae bacterium
GTCCTCGTCGTGTGCGTCACCGCGCGGGTGCCGGAGCTCGTCATGGTGCGCGTGCGCCGCCGCCTTGCGGACGCGCGGACCCGCCTCGTCGGCGCCAACTCGCAGGGCATCCTCGCGCCCGGCTTCGCGCAGATCGGCGTCATGACCACGCTCAACGCCCGGCGCGGGCCCATCGGCGTCGCCTCGCGCTCGGCCTCGCTCACGAGCGAGATCGTCGCCCAGCTCACGCGCGCGGGCCTCGGCCAGTCGACGACGGTCGGCGTCGGCGGCGATCCCGTGCACGGCATCGGCATGGCCGACTGCGTGCGCCTGTTCCTCGACGACCCCGAGACCGGCGGCATCGTCCTCATCGGCGAGATCGGCGGCGAGGAGGAGGAGCAGGCGGCGCGCGTCATCGCCGGCGCGCGGCCGGTAAAGCCCGTCGTTGCCCTCATCGCCGGCCGCCATGCGCCGCCCGAACGCCGCATGGGGCACGCGGGCGCGCTGACGCTCGCCGGCACCGGAACCGCCGACGCGAAGATCGAAGCCCTGCGCGCTGCCGGCGTGCACATTGCGCCCGATGCCGGGTCCGTGGGAGAAACAATGCGCCAGGCACTGGCAGGCTGAAGCCAGGCGAATGCTTGTCCCGCGACATGGAGCACTCTCATGACCGCACGCCCACAGGCCAAGGCCGCCGTACAGGCTGACAACGAGCGCGTGCGCGTCACGGAATGGCGCTTCGCGCCCGGTGCCGAGACCGGTTTCCACGTGCACGGCATGGACTATGTGGTGGTGCCGCTCGTCACCGGCCGCCTCATGCTCGTCGCGCCCGATGGGACGGAGAGCTTCGCCGACCTCAAAGCCGGCGGCTCATACTTCCGCAAGTCCGGCGTGCACCACAACGTCGTCAACGCCAATGACTTCGACTATGCCTTTGTCGAGATCGAGCTCAAGGGCTGAGAGCCCTCAGCCGCGCTTGCGGATCAGGTAGCGCTGCAATCCTTCGAGCACCAGCTCCCGCCGCTGGTTGTGGACCGTGCTCGCAAGCGTCAGCACGCCCGTCGTGCGCTGCGGTTTGAGATCGCTCACCGTCAGGCGCGGATAGAGCGTATCGCCGGCATAGACCGGGCGCAGGAAACGCGACGACTGCTCGATGAAGGCGATGAGGGAGCCCTCGACCTGGAAGGGAAAAAGGCCCGCGCCGGCCGCCGTCTGGATCAGCGCCTGGAAGCCGTGCGCCAAAAGCTCGGGATGGCCGTGGCGCCGGCAGTAGTCCCGGTCGTAGTGGATCGGGTGATTGTCGCCGGACGCTGCCTGGAAGGCGAGGAACTGCGCCTCCGTCACCGTGCGCGAGGGAATGACGAATGCCTCGCCGAGCTCGAAATCCTCGAAAAACCGCGTCTCGGCAAGTTTGTGGCGCTCGGGATCGAAAGGCTCGCTCATGGACGTTTCGGCCCCTTGCGCTTTCCCCGCATCGCCGTTCCCGGCACGGCCGGCGACGGCGCCTTCTCCGCCTCGGTGTCGCCGGCCTGCAGGTGGCGGCCGGAATCGAGCAGCTCCAGCATATACGTGCGGTAGCTGACGCCTGCCGCCTCCGCGCGCGCGACGCGGAACTTCAGGATCGCCATCGACGGGTTCTTCCACGCCTCGCGGTATGCCTTGCGCCAGCGATAGCGGACGAAGACGTCCCCGGCGGGCGGATCTTCGAGCGGCGGGCCCAGGTTGTGGCCCATTCGCGCCGGCTCGGTGAGGCCCCAGGCGATGAGCTCGGGCGGCATCCGATGGCCGCGCATCGCCGGATGGCGCCATCGCGTCCGCCAGCTTCGGTCATAGCGGTCGCCCATGTCGTCGCCCCAGGCCGCCTATTCCGCCGGCTGCAACGCGCGCCGTTCCTGCGCCGCGAGCCAGAGCGCCGCGCCGATCACCGTCATCATGAGCGGCAGGGCCGCCAGGTTGACCACCGCCCAGCCGGCTTCCGTCGCCAGCACGCCGGACGCCGCGGCCGCCGTCGCCGTTGCGGCATAGACCGTGAAGTCGTGGCTGGCCTGCACCTTGGCGCGCTCCGCTGCCGTATAGGTTCGCGTCAGCAGCGTCGAGCCGCCGACGTAGGTGAAATTCCAGCCCGCACCCACCAGGATGTTGGCGAAGAAGAAGTTGGCAAAATGCACGCCGGCAAGATTGATGATGGCGCAGCCGACCTGGATCAGGCCGCCGGCAACGATGATGGGCACCACGCCGAAGCGCACGATCAGGTGGCCTGTGAAGAACGAGGGGAGGAACATCGCGATGATATGCGCCTGGATGACCGTGGCGCTGTCGGTGAAATGGAAGCCGCAGGCCAGCATGGCGAGCGGCGTCGCCGACATGGTGAGCGTCATCACGGCGTAACCCAGAACGGACGAGGCCAGCGCCACGCGGAACGCGGGCTGCTGCGCGATCGTCCTCAGCGTGCGGCCGCCGGAGGCCTTTTCGACTTCGGTCAGCTCGGGAATGCGCAGAAACTGCACGACAATCAGGACCAGGCTCGCGAAGCTCGCCCCGCCGAGATAGACGCCCGCGAACAGCACCGGCGCAAACAGGTCGACCGACCATTTTGCCATTTGCGGGCCGAGGAAGCCCGCCAGGACGCCGCCTGCCATGACGAGCGAAATGGCCTTGGCGCGGTAGTCGGGCTCCGCCGCATCCGCGGCGGCAAACCGGTAGTACCAGGCGAACGCCATCGCGGTGCCCTGCATGTAGGCGGCCAGGCACAGCAAGGGAAAGCTCGCCTTGAAGATCGCCGTGCATCCGACGAAGCCGCTGGCGATGCCGATGCACGCACCGAGCGAGAACCCGCGCCTGCGACCGATCCGCGCCATCAGCAGGGAGGCGGGGATCGTCATCGTCATGATGCCGAAGTGGCCGAGAAAGATCGGCACCGTCGCCATCCACTTTTCGTCGGCTCCAAGCAGCCCGTAGGCGGCGATCGGAGTCGTGGCGACGCTCATCCCCTGCACCGACTGGAACAGCGCCTGCGCGAGCGCCAGCAGCGCCACGTTGCGCCGCGCCGGATCGGCAAAAAAGGTTGTCAGGCGCATGGGTGGGCTACCTGTTCGTCGTTCAGGGCGGTGCGGTCGGCCGCCAGCCTGGATACAATACCCGCCGATTGCTGTCTCGGCCTCTGGCTGCGCGTTTTGCGTTAAGCTGTCAGGCTGTTTCCGCGCGGCTGGCCCGCGGACCGGGGCCTTCCCGGCGCCTCCCGCCCAGCCGCTGCAGCAGGGCCTTGACGAGCTTGAAGAGGCTGTAGAGCGTCAGTTCCGTCGCTGCCGTCAGCAGCAGAAGGAAAAGCGACCGCTGTCCCAGGTCATCGGTGATGGCGCCGCGGATCTTGTATTTCACGTCTTCGGGGAAGTAGGTCTCGACCAGCGAATAAAGGCCATTCGTCAGCGGCTGCAGGTGGACGTAGAACCAGCCGAGCCAGTCCAGGCGATAGGCGTGCAGATAGGCATAGATGGACCACACCGCGACGATGGTCACGGCCAGCAGCAGCACCTTGCCGAGGAACAGCCAGATGAACGCGGGGGTGTGTGTACTGGGCGCGGCCGTTTGCATGATCCTCCCCTCGTCTATGGTCTGCGGCGACTGCATAGCACGAACAATCATGGCAGCGCGACCCGTGACCTGGCGGCCGGATTGCAGGTCGCGCTCGGTCTCTGCATCATGGCGCCGGGAATGCAGGCCAAGCCTTTGCGCCGGTAAGGGAAAACGCGCGGATGAGAGATAGAGAAGCCCGGGCGGCACTGCCCGCCGGCCCGCCGCTGCGGACGCCCGATGGAACCGCCGGTCCGTCGCTGCGCCGGCGCGTCTACGAGGTGATCGAGATCGGCCGCGGCGATGACCGCGCCAGCCGCATCTTCGACGGCGTCATCGTCACGCTCATCATCCTCAACATCGCCGCCTTTGTCGCGGAAACCGAGCCGCGGCTGGGCGAGCCTTATGCGGGCTGGTTCTTCGCCTTCGAGGTGTTCTCGGTCGCGATCTTCACGGTCGAGTATGCGCTGCGTATCTGGACGGCCGTCGAGGTGCCTTTTCTCGCGCGCATGAAGCCCTGGCGCGCGCGTCTTCACTACGCCACCCGCGGCTATCTGCTCATCGATCTGCTGGCAATCCTGCCGTTCTATCTTGGCGGCGTGTTCGGGCTCGACCTGCGCGTGCTGCGCATCCTGCGCCTGCTGCGCTTCTTCAAGCTCTCGCGCTACTCGCCGGCCATGCACACGCTGCTGCGCGTGATGCAGAATGAGCGCCGCTCGCTCATGGGCGCCGGCCTTCTCCTCGTCGCCGTGCTGCTGCTGAGCGCGACCGGCATGTACTACATCGAGGGCGGCGTCCAGCCCGACCGCTTCGGCAGCGTGCCGCAGGCGGCCTACTGGGCCATGACGACGCTGACGACGGTCGGCTATGGCGATGTCACGCCGGTCACGGCGTTCGGCAAGCTGTGGTCGATGGTGACGATGCTGTTCGGGCTGTGCATCCTCGCCCTGCCGGTCGCCATCATCTCGTCCGGCTTTGCCCAGGAGGTGAACCGGCACGACTTCGTCGTCACCTGGTCGCTCATGTCGCGCATCCCGGTACTGGCCGAGCTCGACGCCAGCGAGGTGGCGCAGGTCATGCCGCTCCTTCAGGCGCACAACCTGCCGCCCAACGTCGAGGTGATTGCGCACGGCACGCCATGCGATGCCATGTATTTCGTCGCCTCGGGCCAGGTCGTGATGAAGCAGTCGGATCGCCAGGAGCGCTTTGCGACGGGCGACACGTTCGGCGCTATCGAGATGCTGGAGCGCGACAATCATCGCGGCACCTGCACGACGTCGACGCGCTGCCGTCTGCTCAAGCTGTTCCGTGAAGATTTTCACCGGCTCGAGATTTCCCATCCCGAGCTCGCGCGCCGCATCCGGGCGATCGCCCACAGCGCCGCCGCGGTAACGCACGCATCGACGGACAGGGAAAAAGCCGGCGGTTAGCTAGATCTTGATCCGGCCGCGGATCGCCGGTGCGCGACACAGTCGGCTCCAGACGAAGGCCTGGAAGCTTGCGACCGCGAACGCGAACGCTGCGACCGCGGAGGGCTCGACGCCCATGCCGTACACCAGGGCCAGCGACCAGAACGCCGCCGGCACACCTGTCAGGACGAGAAATCCGGCAATCTGCCCGCCGCGCACGGCGAACAGCTCTCCCTCGCCGCCATAGACGGCTCGGGCAACGGGACGTGTCGGCTTCAGGCGTGTCGGCTTCAGGCTTGTCAGCTTCAGGCTTGCACTCGACGGCACGATCGCCTCCGACTTTGGGTCGTTTGGCCTTGGTGCGCAAAACGCACCGTGCTCGATTGGGTTCCATCCGGGAACGCGGATTTCCGGCCCCGCGCCCCGTCCGGTGGCCACTCCCCGTGTGCAAGCCCGCTGTACACGGAGACGGCCTATGCCGACTTACCCCCGGCCATGTGGCCATTATGTGGCAAAAATCCATTTGGAACCGTAGGTTGTGAACGTTGGCTACGAATTCACTTCGGATTCCCGCGGGAACTCTCCGCGCCACCGTCCTCAACCATGTTCAGTGAAACCACGAGTGTACGCCCCATCGCAGGCGTACCTCAAAGCGATTCAGACAGAATGGCCGATAGCCATGCTCAAGGGGGCCGCCCTCCGGACCTGCATTGCAAACGGGATCGCAGCGATCGCATCGCGCGCGCCGGTCCGCCTGCCGCCCGTGCGTCCGCGCGACAGACGCCTCGACCTCGTGCGCGGCGTCGCATTGATCTGCATCTTCATCGATCACCTGCCCGGCAATTTCTTCTCCCGCTTCACGCTCCACGCCTACGGCTTCATCGATGCCGCGGACGTGTTCGTGTTCGTCGCCGGGATTTCGGCCGGCATCGCCTACTGGGCGACCTTCGTGCAGAAAGGATGGATGGCCGGGTTGAAGCGCGTCGGGCGTCGCGTCCTGCAGATCTATGGCACGCATCTCTTCCTGATCGTCGCCTGCGGCCTCATCATCTGGCTCGCGGCCACCGCCAGCGGCGATCTCGCGATGCGCTACGGAACGCCCTACACGGCGGTGGATGCCGACCTGCCGGGAACGGTATGGCACGCCCTGACGCTGCAGTTTCAGCCGATCTACCTGAACATCCTCCCCGTCTATGTGGTGCTGCTGGCAGCGTTGCCGCTCGTGCTGCTTCTCGCCCGCGTCCATCCCCTGCTCGCGCTGTTTGTATCGCTGGGCGTCTGGATGCTGCCGCGCACGACCGGCATCGACCTGCCGAGCGCGCAGCATACGCACGGCTGGTACTTCAATCCCCTGTCCTGGCAGCTCGTGTTCACGCTCGGTGTGCTGTGGGGACAGCGCTGGCGCCTCGGCCTGCCGACGCCGCGCAGTGCCGTCCTGCTCGCGCTCGCGGCCGCCTATTGCGCCTTTGCCCTCCTCGCCATGGCCCCCTGGTCGAAGATCCCGGCCCTGAGCTCCTGGCACATCCTGCCGCATGACTGGATGGGGTCCGTGGAGAAGGAGCGGCTCTCGCCGCTGCGCCTCGTCAATGTTCTGGCGCTTGCCTACCTGACGGTGATGCTCGTGCCGGCTTCGGCCGGCTGGCTCGAGAGCCGGCCCGCGCGCATCGCGCAGACCCTGGGGCGCAACTCGCTCACCGTCTTTGCCGTCGGCGCGCTTGCCGACATGGCCGGCTGGATCGCCTGGGAGACCGGCGCGCGCAGCGTCGCCAGCCAGGCCGTCGCCATCGTCGCCGGCACGGCGCTGATGATCGCCGCGTCGAGCTTGCGCGCGCGCCAGCAACAGCCGTTGCAGCCTCCCGCAACCGCCCACGCAGCCTAGCTCACCCGATCAGGCGCGCGAAGGAAAGCCGGCGCGGCGGGCATGGCGCTCCGTGCCCGTTGGGGTCTATGGTCGCGTCGTTCCTTTTCCGACCGATCCGGTCATGAGCCAGGGAGAACTGCAGTGGACCGCGAACTTCACGCCAAGGGCCTTGCCGTGCGCAAGGACGTGCTCGGCGCCGAGTATGTCGACAAGTCGATGGCCGCCGCCGATGGTTTCAACGCGCCGTTCCAGGGCATTCTCAACGAGTACTGCTGGGGCATGGTCTGGGGCGACGAGCGGCTGCCGCGCAAGACGCGCTCCATGCTGAACCTCGCCATGCTGGCGAGCCTCAACCGGATGACCGAATGGGAGTTGCATCTGCGCGGCGCGCTCAACAACGGCGTCACCCGCGACGAGGTCCAGGCCGTCCTGCATCAGGTCGCCGTCTATGCCGGCGTGCCGGTGGGCGTGGAGTGTTTCCGCATCGCCCGGCGGGTCTTCGCGGAGCTGGACGGCAAGACGGCCTGATCCGGCGGCAGGCTGGCACTGCCGGCCGCTGCTAGCCGAGGCGACGCACCGCGATGATGGTCGTGTTGTCCTGGTAGGGGTCGTCGGCATCGGCAATGGCCGCGAGCAGCGCATCGGCGATCGCCGCCGCGCCCTCGTCCGCGGACGTGGAGACGATGCGCTCGATGTCGCGCGTCTCCAGCGTCTGGATGCCGTCGCTGGCGACGATCACCACGTCGCCGGCCTCCAGCGGCAGCGGGCGCCGCGACCGGTCGATCATGTCGAGTTCGTCGCCCGTCACGGCCGAGCGCAGGTAGTGCCGGCGCGGGTTGTTGCGCGCCTCGGCCCACGTGATCTTGCCGGCCGCCGCGAGCTTGTCGATCTCGGGCGCCAGCGAGTGATCCTCGTTGAGCAGCGCGATCTCGCGCCTGCGGACGAGGAACAGCGGGCTGTCGCCGACGCTCACCCACTCGACGCCCTCGGGGCGGAAGGTCACCCCCACGAGCGTCGAGCCCATGCCGGCCAGCGCCGGCTGCTCGCGGATCTTGTCAGCAATGGCGCGGTTCGCCTGCATGAGCCCGCTCTCGAGCCGCTCGCGCGTATCGTCGGCGCACGCGGCGGCATAGGCTTCGAGGAAGGCTGCGCATGCCGTCGCGCTCGCCAGCGCGCCGCCGGCGTGGCCACCCATGCCGTCCGCGAGAACGGCGACGAGCGCGTTCGCCGGATCGCTGTCGCGACCGGCGCCGGCCGCGACTTCCGCTGCGTCTTCCTGATAGTTGCGCGCCCCTTTGCTGGCGCGACGTGCATGTTCGAACGCCACACTCGATCCCTGAAGTTCAATCCTTGAGGTCGGACAGCTCCGACCAGTCGAAATCCTCGCCGCAGAACGGCACGAACGCCAGTTGCGTGCGCCCCACCGTGATCACATCCATGGCCTTGAGCTCGACGGCGCCGGTGGGCTTCTTCGAATTGACGGACACGATGTTGGGCTTGGCGAGGTTGGGCACGAACAGAAACGCCCGGTCCATCGAATCGTAGCGGATGTACGCCTGCTCCTCGCCGGAGATGCTGTCGTCGCCGAAATCGATGGGAACGCGCTGCGTGCGCGAACGGCCCACCGTGTTGTTGCCTTCGAATACGGGCCTGAACGAGCCGAGGCCCGGACCGCCGACCACCACCAGCCACCCCACGACCGGGTCCTGATGAAAGCTCGCGCGCTCGACCTTGGGCTTGCCGCGCACATACTGGGTGCGATCCCCCTCCTCGGGGCGCTCGCCACGGTCGGTCTGCTCGCGTTTGGCCTGCTGCGCACCGGCGCGGACCACGCGCGTCGTCGGCTCATGCGGCTCGCGCGTGGGATCGTGTGTCGGCGCCTTGGCCTCGCGCACCGCGTCGGCCGCCCGCGGCACCGGCACCGTCGGCGGAACTGCCGCGGCCGGCGCCTGGCTCTGCGCTGCCGGCGCGGGCGCCGGCGGGGCGACCGCAACCGGCCGGGCCGGAACCGGCGGCGGGGTTGCCGGCGCGGCGGCGGGCTCCGCGCGTTGCGTCACCATGCGGTCCGTCTTGGCGTCGGGCGCCGGGATCGTCTGCGTCTCCTCGCGGCTCGCCGCGGCGAGCGCATCGCGCAACGAGCCGAGGATCCTGTTCGGTCCCTTCGCCGCCTGTGACGATCCTGCCGCCTGCGGGCGCTTGCTGTCGCTCATCTCGTCCCTGCTCCTCGTCCTTCAAGGCCGCTCCGCGAGCCGGAGGCCGGCAGCCGCATCATGCGGGTGTGCATTCGAACTTCAGTCTGGCCTCGCCGAGCTCGATCAGGTCGCCGCTGGCGAGCCGCGCCTGGATCTGGCGCTCGCCGTTGACCACAACGCCGTTGCCGTCGCGGCCGGTCAGGTCCGTGATCACGAAGTGTGCCTCGGGCGTGCGGTGGATCACGGCATGATAGCGGTGCACGGACGAGTAGGGCAACCGGATGTCGTTGTCGTCATGACGGCCGATTCGCACCAGGCTCGCATCGAGCGGATGCGGCGCGGCGGCCTTGCCCTCCACGGACACCCATGCAGCGCCCGTCCGCACCGGAACCGTCACGGCGCGCTCCGTCACGTCGGCATCGCCCTCCCCGGGTCCCTCCTCTGGCCATGGCGCGCTGGTGTACTGGCGCTCGGTCGCCGACCAGCGCCGTCGGCCGAGCGCGACATGCACCGCAAAACCGCCGATCGCCACCACCGGCACGAGCAGCACCGCGCCCAGCACGAGGATCAGCGCCGGCGCACGGTCATAGCCGTTCCGCACGATCCTGCTCAGCGATGCAACAGACTGCGCTGCGCGCGCGCCGATGCCGCCATGGCCGGCGTCCGTTGCCGGTGCCGTTTCCGGTAGGGTTGCAGCGGCCGGCGCGGCTGGAGACTGTGCGAGCCCTGCCGGAGACGGCGGCGCATCCGCGGCCGTTTCAGCCGCTGCCACGATTCCCGCAAAACCCGCCGATACCGCCAGCACGAGCGCGGCCAGGAAGGCCGTCGTCCGAGTCACGTTGCCTCTCCCACGACTCAGGTTCCGAAGCTCCCGCAGCATGACGGCAACAACATGGCCGGCATTTGCGCCACGCTCGCGCGCGGTGGTTGTGCGGCACGGCGCAATTCGTGCCATGATGGTCGTGCCATGATGGATGCGGCCCATTGTTTAGCCACATTGGTGTCCGCATTCTCCGACTCCGGCCGTGGCGGCGGACCGGCAGGAGTAGGAGGCAGGTGGTGCCGCGGGGGATGGCTGTGCTCTTGCCCGCGTTGCCGTTTTTTGGCGCCGTGACGTGGGACAATGACGAATCTCCTCGCTCTGCCGCAAGAAACGGAGCTCGTCGGTGACTACCGGCTGCGCCGCGTCCTCGGCGCCGGCGGCTTCGGCATAACCTACCTTGCCGACGAGATCGCGCTCGCCCGCAACGTCACCATCAAGGAATACTTTCCGGCCGACTTCGCCGCCCGCAAGGGCCCCGTGCAGGCGACGCCGCGCTCGCACGACTGTGCCGGCGACTACAAGTGGGGCCTCGACCGCTTCATCGAGGAAGCGCAGACGCTCGCCCGCTTCGATCACCCCAACATCGTGCGCGTCTACCGCTACTTCCGCGCCAACAACACCGGCTACATGGTCCTCCACTTCGAGGAGGGCGCGAGCTTCAAGCAATGGCTCAAGGGTCTCAAGCGCGCTCCGCGCCAGGCCGAGCTGGACCCGATCGTCTCCGCGCTGCTCGACGCGCTGGAGGTCATCCACAAGGGCGACTTCCTGCACCGCGACATCGCTCCCGACAACATCATCATCCGCAAGGACGGCTCGCCGGTCCTGATCGACTTCGGCTCCGCGCGCGGCGAGATCGCCTCCCACTCCAAGACCGTCAGCGCGCTCGTCAAGCCCGGCTACAGTCCCTACGAGCAGTACGCCTCGACCAGCAGCGCGCAAGGTCCCTGGACCGACATCTATGCGCTTGCCGCCACGCTCTATCACGCCGTCACGGGCAAGCGGCCGGCCGATGCTCCCTCGCGCATGGTCAACGACGATCTCGTGCCCGCCGTCGACGCCGCGCTCAGCTCCTACCGCAAGCCGTTCCTCACGGCCATCGACGCCGCGCTCAAGCTCGAGATTTCGGAGCGGCCGCAATCGATCGCGGCCTGGCGCGGCATGCTGCTGGCGCCGGAGCAGAAGGCGGAGCGCGGCCGCGCGAAGCGCAAGGCGGTCGCTCCTGCCAACGACGATGCGCCGGAAGTGAAATCGACGCCCGGCAGCAAGGTGCCGCCGCCGCCCGATGCCCCGCAGCCGAAGGGTCAGCTGCTCGCCTTCATCGACGGCCTGAAGCGGAGTTCCGGGGCGCCCGCTCCCGATGCCCCCAAGAAGGCGAAGGCAAGATCCGAGCCCGAGGCGGAGGTCGATGTCGTGGCGGTCGCCGCACCCGCCGCGCGCGTCGCCGCCGGCGGACGTTTCGGCCTCGGCTACGGACCTGCCCCGGCGGCTGCCGCCAACGCGGCCACCGTGCCGATCGCGCGCGCACCTGCCCCGACGCCCTCGCCGCTACCGGCGGCAAAGGAGGTCAGGGACAGGCCCGCGAGCAAGCCAAAGTCGGCGCTGGCGCCGGTCGAGCGGCGCACGCCGTCCTCGCGACGCGGGTTCCGCTACTGGTTCGGCGCGACGCGGCGCTGGCGGCCGGTCGTCTACAAGCTGATCGTCGGCCTCGGCATCGCAAGCCTCGCCGTCGCCTACCAGGATCGCCTGCCGCATTTCGAGCTTCGCGGCTTCAACCTCCCGCACAGCCAGACCGGCGACCTTGCGGGCGTCAGCCGCTTTGCCGGCCACAACGGCGCCGTCACGCTCGCCGCCCTCGACGACGAGGGTCGCACGCTCGTCTCCGCCGGCGCCGACGCCACGCTGCGCCTGTGGAACGTGTCCTCCGGCGCGCTCGGGCGTACGCTCGAGCTCGACAATGGCGCGGCCACCGCGCTGGCCGTTCGCGAGCGCAAGGCGCTGAGCGGCCATGCCGACGGCACCATCGCGCTCTGGGACACCGACCGCGGCGAGAAGCTCTCCATCTTCAAGAGCGGCGAAGCCGCCATCACCGGTCTCGCCTTCCTCAACGAAGGCCGCCGCTTCATCGCCACGGGACGCGACGGCCGCATCGCGCTGTGGGATGTCGCCACGCCGTCCGCGCCCCTGCGCGCCACCTTCGGGCACGAGGGTTCGATCGAGGCGCTCGCCGCCCTGCCGCAGCGTGATCTCATCGCCACCGGCGGCAGCGACATGACCGTGAAGCTCTGGTTTGCCGATGGCCTGACCCTGCGCCGCACATACCGCGGCCACCGTGCGCCCGTCACGGCCCTCGCCATCGCGCCCGGCGGACGCGCGCTCGCCAGCGGCAGCGCGGACGGCAACCTGCGCCTGTGGTCGCTGGCCTCGACGCGCCTGACCGCGAGCGCGCGCGCGCACCAGGGCGCCATTGCCGCCATCGCGTTCGCCCCGCGCGACCGCATCGTGGCGACGGCAGGCCGCGACGGCGCCGTGAAGGTGTGGGACACGCGCGAACGTGCTATCGCCTCCTTCAAGGGTCACCCCGGCGGCGCGCGCGCCGTCGTCTTCACGGCAGACGGACGGCGCGTCGCATCCACCGGCGAGGACGGCCTGATTCGTTTGTGGACGGTCTCTCCCGGCCAGCAGCAGGCCCGCAACTAACGCCTTTTTGGCCCCCGCGCATGCCCCGCGATTGACCACCGCCTGCCGACCGACTTTACTCCCGCAGCCGGCGGGGACCGGCAGACGCGGGGGCGAGATGAAGCGGGGGCTTAAAAATTTTCTGCAGCTGATTCTGCTGGCCGTTCTCGGCCTCGCGGCGGGTTGCAGCAATACAGCCCAGCTCACCGGATCAGCAGGCGGTACTCTGTTCGACGCCCCTTCCGCAGCACCGGCACCGATCGCGACCGGATACATCCCGCCTGACAATTCTTATGAAACGGTGACGGTCTTCTGGGGCACCAACCGGCGCCAGGCAGGTACTGAACCTCTGCCTGTGACCTCCAGTGCGCCGGTTACCCGTATCACTTTCGGCTACGAGCGCGACGACAAGCTCACCGTCGGTAGCGCCCGCATCACCATCCCCAAGGACCGGCAGGCGGGCGAGCTGCCGCGCCCGCGCAGCATCAAGCTCTGGAAGTGGGACGTCTACTCCGAGAAGGAGGATCCCCGGCGCCACATCACGCTGCGTGAACTCGACGTGCTCAAGCCGGACGCTTTCCGCACAGCCGTCGGCGCGCAGGGCAAGGCCGCGACATCCTTCAAGGACCACGCCCTCGTGTTCGTGCACGGCTTCAACACGTCGTTCGAGGATGCGCTCTATCGCGACGCACAGATCACCTACGACCTCGGCTTCGACGGGCCGACGTTCCTGTTCTCCTGGCCGTCGCGCGGCGATCCGCTGCAATATCTCTACGACCGCGACAGCGTCGACTACAGCATCGGTCCGTTTCTCACCTTCCTCGACCTGGTCTCCCGGTCCTCGAAGGCGAAGCATGTCCACGTCATCGCCCACAGCATGGGCGCACGTCTCGTGGTGGACGCCCTGCTCCCCGCGCAGGAGCGCGCCGGCAAGCCGCCCATCCCGCATCTCGGCCAGGTCATACTGGCGGCGGCCGATGCCGACCGGACGGTTTTCGAGCAGCGCGCCTCGCGCAACCGGCGCATAGCCGATCTTGTCACGCTTTACGCCAACAGCAGCGACACCGCGCTCAAGACGTCCAAGGCCTTTGCCGGCGGCGTGCCGCGGCTTGGGGATGTGCCCGTCACCGGACCGGCGATCATTCCCGGTGCGGACACCATCGACATGTCGGACGCAACCAACTGGGTGTTCCTGAGCCTGCACCACAACACGTACGCGGAACGCAACCACATCCTCGGCGACATCGCCCTGCTGCTGCGCGATGGTGTGCGCCCGCCGGATCGCCGGTCGCCGACGTATCGCGCCGTGAAATCGCCTCACGGGGCGTACTGGAAATACGTGCTGAACTGACCGTTAAGAGTGCGGTAGTGCGGGGCGCATATTCTGCCCGCGCCGCCGCCAGGGACGGACGCCACCCGTGTTCAAGTTGCAGATCACCGGCTTCGAGAAGGACTTGCGTGCCCCTGCACCGCTGCGGGCCGCCTCGATTACGTGGCTTGCAGTCGCGGCCTCTCTGTTCGCGGTGCGGGCGATCATGTACGGCCCGGGACTAACCGGCTCGCTCCGCGCGCTGTTCGGGAGTGCGGACAGTGACCTGTTCGGCGCCGTCTCTCACACCATCGATCTTCTCGACCCGATGCTGGCGCTGGCCACTATCGGCGCGGTGTTGATGGCGTTTCGCATGGCGCGCACCAACGCACCGGCAAGCCCGTCGTCGCGCTGATTGCCCTACTTCTGCGGCGCCGGCTGCGGCTCTTCCACGCGCGGCGGCAGCGATCCGGTCGACAGCGGATCGGGCGTCATGCCCGCTGCGGCCGGCGTCACGTCGCCTTTCGGCGCCTCGCCCTGGGCGGCGGTCGGTGCGCTGCGCAACAGCGCCATCCTGTGCCACTCGATGCCGAACCAGCGGTCGCGATCCTGCGGCAGCATGCGCGCGCGCAGCTCGGTCCACAGCGCGTGCGAGGTGATGCTTTCGCGGAACGTCTTGGTCGACGGCGTGATGAAGAAGGCCAGGACCACGGCGGCGGCCATGGCGCCGGATGCGATCGGATAGCGGTGATCGTAGAACTTGAGCGCGGTGCCGAAGGAGGACTTGATGCGCGTGTCCATGACGTCGACCGAGTAGATCTCGTCGAGCGTCAGGTGCGTGATATAGCCGACGAACATGAAGCCCGCCGCGAGCCAGGCCACGCCTTCGTGCCGGCCGAGTCCGTAGTAGAAGATCCCGGCCGTCACGAAAGCGCAGAACGCGCCCGCAAGGAGCGAATGCCAGATCCCGCGGTGCACACTAAAGTGGTAAAAAAGGTTTCGTCCTCCGAACCGCACGATGATGAGCGTCGCCAGCCACAGGATCATCATCTCGGCGACCGAATAGCGCGTCGCGAACGTGAACAGCACGACGAACGACGCGAACACGGCGAGCCCCGAGAACATCGCCTGGCTCGGGCGCGAGTCCTTGAGGTCGATGTCCGGCAGAACCGAGCCGAGCACGCCCGCAAGCGTGACGGCAACGAGGTTCTCCGGCGCCACCACGTCTGCGGCCAGTGTCACGGTCGCCAGCGCACCGCTCACGATCGTGCCGATCGCGATATGGGTCGGAAAATTGGCCATCACGCCCTCCAGCCGTTCCGGCACACGCAATGGCCCCGCGTTCGCGGCGCCACTGCCAGGACTCGCCGTCCAAGCATCAGATTCGAGGCCCGCGCGGTAGGGCATCGGGCGGGAAACCTGTGGAGGGCCCTTGCGGCAAAAGTGGCTGGCCTTTCAGCGGCCCGCATGGCATGTGCAGCCGCATGAATCGACCCATCCCGAGCATGGCCCCGACGACGGCCCCGAGCACGGCCAGGACCCGGCGCCGCGCGATCGCCATCGGCTCGATCGTCGTCGCCTGCCTCGTCATGGCCCTCAAGTACGCGGCCTACCTGCGCACGGGCAGCGTAGCCCTTTATTCGGATGCGCTGGAAAGCATCGTCAACGTCACGACGGCTCTGATCGCGCTCTTCGCGCTCGAAGTGGCGCGGCGGCCGGCCGACCGGCAACACCAGTTCGGCCACCACAAGGCCGAATATTTCTCGGCCGTGATCGAGGGCGTCCTCATCGTCATCGCCGCGCTCCTGATCGTGCGCGAGGCCTACGACGCACTGATTCGGCCGCGCCCGATCGAGTCGACCGGGACAGGCCTGCTCATCAACGGCCTCGCCACCGCTCTCAACGCGATATGGGCATGGTTCCTGGTCACCCGCGGCAAGACGCTGCGCTCGCCGGCGCTGGTTGCGGACGGCTGGCACCTGGCCACCGACGTCGCCACGTCGCTCGGCGTCATCGTCGGTCTTCTCGCCGCCGCCCTGACGGGTTTCGCGGTGCTCGATCCCGCGCTTGCCATTCTCGTGGCCCTCAACATCCTCTGGGCGGGCTGGCGCCTGATGACGAAGTCGATCAGCGGCCTGATGGACGAGGCGGTGGCCAGCGACGTGGCGCGGCGCATCCGCGCCGTGATCTCCGACAAGGCGGAGGGTGCTCTGGAAGCGCACGACCTCAAGACCCGCTCCGCCGGCAGCGCCACCTTCATCGAGTTCCATCTCGTTGTGCCGGGCGATTTCACGGTGTCGAAGGCGCACGGCATCTGCGATCGCATCGAGCATGCGCTCAAGGAAGAGATCGAGGGCGCCGAGATCCTGATCCACGTCGAGCCCGAGGGCGAGGCGCAGCACGCAGGTGTGCCGGTATTGTGAGGGAGGCTGGTGCCATGATCGCGAGCATGTCTGCTGAACCACGATCCGGCCGCTGCGGCACGCGAACGGCCGTCGCAAACGCGCCACGATTGGCGCGTTTCGTTGCGGTGATCCTGAACCCGAGTCGCGGCGCCGAAGGCCGGCCTGCGGCTGTGTCGTGCATGTGAGCGGGAACCGGTAGCAAGAGCCGGCACCAAGGGGATGTCCATGTTCGGCTGGGGCAAGAAGCCCGACGGCTTCGAGTGGCATAAGTACATCCGGACGACGATCAAGCTGAAGCGCGAGCGCCGCCGCGAGCGCGTCGAGGAGCTGCGCCAGTCCGCTGTCGATCAGGTGCAGGCCGCCGGAGCCAAGATCGCCGCCGGCAGCAAGGCCGCCGGTGCGGCGGCGCGCGATGGCGCCGTTGCCGGCGCCGGTGTCGCCGCGCGCGTCCTGCGCACCATGCCGCCGCGCATGGCGGCAGCCCTCGCGCCCCACGTCCACCGGGCGGCCGGCGCAGCGGCCCGCGCAGCCCCGCCGGTGCGCGAGGCCCTCTCGCAGCCGGGGCTTGCCGTGCCGCTTGCGGTCGCCGGCCTTGCGGCCGTGCTGGCGGGCGTTCTGCGCTGGCGCGCGTTCGGCTTTGACCGCGACGCCGTTCTGCCGCTCCTTGTCGGGGTTCTGCTCCTGGTTGCCGCGCTCCCGGCCGCGCCGCATCTTGCGCGCCTGCGCCTCTCGCCGGATGCCCTGCGCCTGTCGCCCGACATGCGCGCAGCCCTGTTCACGCCGCGGACGCTCGGCATCGCCGCCGGCCTGGTGATCGCATCGGTCCTCGGCTGGTTCGCGCTCTCCGCCACGCCGAACCTCCCGCACCTGACGGCCTTGAGCCCCGCGGGCGGCTCCACATCGTTGACGGGGCATGCGACGGCGCTCAGCGGCGAGCACTTGCGCGTGCGCGGGGAGCTCGTTCATCTCGCCGGCATCGACGCGCCGGAGGTGGGCCAGCGCTGCGCGCGGCCGGGCAACCGTGCCTGGCGCTGCGGCGCGGCCGCACGCGATGCGCTGGCGCGGCTGACGCGCGGCCGCACGGTGAGCTGCACGCTCAACGGCGTCGACGAGCAGAACGTGCCGCTGGCCATCTGCAAGACCGGCGAGAAGGTCGTCAACGAGGAGCTGGTGCGCTCGGGCCATGTGTTCGCGGCGAGCGGTTTCTTCGCCAGCTATTCCTCCGCCGAGAAGGCCGCGCGCGAGGCCAAGGCCGGCCTGTGGGTCGTGGCCGACCCCGAACGCCCGGCCGATTTCCGCAACCGCCTGTGGGATGCCGCCAAGCAGCGCGCGCCCGACGGCTGCCCGATCAAAGGCAACATCACCGGCGCGGGACGCGTCTACTATCTGCCCTGGTCGCCCGACTACGGCCGCGCGCAGGTGCAGCGGGCGCGGGGCGAGCGGTGGTTCTGCTCGGAGTCCGAGGCGATCAGCGCCGGCTGGAAACCGAGCGAGCGCGGCTAGCCGTCATTCCGCCGGCTGCGGCGCTGCGCCCGACACGCGCTCTGTCGGCGTATCGTCCATCATCATCTGCGAGATGCCGGCGATCACGCCCACCACGACGCCGAACTGCAGCGCGCGGTCGTAGGAGCCGAGCGCGTCGTAGATCGCGCCGCCGCCCCACGCGCCCAGGAACGAGCCCACCTGGTGGCTGAAGAAGGCGATGCCTGTCAGCGTCGACAGGAACCTCAGGCCGAAGATCTCCACCACGATGCCGTTGACCAGCGGCACCACGCCGAGCCACGTCAGCCCCATGACGGCGGCAAACACCAGCGTCGAGGTCGGCGTCACCGGCGAGACGAAATACACCGCGATGGCGAGCGAGCGCACGATGTAGACGCAGCCGAGCAGCGTGCGCTTGCGCACATGGTCGCCGAGCCAGCCGAGGCCCCACGAGCCGATGCAGTTGAAAAACCCGATGGTGGCCAGCGCCTGTGCGCCGAGGATCGGGTCCATGCCGCACAGCGCGAGATAGCTCGGCAGGTGCGTCGTCAGGAACACCAGCTGCAGGCCGCAGACGAAGAACGCGAGGCTCATCACCACGTAGCCGCCGTGGCTGCGCGCTTCGCCCAGCGCCTTGCCGAGCGTCATGTTGGCGTCGCGCGTGGTGCGGTTCGGCAGCTTCTCCGCCCGCCCGCCGATCAGCGCCGCGGGGATCATCAGGAAGCCGACGGCGACGAACGCGAACAGCCCGAGCCGCCAGCCGCCGTGATCGATGACGAGCTGGCCCAGCGGCGCGCAGAAGAACGTGCCCATCGACCCGGCCGAGGCCAGCATGCCGAATGCGAGGCTGCGCCGGTTCGGCTGCACGATGCGCGCGGCGACGTTGGCGGCCACGCCCGACGTCGTGCACGAGAGCGCAAGGCCCACCATCACGCCGGCGCCGAGCGTGATCATGGCCGGCGTCGTGGCACTCGCCGTCAGGATCAGGCCGCCGATATAAAGAACCGCACCTGCAAGTCCGATCCATCGTGGCCCGAAGCGGTCGACGAACGCGCCGGCGAACGGCTGCGACACGCCCCACATGATGTTCTGCACGGCGATGGCCAGGGCGAAATCGGCTGCCGCGATGCCGAGGTCCTGGACGACCGGCGTCTGGAACAGCCCGATGCTCTGCCGCAGGCCGATGGCGATGCTCAGCATCGTCGCCGCGCCGGCGAGCATCGCCAGCGCCGCTCCGCGGGTCACCAGATCAGTATGAAAAGATACCGGAATCTCACGCGCTTCAGGCATGATCGCGCTTCCCTTCGGTGGCCCGCAATTGACCACGCGCCCGTGCCACGACACAAACTGCACCCGGGCCTTTGCCGTCAATGCACAAATTGTTGGCGGACAATATCGCCCCTCGCCGCCACGCACGCGCGCCAGTCTTAGCTATTGAAATCGCTAAACTATCAAACGCCTTGCCAGCGGCCGTCGCCGATGCGGGCCCCGGCCGGCAACGCCTTCTGATAGAAATACACCCAGCAGCGCAGGACCGTGCCGTCCGTCAGCCTCACGTCCGTCTCGGCACGCCGGTATTCATCGGGCGCACCCGCGCTCGTCGCGCCGCGCGAGATGCCCTCGTATTCATCGAGCCACGCCAGCGTCGGCCCGGCCTGGGCGAGCCGGTACACCTCGCCGTGCACCACGTCCCCCGGCTCGTCGCTGCCGGTCATGCCGGGATAGCCGCCGAGCGTGTAGAGCCGCCCCTGCGCGGTGGCGGCCCCCAGAGAGCGCGCTTCGCGCTGCAGGCGCGCCCGCATCGGGATGCCGATGGCCGTCGTATCCGATGCCATCAGCGTCCCGTAGACGAACAGCAGATCGGTCATCGAGCAGGCCTCAGGCAGCGGCGATCTTCGAGAAGTCGGCAACGTTGAGCGTCGCGGCCCGGATCTGCGACAACAGCCTCAGCCTGTTCTCGCGCACCTTGGCATCGTCGGCGTTCACCGTCACGTGGTCGAAGAACGCATCGACCGGCGCGCGCAGCTCGGCCAGCGCCCGCATCGCGCCGGCGAAATTCTCCACGTTGATGGCGGCGGTCGTGTCCTGCTTCACGCTCTCGATGGCCGCCGCCAGCGCCAGCTCCTCCTTGGCGGTCAGCAGGTCGAGCTTGTAGTCGCCGTCGTGGCTGCGCTTGTCCTTCTTTTCCTCGTCGCGCAGGATGTTGGTCGCGCGCCGCACGCCGGCCAGCAGGTTGGCGCCGTCGTCGGTCTTGAGGAAATCGCCCAGCGCCGCGACGCGCTTCACGATCAGCGCCAGGTCGTCCTGCCCGCCGATGGCGAACACGGCATCGATGAGGTCGTGGCGCGCGCCCTTTTCGCGCAGATGCACCTTCAGCCGTTCGGCGAAGAAGTTCAGCAGGTCGATCGTGTGCGCGTAGACGTCCACGCCGTTGAAGAGAAAGGCGCCGGGGTCCGCCTTGCCGTCGCCCGGCTGCAGCCAGTGCGCGAACTCGTCCTGCATCAGCGGCACCAGCGGCAGCCGCAGGTCGTTCTCCAGCACGATGCGGACGACGCCCAGCGCCGCGCGGCGCAGCTGATAGGGATCGCCGGACCCTGTCGGCTTCTCGTCGATGGCCCAGAACCCCGTCAGCATGTCGAGCTTGTCGGCGAGCGCCACGGCGATGGCCACGGTATCGCCGGCATCGGCCTTCGGCACGCTGTCGCTCGGGCCCCTCGGCCTGTAGTGCAGCTCGATGGCCCGCGCGATCTCGGGCTTGGCGCCCGCCGCCTCGGCGTAGTAGCGGCCCATCAGGCCCTGCAGCTCGGGAAACTCGCCGACCATGCCGGACACCAGGTCCGCCTTGGCGAGTTGCGCCGCGCGCCGGGCATCCTCGGGCACGGCATCGACGGCGCCGGCAATCCTGTGGCTCAGCTCGGCGATCCGCTCCACGCGATCCCACTGGCTGCCGAGTTTCTCATGAAACGTGATGCCCTTGAGGGCCAGCCGCATCTCGTCGAGCGGCTTCTTGAGATCCTGGTCCCAGAAGAACTTCGCATCCGACAGCCGCGCGCGGATCACCTTCTCGTTGCCGGCGATGATCTGCCTGCCGCCATCCTTCGGCTTCAGGTTGGAGACGAGCAGGAACCGGTTGGCGAGCTTGCCGGTGCGCGGATGCTTGAGCGAGAAGCACTTCTGGTGCTGCTTCATCGACGTCGTCAGGCATTCGGCCGGCACGGCGAGGAACGCCTCGTCGAACGTGCCCATCATCACCTGCGGCCATTCCGTCAGGCCGGCATTCTCGGCGAGCAGCGCCTCGTCCTCGACCAGCGCCAGCTTGTGCTCCCTGGCAAGTTCGTGCGCCTGCTCGCCGATCTGGGCAGCCCGCACCTGCGGATCGAGCAGAACCTTGTTGGCCTTCAGGGCCTTCGCATAGTCGGCCGCGTCCGCCACCTTGAACGGCTCGTTGCCGTAGAAGCGATGGCCGCGCGTCTCCCTGCCGCTCTCGATGCCGGCGATG
>JBFWWW010000053.1:0-20894 GCA_050245975.1 Hyphomicrobiaceae bacterium
ACAATAAATCCGATGGTGTGACGTCCATCGTTTGCTACCGTCGCCTGTATGTCCTCCGCAACAGGAAATCCTGCGCGAATGTCTAACGACACCTTCAGCAGCCGCTCCTCGCGCCCGTATACCGACGGCCTCTTCTCGCGCGAGGAAGTCCAACTCGCCAATCGCAATTCGGGTCTCCTCCTCGAAGCCTTGCGCCATGACGTGACGCCGGTCGGCCTGCATTACCTGCTCAATCACTTCGACGTCCCTTATGTTGCCTCCATGGACTGGCAGATCGCGGTCGGCGGCAAAGTCGCGCGTCCGCGCGTACTGACGCTCCCCGATATCCTGCGCCTGCCGCAGCAGACCCTGCGCGTGACGCTGGAATGCGCCGGCAATGGCCGCGCCAACATCTCGCCGCGCTATCAGAGCATGCCCTGGATGCTGGAGGCCGTCGGCACGGCGGAATGGACGGGGACGCCGCTCCGCCTCGTGCTCGAGGAGGCCGGACTGGCCGACGACGCCATCGAAGTCGTCTTCACGGGCGCAGATCGCGGCTTCGACCGCGGCTCGGAGCATGCCTTCGCCCGCAGCCTGACGCGCGACATCGCCCTTTCGGGCGATGCATTGCTGGTGCACGCCATGAACGGCCTGCCGCTGGCGCCGCAGCACGGCTATCCGCTGCGGCTTGTCGTGCCGGGTTGGTACGGCATGGCCAGCGTCAAGTGGCTGACACGCATCGATGCGGTGAGCGAGCCGTTCCGCGGCCATCAGCAGGTCGGCACCTACGTCTATCGGGAGCGTCCCGGCGGACCGGGCGTTCCGGTCACGCATCTGCGCGTCCGCTCGCTCATGGCGCCGCCCGGCATCCCCGACTTCTATTCCCGTCGGCGTATGGTGGATGCGGGCCGCATTCCGCTCATGGGCCGTGCCTGGTCGGGAGATGGCGTGCCAGTTACCCGCGTGCAGGTGGGTATCGACGGCGTCTGGCATGATGCCGATCTCGACCCGCCCGCCGGCCGCTATGCCTGGCGCGGCTGGACGTTCGGTTGGGATGCCAGGCCCGGTACGTACGAGATCGCCTGCCGGGCCGAGGACGCCAATGGACAGGTGCAGCCGCTCGACGCCCGCTGGGACAACGGCGGCTTCGGCAACAATGCCGTCCAACGCGTGTCGGTGACCGTCCGTCCACCGTCGTCCGCACAAGGTGCGTGACAACACTAGCCCGGGTGGGCCAGCATGATCCTCCAATCAGCGGAGCGGCGCAGCGCGCCATCCGCACCGGAGGAGACCGTCCATGCGCGCAGCCGTCCTGACCACCGTCAACAAACCTCTCGAAATTCTCGATCTCGATCAGGAAGGCCCGAAAGCCGGCGAGGTTCGTGTCCAGGTCAAGGCGGCCGGCGTATGCATGAGCGACTGGCACATCATGAACGGCGACTGGCCGCTGCCGCTGCCGATGGTGCTCGGCCACGAGGCTGCCGGCGTGGTCGTCGAGCTCGGTCCCGGCGTCACCAACGTCAAGAAGGGCGATCACGTCATCTTCTCGTTCCGCCCGCACTGCGGCACATGCCGCTACTGCTCGTCAGGCCGGACCGTGCTGTGCATCGGCCATAACGACACGCCGCGCTGGCTCATGCATGACGGCACCGCGCGCGTGCGCCTCAACGGCGAGCCCGTCAACCAGATGGCGCGCATCGGCACATTCTCGGAATACGTCGTCTGTCCTGCCGAGCAGGTGGTTACGGTTCGCAACGACCTGCCCTGGACGCATGCCGCCATCATCGGCTGCAGCGTCGCCACCGGCGTCGGCGCCGTCATCCGGCATGCGCAGGTCGAGGCGGGTTCGTCCGTGCTTGTCGTCGGCTGCGGCGGTGTCGGCCTCAATGTCGTGCAGGGCGCCAAGCTTGCCGGCGCGCGCACGATCATCGCCTGCGACCTCCTCGACAACAAGCTCGCCTACGCAAAGGCCTTCGGCGCAACCCACACGATCAATAGCAAGACGGAAGACGTCGTGAAGCGCGTGCGCGAGCTGACGAGCGGGCTTGGCGTGGAGTATGCCTTCGACGCCATCGGCACCGAGGCGACGACGCTGCAGATCGTCGACGCCATCGCCCCGGGTGGCCACGCCGTGATCGTCGGCATCCCGGCCGCGAGCGCGCGCGCTCCGGTCTCCCCGCTGCAGATCGTCTATGGCGAGAAGAAGATCACGGGCACCTACTACGGCTCGATCCGCCCCACGGTCGACTTCGGCATGCTCGCCGACCTCGACATGGACAAGCGCATTAACCTCGATGATCTCATCAGCCGGACCTATTCATTCGACCAGATCAACGAGGGCTTCGACCTCCTGCGCAAGGGATCGGTGGCCCGCGGGGTGATCGTCTTCAATTGACACCATCGCCCGCGCCGCTCGCGATCATTTGCCAATGCGGCGGGCAACCGCGCCGCAATATCAGGCACATCCCGCCTCCCGCGGCGCGCCTTTGCCTTTGACACCGGGCGAGGCCCCGTTGTGTAATTCTTGCGCATGCCGGCAGCCTGCCGCGCAGGAACCGGACAACATCGGTCAAAGGGAGTGGACGATGAGGTATCTGCGTCGAAGCCTGACCGCGCTCATCGCGGTGGCTTGCATGGGGACGTTCGCCGTGTCCGCGCATGCCGAGAAGGTGTTGCGTGCCGTCATGCATTCGGATCTCAAGATCCTCGACCCCATCTGGACGACCGCCTACATCGTCCGCAACCACGGCTACATGATCTACGACACGCTCTTCGCCACCGACGCGAACGGCGACGTCAAGCTGCAGATGCTCGAGAAGCACGACGTCTCGCCGGACAATCTCGTGCACACGTTCACGCTTCGCGACGGCCTGCTCTGGCATGACGGCCAGCCGGTGACATCGGAAGACTGCATCGCCTCCATCAAGCGCTGGGGCGCCAAGGATGCGACCGGTCAGAAGCTCATGAGCTTCGTGAAGAGCCTGGAGGCGAAGGACGCCAAGACCTTCGTCATGACCCTCAAGGAACCGACCGGTCTTGTCGTAATCGGCCTCGGGAAGCCTTCATCCAACGTGCCGTTCATGATGCCGAAGCGCGTCGCCGAGACGGACCCCAACACGCAGATTTCCGACTTCACCGGATCCGGACCGTTCGTCTTCAAGAAGGATGAGTGGAAGCCCGGCGACAAAACCGTCTACATCAAGTTCGACAAATACAAACCGCGTGATGAACCCGCTTCCGGCCTTGCCGGCGGCAAGATGGTGAAGGTCGATCGGGTCGAGTGGCGTGCCATCTCGGACCACCAGCAGGCGGTGAACGCGCTCCTGGCCGGCGAGATCGACTTCATCGAAGCTCCGCCGCATGACCTGCTGCCGCTGGTGAAAGCGGACTCGAACGTCAAGCTGTACGACTGGAACGTTCTCGGCAACCAGTTCACCTTCCGACCGAACTGGCTGCACAAGCCCTTCGACAATCCGAAGGTCCGCCAGGCACTCCTCTATGCCTTCAATCAGGAAGACTTCCTGAAGGCGGTGGTCGGCGATCCCGAATACTACAAGGTCTGCAAGTCCTACTTCATCTGCGGGACCGCCCTGTATTCGGAAAAGGGCATGGACGGCCTTCTCGACTCCAACTTCAAGAAGGCCCAGGAGCTGCTGAAGGAAGCCGGCTACGACGGCACGCCCATCGTCCTGATGCACTCCACCGACCTGCAGATCCTCACCAACCTGGCGCCCGTCGCCAAGTCGCTCATGGAGAAGGCGGGCTTCAAGGTCGACATGCAGTCGATGGACTGGCAGACGGTCGTTGCACGTCGCGCCAAGAAGGACCCGCCGAACGCCGGCGGCTGGCATGCGTTCATGACCTCGTGGGTCTCTGCCGATGTGCTGAACCCCGTTTTCGCCGCCTTCTTCAACTCGTCTTGCGACAAGGCGCTCTTCGGCTGGCCCTGTGATCCCGAGATGGAGAAGCTGCGCGACCAGTTTGCCCGCGAGACCGATCCGACCAAGCAGAAAGCCATCGCCGAGGCGGTCCAGGTGCGCGCGACGCAGATGGTCCCGCACATTCCTCTCGGGCAGTGGTATCTGCCGGCGGCCATGCGCAAGAATGTCAACGGCATGGTCAAGGCGCCCGCTCCGGTATTCTGGAACGTATCGCTCGACTGAGTTGGTCGGGCTGCCGGGTGCATCGACACCCGGCAGCCAGCATCCCCAAGCAGATCGGCGCTCAATGTTCTTCTACATCTTGCGCAGACTCGCGGCGACGATCCCGGTGATGCTGATCGTCGCCGTACTCGTCTTTTTGATGCTGCGCCTGACGCCGTCCGACCCCGCCGCCATCATCGCCGGCGACTACGCCAACGCCCAGCAGATCGCCGAGATCAGGACCAGGTTGGGCCTCGATCAGCCGATCCACACACAGTTCGCTATCTGGATCACGAAGGCCCTGCATGGCGATTTCGGCGAGTCGTTCTTCTTCAAGAAACAGGTCGTCGATCTGATCGCCGACCGTCTCGAGCCGACCCTGTCGCTCGCCCTCGTCACCATCATCCTTGCCGTCGTCATTGCCGTGCCGCTCGGCGTCCTGGCCGCCTACAAGCAGGGAACCTGGATCGACCGGGTCGTGATGGGGTTTTCGGTCCTGGGCTTCTCGGTGCCCGTTTTCGTTGTCGGATACCTGCTCATCTACGTCTTCGCCATCCACCTCAACTGGCTGCCGGTGCAGGGTTACCAGGGCCTGTCGCGCGGCTTCGGCGGGTGGCTTCAGCGCCTCATTCTTCCCGCGCTGACGCTGTCGGTGATCTACATTGCGCTCATTGCGCGCATCACGCGCACCAGCGTTCTCGAGGTCCTCAACGAGGACTACATCCGCACTGCCCGCGCAAAGGGGCAGACCGAACTCAAGGTCCTCGTCCGCCACGCCCTCGCCAATGCGGCGGTGCCCATTGTGACCGTCATCGGCCTCGGCATCGCCCTGCTGATCGGCGGCGTGGTCGTGACGGAATCGGTTTTCACCATTCCCGGTCTTGGCCGCCTGACGGTCGATGCCGTTCTCGCCCGTGACTATCCGACGATACAGGCCGTCATTCTCCTGTTCTCGCTGGTCTACGTTCTCATCAACCTAGCCGTCGATATCACCTACACCTTCCTCGATCCGAGGATCCGCTATTGAGCATTGAAGCGCTGCCCGCCGAGAGCACCGAAACGGAACCGGCAGTGCGCCGTCCCGGCACGCTGCGCACGCTGGCTCGCAATCCCGGCGTTCTGATCGGTGCCGGGATTGTCGCCCTTCTGACGATCATCGCCATCCTTGCGCCCTTCCTCGGCACAATTGATCCAGCCGCCATCGACCCCGTCTATCGCAACAAGAAGCCCGGCATCGAGCGCACGATACGCGCCGACGACGGCACCCAATCCCGCTTCGTCTACCGCTTCGGTACCGATTCGCTCGGCCGCGACATCTACAGCCGCGTCATCTACGGCACGCGCGTCTCCCTGATCGTCGGCGTGACGGTGGCCGCAGTCAGCATTGCCATGGGCCTCTTCATCGGCCTCATTGCGGGATACATCCGCTGGCTCGACGGCTTCATCATGCGGATCATGGACGGGCTCATGGCCATACCGGCCATTCTGCTTGCGATGGGCGTCGTATCCCTGTCGCGCGCCGGCTTGCTTGCGGTGATCATTGCCATCGTCGTGCCGGAGGTGCCGCGCGTGGTGCGGCTCGTGCGCGCCGTAGTGCTGTCCATCAGGGAGGAGCCCTACGTCGAGGCCGCCATCACGGTCGGGACGCCGACGCCGTTGCTGCTCGTTCGCCACGTTCTGCCGAATACCATCGCGCCCCTGATCGTCCAGGGCACATTCATCTGCGCATCCGCGATCCTCGTCGAGGCGATCCTTTCGTTTCTCGGCATCGGCATCCCGCCGGAGACACCGACCTGGGGAAACATCATGGCCGAAGGCCGGTCGCTCTTCCGCATCTACCCGCACAACATCCTCTATCCCGGCGTGTTCCTCGCGCTCGCAGTGCTCGCCATCAACATGCTGGGGGATGGATTGCGCGATACGCTCGACCCCCGCTTCGCCAAGAGGGTGTAGGCCGTGAGCAAGCCCGAGCGCTCGACCGACGCCACGACGGTTCTCGCTATTTCGGGCCTGACCGTGGCCCTGCCCTCGGGTGGCGACCGGAAGAACGCCATCGAGAACATCTCGTTCAGCGTCAACGCCGGCGAGATCGTCTGCGTCGTCGGCGAGTCCGGCTCGGGCAAGTCTGTCACGGCCCAGACCGTCATGGGGCTTCTGCCACGCCGCGATCTCCGTCCGAGCGCCGGCGAAGTGCTTCTTGAAGGGAACGACGTGCTGAAGGCCAGCGACGCGCAACTGCGCGATCTGCGCGGCACACGTATGGCCATGATCTTTCAGGAGCCCATGACGGCACTCAATCCGGTCATGACCGTGGGCGAGCAGATCGGCGAGGTGCTCGAAATCCACACCCGCCTTTCCCCCTCTGAGCGCCGCAAGCGCGTACTCGAAATGATGCGGCTGGTGCGCCTGCCGGATGCCGACCGCATGATCGACGTCTACCCGCACCAGCTGTCCGGCGGCCAGCGCCAGCGCATCATGATCGCGGCGGCGCTGGTGCTCGATCCCGCCCTGTTGATTGCCGACGAGCCGACGACCGCGCTCGACGTGACGACGCAGGCGCAGATCCTGCGCCTCATCCGCGAGATGCAGGAACGGCGCGGCACAGGCGTCCTGTTCATCACGCACGATTTCGGCGTCGTGTCCGAGATCGCCGACCGCGTCGTCGTGATGCAACGCGGCCGGATCGTCGAGCAGGGGACGCGCGCAGAAGTGCTCGACAACCCGCGCGAGGCCTATACGCGCATGCTCATCGCCGCCGTGCCGAGCCTGCAGCCGCCGCCGCGCCAGCCGGTGAAGGGGCCTGTCACCTTGTCCACCGCCGGCCTCACCAAGACCTATGGCGCGCGCACCTTGTTTGGAGGCGGCCGCGTCGTCCGCGCTGCCCACGAGGTATCGATCGAGGTCCGGCGCGGCGAGACGCTCGGCATCGTCGGCGAATCCGGTTCGGGAAAGTCCACCGTCGCCCGCTGCATCGCGCGGCTCGTCGAACCCACCAGCGGCCGCGTCGATGTCGACGGCATCGACATCGCTCACCTCGGACAACACGCGTTGCGTCCCTATCGCCGCAGCGTCCAGATCGTGTTCCAGGACCCGTACAGATCGCTCAATCCCCGCCGGCGCGTCGGCGACTCGATCATCGAGGGGCCGGTGAATTTCGGCCTCGCCCGTCCCGAGGCATTGGCGCGGGCCCGCGAGCTGATGGCGCTGGTCGGCCTTTCGCCCGACGCGCTCGATCGCTTTCCGCACCAGTTTTCCGGCGGCCAGCGCCAGCGCCTATGCATCGCGCGCGCGCTCGCGATGCAGCCGGTGCTTCTGATCGGCGACGAGCCGGTATCGGCACTCGACGTGTCCGTGCAGGCGCAGGTCCTCAAGCTGCTCGACGACGTGCGCAAGCGCTTCGACCTCGCCATGCTGTTCATAACCCACGATCTGAGAGTGGCCGCTCAGATCTGCGATCGCATCGCGGTGATGAAGGATGGCGAGATTGTCGAGCACGGGTCGACCGCGGCCGTGTTCGCCCAACCGAAGCATCCCTACACCAAAGCGTTGTTTGAGGCGGCGCCCGGCCGAACGTTCGGGACGCGAAGCGCCGTCGCCTGACGGACTATCCAGAGAAATCGTCAGAGAGGCTCGATCAGCTCGATCCGGTTGCCGAACGGGTCGTTGACGTGCAGTCGTAACAGGCCGTCCAGCGGCGTATCCCGCTGCAATGGGCACCCGGCCGCGGCAAGCCGCCGCTCGAGCTCCGCAAGTCCCCGCACGATGAACGCCGGATGCGCCTTTCCGGCCGGGACAAAATTCGGATCGACCCCGAGATGGACCTTGAGTGAGCCGGACTCGAACCATGCTCCGCCACGGCCCGCGAGTTCGGCTGGCTTGGGCACCTCGGACAGCCCCAGAAGGCCGGCGTAGAAACTCCGCGCCTCCTCCTCCCGTCCGCGCGGCATGGCAAGCTGCACGTGGTCGATAGCCACAAGTGCCGGTTCGGTCATGGCGTTGCCTCCTGGCCAAGAAATCTTGGAGGAATGGAGCGCTTGACACACCCATGAAGCCACTGTCAACATCTGGTCAATTGGTCAGACCATGAGTCAGGCCTAGTCGGGGAAGCCAGCGCATCAAGACGTTGCGCCCCGCGAGGAAACGCTTGGGAGTGCGTTTTTGCCAATCGAAGCCATTGAACCCCGGCGGCTCTATCGGCAGATCGCCGATCAGTTGCGCCAGCTCATCGATTCCGGAGAGTACCCGGTCGGCAGCCGGCTGCCGACCGAGCGCGAGCTTGCCGACATGCTCGGCGTCTCGCGTCCGACCGTGCGCGAAGCTCTCATTGCGCTCGAAGTCGAAGGCCGCATCCGGATTCGAGTGGGGTCCGGCATCTATGTGATCGACCCGCCGTCGACAGCGATCCCGCTGATACCGCAAAGCCAGATCGAAGGACCGTTCGAGGTCCTGCGGGCGCGCGCGTTCGTGGAAAGCGCGGTGGCCGAGGAAGCAGCGCGCCGCGCCAAGCCTGCGGACGTCGCGGCTCTCGATGCCGTGCTGGCGGAAGTCGAAATGCCGCCGAGGTCGCGCGACAAGCGCATCGCCGTCGACCGCAAGTTCCACACGACCATAGCCTCCATTTTGGGCAATGCGGTATTGGTGCGTTTTGTCGGAGAAATGTTCGACCTCCGCATTAACCCTTACTTCGAGCAGCTCGCCGCCCATACGGAGACCGATCTGACCTGGAGCGCGGCGCACGCCGAGCACATCATCATCCGCGACGCCATTGCCAGGAACGCGCCGCATCTGGCTCGCGATGCGATGCACACTCACCTGAAGGAATCGCACCGTCGCTTCTCGCGCGATCTGGATTTGTCCTCACCGCTCGACCGGAAACACCTGACGGCCGCGAACTGGTGAGGTAGGATTTGGAAATTTTGGTATGGGGGTCGTACGGCACACCGGCACAAGAACCGGAACCGCGATCCGACAAGACAAATGCTTAAACCGCTCCGGCGACACGCCGGCGCAACAAGGAGGAAACGGAATGAGCAAAAAGAAATTTACGCGCCGCCGCTTTATGGCCACCACGGCCGCTGCGTCGGCGACGATGATCGCAGCGCCCTTTGTGCGGACCGCAAACGCCGCCGGCAAGATCTCGATCGGCTTCTGGGATCACTGGGTGCCCGGTGCGAACGCCGCCACCAAGAGCGTCGTGGAAGAGTGGGCGGCCAAGGAAAAGGTCGAGGTCCAGATCGACTACATCCCGTCGCAGGGCAACAAGAACCTGATGACGATCGCCGCCGAGGCGCAGGCCAGGGCCGGTCATGACATCTTCGCCTTCCCGACGTGGGAGCCGCAGGGCCATGCCGAGCAGCTCGAGCCGGTCGACGACATCATGACCGAGCTCATCAAACAGAACGGCAAGGTGAACGGTACGGTCGAGTATCTCGGTCGCGCCAACGGCCACTGGATCGCGGTGCCGGCGACCGTCGGCAGCCAGATCAAGGGCCCCTGCTCGCGCATCGACCTCATGAAGAAGCACGCCGGCATCGACGTGCAGGCGATGTATCCGGCCGGGTCGGCGCCCAAGGCCGACGCGTGGACACTCGACGCCTTCCTCAAGGCTGCCGAAGCCTGCCAGAAGGGCGGCAACGCCATCGGCATCGGGCTTGGCACGACGTCCGACTCGGTCGATTCCATCGGCGCGTTCTTCCATGCGCACGGTGCCGCCCTTGTTGATGCCAAGGGCAACATCACGGTGAAGTCGGACAAGGTGCGCCAGGCGCTCGAGTACTGCGTCAAGCTCGCCAAGTTCCTGCCGCCCGACGCTCCCGCGTGGGACGATTCGTCGAACAACAAGTGGCTCGTGTCGGGCAACGGCTCGATGATCTGCAACCCGCCGAGCGCCTGGGCCGTTGCCAAGCGCGACGCGCCGAAGGTCGCCGAGCAGTGCTGGACGCACGGCTTCCCGTCCGGTCCTGCCGGTCGGTTCGCGCCGTTCCTGCCCTATTTCTGGGGCATCTGGGGCTTCAGCAAGAACAAGTCGGCGGCAAAGAGCCTGCTGGTGCAGCTGTCGCAGCGCGCGTCTGCAGAGAAGATGGTTGCGGCGAGCGCCGGCTACGACCTGCCGGCATTCGAGAAGCTGACCGACTTCAAGACCTGGGCAGAGGAATCTCCGCCCAAGGGTACGCTCTACCACTACCCGAACCCGCACAACCACCAGACGCTGTCGATCTCGGCGGCGCCAGCCCCGCCGAAGATCGCGCACCAGATCTATACGCAGGGCGTGCAGACGAAGATGGTCGTTCGCCACCTCCAGGGCGAAGCCATCGAGAAGACGCTCGCGTGGGCGGAGTCCGAGTGCGAGGGCTTCATGCGCACCTGACGAAAAGCCGGTCGCCGTCCGGGACATGGACGGCGACCGGCTCGATCAGGGATATCGACGCAAGGCGCGACACACATCACGCGCCTTGCGATTGATGATCCGGCAGATGGCCCGATGGCCTGCCGGATCGATGACCCAACAGCACCGGATTATCGCGATGGTGGATGCAGCTCTTCAGGGCGCCCAGGTTGCCCGCCCGATGGTGCGCCGCTCAGGCTTGCGCAGGGCCATGCAGCGCAAATCGACGATCGCCTTCTTGATGACGTTGCCATTGATCCTGCTGATCGCGATCATGGTGCTTTATCCCGCGCTCTATTCGGTCCATCTCGCGACTCTCAACAAGGGCATGACGCGCTTCGTCGGCTTTGGGAATTTCACATTCCTGTTCAAGCGCGAGACCTTCTGGATGGTGGTGCAGCAGTCCTGCATCTTCGCGCTGACGGCCGTGTTCTTCAAAGCGCTCATCGGTTTTGTGGTCGCGCATCTCGTCCACAACATTCCAGCCAAGGGTCAGCGCAAATGGCGCGGCATGCTGCTCGTGCCGTGGGTCATCCCGCCCGCAATGAGCACGCTTGGCTGGCTGTGGCTGTTTGATCCGTCCTACAGCGCTTTCAACTGGATCCTCGGCCATTTCGGCATTGGCCCGATTCCGTGGACAGGCGATGCTTATTGGGCGCGGTTCTCGGTCATCCTGGTCAATGTATGGTACGGCGCGCCGTTCTTCCTCATCATGTACCTTGCCGCCCTCAAATCGGTCCCCGACCAGCTCTATGAGGCCGCGGCCATCGATGGCGCCAACTGGTGGCAGCGCATCTGGTACGTGACCCTGCCGATGATGCGCAACATCATCGCCATCACGGTTCTCTTCTCGACCATTGTCACATTCGCCAACTTCGACATCGTGCAGATTCTCACGGCCGGCGGCCCCATCGACAAGACACACGTTTTTGCGACTTGGGCCTTCCGGGTCGGCATTCAGGGCAACGACATTCCGCAAGGTGCGGCAGTGTCTCTGTTCATGGTCCCGATCCTCGCCGTCGGCGCCATATTCATCCTGCGTGATATCACCAAACGAGGGAACGAAGCCTGATGGCCACCGCCGACGTTGCCCTTGGCGTAGAGCCGCAGCGCAAAAAGCTGCGCAGCATGCGGGAGGATCGCAAGTGGGCCCTGCGCTGGTCCTACTTCTTCCTGATCCTCTTCGTGATCTTTTTCCTGTGTCCGCCGATCTACATGCTCATCACGTCGCTCAAGACGAGCGCCGAGATATCGGCCGCGACCAACCCCTGGTGGGTCTTCAATCCCACGCTCGACAACTATCGCGAGCTGCTTTTCTCCGAGCAGTATCAGATCTACTTCCGCAACTCGGCGATCGTCTCCGTCAGCGTGGTCATCGTAACGATGCTCATCAGCGTGCCGGCCGCCTTCGCCCTGTCGCGCATGAAATTCTGGGGCTCCACCGCACTCGCGACCGGCGTCTTCCTGACCTATCTCGTGCCGGATTCCCTGCTGTTCATCCCGCTTTTCAAGATGTTCGCGGTGTTCGACGAGTGGACCGGCATCCAGCTCATCAACAAGTGGTACGTGCTGCTGATCGTCTATCCGACGCTGACCGTCCCGTTCTGCACCTGGATCATGATCGGCTACTTCGCATCGATCCCGAAAGAACTGGACGAAGCGGCGCTCATCGACGGCGCCACGTGGCTGCAGACGCTTACGCGAATCTTCATCCCCGTCGCGTTGCCAGGGCTTATCGCGGCGACGATCTTCGCCTTCACGGTGAGCTGGGCGCAGTTCCTTTACCCTCTCGCCTTGACCACCTCGACCGAGCAACTCGTGCTGCCGGTCGGCATCATAACGTCGCTGATCAAGGGCGATGTCTTCAACTGGGGACAGATCATGACCGGCGCGCTGCTGGGTGCCGCGCCGCCGCTCATCATCTATGCTTTCCTCATGGACTACTACATCGCCGGCCTGACTGCCGGCGCCACGAAGGGTTGATTGGCAATGGCGGAAGTATCCCTCAGCAAGGTCGTCAAGAAGTACGACGACGTGGAAGCCGTTCGCGGCATCGATCTGGAAATCGCCGACCACGAATTCGTGGTGCTGGTCGGGCCCTCCGGATGCGGCAAGTCAACCACGCTGCGAATGATTGCCGGACTGGAGGACATCACCGGTGGCGAGGTCCGCATAGCAGGCGACGTCGTCAATGACGTCCCGCCGAAAGATCGTGATATCGCCATGGTCTTCCAGAACTACGCGCTTTATCCGCACATGACCGTGGCGGAAAACATGTCGTTCGGCTTGCGCCTCAAGCGGTTTCCGAAGGCGGAGATCAAGCAGCGCGTGGCCGAGGCCGCGCGCATCCTGGACATCACCGAGCTTTTGGATCGCAAGCCCAAGCAGCTCTCGGGCGGGCAGCGGCAGCGCGTCGCGATGGGCCGCGCCATCGTCCGTCATCCCAAGGTCTTCCTGTTCGACGAGCCGCTCTCCAATCTCGACGCCAAGCTGCGCGTGCAGATGCGGACAGAGATCAAGAAGGTGCATCAGAAGGTACGCACGACCACCGTCTACGTCACGCACGACCAGGTGGAAGCCATGACGCTGGCCGACCGCGTCGTCGTGATGAACCAGGGCCGCATCGAGCAGGTTGGCGCGCCCAACGAGCTCTATCACCGGCCGGCGACGCGGTTTGTCGCCGGATTTATCGGCTCTCCGGCCATGAACTTCATCGGCTGCAAGCTCGAGAACATCGGCGATCAGGTCAACATCCGTGTCACCGACGCGATTTCGTTCCCGGCTCCGACAGATCGCGCCGCCCGCTACCGCCAGCACGTCAACAACGGGCAACTCCTGCTCGGGCTGCGGCCGGAACACATCACCGAGGCGCACGACCATCTCGAGCCCGGGTCGGTTCCGTTCGATGCCAAACTCGACGTCACGGAACCCATGGGCATGGAGACCCTCGTCTACTTCCCGCTCAATGGGGCGCAGATCTGCGGTCGGGTCAATCCCAACAGCGGCGCTCGAGACGGCCAGCCGATGAAGCTCGCCGCCAACCTCAACAACATGCACCTGATCGACGCAGCGACCGGACGCGTCATCTGACGCACTCGGCAATCGGTAATTCGACGCTCGCTGGCGAATGACAGAGCTATCGGCTGTGTCCGTCACCAACCCGTGACGCGAAATCCCGGTCGATCATGAGCCGTCTTCGGGTTTCGTGCGGACAGGGGCGCCGGCGACTGCCGTCGGCATGGGCCGGGGCGCGGCAACAGCCGGCGTGCCGCGATGCAAAGCGATACCCAGCTGCAGGGACTGCCCGATGCGCTCCGCCCGGTCGATGAACAACTCGGCGGCGGCCGGCGGACAAATACGCAAGACCGTGGCCTGAAACAGCGCGAGCCAGCGTTCGAAATGTGCGACATCGATTTCCGCCAGCTCGGCATGGACCCGCATTGGCGTGCCTTTGTAGCGACCGGTCATCAATGTGACGGATGACCAGAACGCACACAGCTTGTCGAGATGCTCGTCCCAGTCGGCCACCTCACGGTTGAAGATCGGACCGATCAGCGGATCGCGACGCACGCGCGCATAGAACGTGTGCACCAGCGTGCGGATCATCGCTTCGGTCACGCCGGCGGCAATGCCCGGCGCATCGGGGTGGGGCTCGCGGGTCATGTCGCATTCTCCGCTATCCCCGGCTCGGTGGACAGCTCCGCTGCCTTGTCTTTGCGGCCGTTCTCGGCATCCGCGCCCGGCAACGGCGGTTTCTTGGCGACAATATTGGGCCAGATACCGGCGTATACGCGGTTCACGTCGAGCCACTTTTCCGTAGCTGCCGGATCGCTATCGGCCACGATTGCCTCCGCTGGGCACTCCGGAACGCAGACGCCGCAATCGATGCACTCGTCGGGATGGATGACGAGCATATTGGCGCCTTCGTAGAAACAATCCACCGGGCACACCTCGACGCAATCGGTGTACTTGCACTTGATGCAGTTCTCCGTGACGACATAGGTCATGGCCCGCCAGGACCCAAAAGCAGCCAGATGACCGCGAAAGCAGTGAATGCGGCAACCATGGCCATCGGGACGATCACCATCTGCACGATTGCCTCGTTGCGATGAATATTGCCGGTGAAAATCGTCACCTCGCGGGATGCAGGTGCCCTGCCGGGAACCCAGCGGCCGTCGCGCCGGTGCTGGATGCGAAGCATCAAAAACGGCAAAGTAAAGAAGATCGCGGCAAAGCCGGCGCTGATCGCAATGACAAACATGGCCTCGCCATGCTGCCAGAAGGTCCCTGCCAGAATGACCATCGCCGCAGCGTAGCAGGCAGCCATAAGCGGACCGGCAGTTGCCAGCAGTCCGTCATCGACATCTATAGGGGCGGCTTGCGGCAATTTGCGAGGCTGCGACCCGGTGGTGTGTACCGCTTCAACGACTGGGGACTCGAGCCTTCTGACCGCCTGTGCCATAGCGCACCTCAATAAGATGTATTACATATGCATCTTATTGAGAGATTGCTCCCCGCTTGTAAGATGTGTCAAGAATGAATCTTATAGCATTGTTGTCGCAGGGACCTATGCAGCTCACGAAATTTTCCGACTATGCGCTCCGTGTGCTCATGTACGCGCACGCAGCCGACGGCCGGCTTGTTACGGTCGAGGAGATCGCGGATGCCTACAAAATATCGCGTGCGCATCTGATGAAGGTCGTCAATGCGCTGACGCGGACCGGGTACCTGGCGGCGGTGCGTGGCCGCTCGGGCGGTCTTCGTCTCGCAAAGCCCGCAAACGAGATCGGACTGGGGGATGTAATTCGCGCCACAGAGCCTGACTTCGCGCTCGTGGAATGCTTCTCCACCGGCAACCAGTGCATCATCACCGGCTGCTGCCGCCTTCCGGCCGTATTGCAAGAAGCCCTGGCTGCCTTCCTGAAGGCTCTTGATCGGCATACCGTGGCGAGCATCGCCCTGAAGCCCAAGGATTACCGACGGATCATGCCGCCGGCCGCCTAGGCTCGAGTCCTATGGGTTCAAATCGATGGTCATGAACACGCTGTTTGGATCAGGTCTGTAGCTGGAAAAGGGACCGCACGGCGCGAATCCAAATCTGGAATAAAGAAGCCGCGCCGGAGCAAACGCATCCATCGAGCCGGTCTCCAGACTGAGCCGACGGTATCCACGTGCCTTCGATGCGGCAATGATGTGCTTCAGCATGGCAGCACCGACGCCGCGCCCGCGAAAGGAAGCGGCAGTGTGCATCGACTTGACTTCGCCATGAGTCGCATCGAGCTCTTTCAGGGCGCCGCACCCGACCAGCGTCGGCCCGTCCCAAATACTCCAGAATGTGATGTCCCGCGCTCTCAACGCATCGAGATCCAGGGCATGCATACTCTCCGGAGGCGAGCTGCTGGTCGTATGGTGCAGGTGGGCGACAAGCAACTCCGCGATCTCCGGCCCGCGCAGATCGTCCTCGCGAATGTCCATCGTTTCCCTGCCGCTCAATAGGACTTCGGCAATCCGAGCACTTTCTCCGCGATAAAGCAAAGCACCAGTTGCGGGCTCACCGGAGCGATGCGCGGGATCATCACCTCGCGCAAGTAGCGCTCGACGTGAAACTCCTTGGCATAGCCGAAGCCGCCATGCGTCATCACCGCCTGCTGGCACGCGTCGAACCCTGCCTCGCCGGCAAGATACTTGGCCGCATTGGCCGCAGCGCCGCTCGGGCGGTTGGTGTCGTAGTGCCAGGCGGCCGACATGGTCATGAGCCAGGCAGCCTCGAGCTCCATCCAGTTCTTGGCCAGAGGATGCTGGATTGCCTGGTTCTGTCCGATCGGACGATTGAAGACGATCCGCTCCTTGGCATACGCCGTGGCACGCGTCAGGGCGAGCCGTCCCAGGCCTACCGCTTCGGCTGCGATCAGGATGCGCTCGGGGTTCATACCGTGCAGGATGTACTCGAACCCCCGCCCCTCCTCGCCGATCCTGTCCTCGACCGGGATTTCGAAGTTCTCGATGAACAGCTCGTTCGAGTCGACCGCCTTGCGGCCCATCTTCTCGATTTCATGCACCGTGATGCGCTTGCGGTCGAAGTCCGTATAGAACAGGCTCAGCCCTTCGGTCGGCCGCTTCACGTCTTCCAGCCGTGTCGTGCGCGCGAGCAGAAGGATCTTGTCGGCGACCTGTGCCGTGGAGATCCAGACCTTGGTGCCGTTGACCACATAACGATCGCCCTTGCGCGCGGCGAACGTCTTGAGCTGCGTGGTGTTGAGACCAGTGTTCGGCTCCGTCACGGCAAAGCAGCTCTTCTCCTTGCCGGCGATCATCGGCGGGAGCATGCGCTGCTTCTGCTGCTCGGTGCCGAACACGACAATGGGATTGAGGCCGAAAACGTTGATGTGGATCGCCGAGGCGCCGGACATCCCGGCCCCCGACTCGGCGATCGTGCGCATCATGATGGCTGCTTCCGTAATTCCCAGACCGGAGCCCCCGTAAGCTTCTGGAATGCAGATGCCGAGCCATCCGGCCTTGGCGAGCGCCGCATGGAAATCGGACGGAAACCCGCCGGTCTTGTCCTTCTCGAGCCAGTAGTCGTCATCGAACTCGCGGCAAAGCTTGAGAACGGACTCCCGCAACTCGTCCTGCTCGGGTGTCATTGCGAAATCCATTGCCTCTCTCCTTGTCCTGTTTCCGCGCGTCCCCAAGCCGGGTCTCTCACGACCGGGTTGCGGCTCTTCCATCCTGCCTGACGACGCCGGCGGCCAGAAGGCCGTCTATTTCCGTTTCGCTCATACCTGCCTCGCGCAGGATTTCGGTGCTGTGCTCGCCGAGCCGCGGCGCCGGCCGCGTGGGCTCCGGCTGCGTGTGGCTCCACGTGCTCGGCGGACGCATGGACCGGATGCTGCCCTCGCTCGGATGCTCGACAGTTGAAAAGAAATCCGTCGCCTTGAGGTGCGGGTCTTCCAGAAGCGACTCCAATGTATTCAACGGCGTCACTGGAATATCGGCGCGATCGAGAATCTCGAGCCACTCCGCCGTGGGTCTCTGGCGGAATATCGCCGCAACCTCGGCATAAATCTCGTTGATGTGCTTGAGGCGCGCCGCGTGATTGGCAAACCGCGGATCGGAGAAGGCATCCTCTCGCCCCGTCGCCCGGAAGAAACTTTCCCACTGCTTGTCATTGTAGATCAGCGCGCAGACATAACCGTCGCTTGTGCGATACGGCTTGCGCTCGGGAGCCATGAGCCGAACGTATCCCGCGCCGCCCTCGGGTGGATTGAACGTCAGCCCGCCCATGTGATCGCCCAGCACGAAGCTCGCCATGGTCTCGAACATCGGAATATCCACGCGCTGACCCTGGCCGGTGATCCCACGATGCAGAAGGGCGGCGAGAATCGCATTGACGGCGCACAGGCCGACGACCCGGTCGGCGATCGTGACCGGCAGATAGCGCGGCGTCCCATCGCCCACCGCGGCAATGAGCGTCGGGATCGCGACGGCGCCCTGAATGAGATCGTCGTAGGCCGGCCGCGCGGCATAAGGGCCATCCTGGCCGTAACCGAAGGCCCCGGCATAAATAATGCGCGGATTGACGGCTGCGATCTCGTCGTATCCGAGCCCCAGGCGGACCATGGCCTGCGGACGCACATTGTAAAGCAGCACGTCGGCGTTTTTCACAAGCCGCAACAGTGCGTCCCGGCCCGCGGGCTGCTTGAGATCGATGGCGATGCTGCGCTTGCTGCGGTTGAGCGTGAGAAACATCGCGCCCATGCCGGGATGACGCGCCGGCTCGATCTGGCGCACGATGTCGCCCTGCGGCGGCTCGATCTTGACGACGTCGGCGCCCATGTCGGCGAGCTGCAACGTCGCATAGGGACCCATCAGGACCGTCGTCAAATCCAGAATGCGCAATCCCTGCAAGGGCCCCATCGTTCCTCGCCGCCTTCGTATGAAATGGCCTCGGATGCTCGGCTCTCCGATGCATCCTTATTCGCACATAACATTCAGATACATGAACAGTGTCAAGCGCCCGCATCGCGCGCGAACACTGCGATCGCCATGATCGCCTGTTGTGCGCAAGTATGAATATCGTGTATGAATATGAACGATACCAATCCTGCGCCGGCGGCGCCCACGAACGAACTTTCACGACCAAAAAGGAGACCGGAATGACGGCCGAGCAGCGCTTGAAAAGCAGTAGGATTTGCAGCCTGCTCGGTATCGAGTACCCCATTCTTCAGGCCGGCATGGGTCAAGTGGCATACGGAGCTCTCGCCGCGGCCGTGTCGGAAGCCGGCGGGCTCGGCGTCATCGGCAGCGGCTATCTGAGCGGCGAGGAGCTGCGCAAGGAAATCCGTATCGTGCGCGAGCGCACCAAAAAGCCGTTCGGGGTCGACATCCTGTTTGCTGCGACCGCGAGCAAGAGCGAGGAGAGCCTGCGCTACACCAACCGGGTGCAGGAGCAGATCGACGTCACGCTCGATGAAAAGGTGCCGGTGCTGATATCCGGCCTCGGCAACCCTCTGCTGGTGATCGATGAGGCGCATCGGCGCGGCATGAAGGTAATGTCGGTGGTCGGCAACGCCAGGCAGGCGCGGAAGCTCGTCGACGATGGCGTCGATGCCATCATCGCCTCCGGGCATGAGGGTGGCGGGCACGTCGGCCGCGTGGGAACCATGGTCCTGGTTCCGCAGGTGGTCGACCAGATCAAGGTGCCCGTCGTCGCCGGCGGAGGGCTTGCCGATGGCCGCGGGCTCATCGCATCGATGGCACTCGGAGCGTGCGGCGTCTGGATGGGTACCCGTTTCATCGCCACGCATGAGGCGCGCGCACACGAGCGCTATAAGAAAAAGCTTGTCGATATCGACGAAGAGGGCACTATCGTGACGCGCGCGCACAGCGGAAAGCCCTGCCGCCTCGTACGCAACAAATTCACCGACCACTGGAGCGCGCACCAGGACACCATTGCGGCCTATCCGCATCAGCTCGAGACCATCGGCGCGCCGGCCTCGGTCCTCGGCCGCATCGAAGGCGACGTCGACAATGGTTCGCTGCCGGCCGGTCAGGGTGCCGCCCTTGTCCATTCCGTGCCCTCGGCAAGCGATGTGGTCCATGCCATCTACACGGAGGCCTGCGACGTCCTTCGTGGCCTTTCGGCATAGGAGAAAGCCCATGATCGTACGCAGTCTCCTCTTTGCTCCCGCCAATCGGCTCGATCTTGTCGCCAAGTTTCCCGCTTCGCGTGCCGACTGCGTGGTGATCGACCTGGAGGACGGAACGCCGGCCGGGGAGCGCCCGTCTGCGCGCCAGACGCTCAAAAAAGCCGTTGAATCGGCCGCCGGCCGTGCCCCGGTTTACGTCCGCGTCAACGAAATCGCATCGGGCGACTATGCCGACGACATGGCCGCGGTTCTTGGCACGGCGGCCGCCGGTGTCGTGGTGCCGAAGATCGCCGACGCGGCCGCAGTGGCCACTGTTCTCAAAACACTGGGCGCCGGCCGCACGATCATCGCCGGCATCGAGTCCATCAGCGGTGTGCTCAATGCCGACGCCATCGCAGCGGCATCGCCGGCGATTGCCGCCCTGTACTTCGGCGCCGAGGACTTCGGCGCTGAAATGGGTGCGCGGCGGACGCTTGAGGGGACGGAAGTGCTGTACGCCCGCTCCCGCGTCGTGCTGGCCGCCAGGGCGGCGCGCGTTCCAGCTGTCGATCAGGCCGTGATCCAAATTCGCGACGACGCGCAGTTCCGCCGCGACGCCGAGATGGGCCGCAACCTCGGCTACGAAGGCAAGATCTGTCTCAATCCCAAGCAGACCGCGCTCGCAAACGAGGTCTTTGCGCCGTCGGCCGCAGAGGTCGAGCGCGCGCGCCGCCTGATCGCGGTCTACGAGGCGGCGCAAAAGAAGGGTCAGGGCGCGATCGACTTTGAAGGCCAGATGGTGGATGGACCGCTGCTCAAGAACGCCCAGGCCATCGTTGCCGCTGCGGAACGGGGAGGCGCCTGATGCCGAAAACCATCGCGGCCGCCGATCTTGATCTGAAGTCCATCATCAAGCCCGGCGACCAGATCGTATGGGGCCAGGCCACGGGCGAGCCCCAGACGCTTACCGAAGCATTGGTGGCGCAGCGCCAGGACATCGGTCCGGTCTCGGTTTTTCTTGGCGCCGGCTTCAGCGATACCCTCAAACCCGAGCACGCAGACCGCATCCGGTTTCGAGGCTTCGGGGGGATCGGCACCCATCGCCGCCTGGCAAAGGCCGGCGTCCTGGAGATCGTCCCCTGCCATGTCGGTCAGATCGGCCGTTACATCGAGGACGGTACAATCGCCTGCGATGTCGCCTTCATACAGGTCAGCCCCGCAAACAGCGCCGGTGAACACAGCTTCGGCGTCGTGAACGTC
>JBFWWW010000054.1:0-20232 GCA_050245975.1 Hyphomicrobiaceae bacterium
CGTGCGCGTGAACAAGCTGACGTTTTGAGCCGTTCTAGAGTGAGGTCGCGGACCCTCCGCGGGCGCGTTTACGACATGGTGCTTTTTGCGCTCTGCGAACGATCCCGCGTCACAGTTGGGACATGAAAAGCGCTAGGTTCTCCTCGGCGCGGACATGGGGTCCGCCCGAGGGAGGATGTTCGATGCGCGTGTGGGTGTTGGCTGCGGTCGCCGGCCTGGTTGCAGGCCTTGTTCCGGCGCAAGCCGCGGAGATCAGGGCCGGCTCGCGCGTCCAGTCCGTCATCGTCTTCCCGGTGGGCGCCGAGGTCGCGCGGATTGCGAAGGTCAAGCTCGAGGCCGGCGATCATTCGATCCTGTTCAACGACCTGCCGGCCGCCGCCATCGCCAGCTCTATCCGCGTCGAGGGCAAGGCGACCGGCAAGCTCCAGATCGGGTCGGTCGACAGCCGCCGCGTCATGGTGCCGCGCAACGATGCGGCGAGCGCGGCGAGCGACCGGCGCCGCATCGAGCTGGAGATCGAGCGCCTCAAGGACGAGCGCGCGGTGCAGGATGCCGCGATCCAGGCGGCCGAGGCGCAGCAGACCCTGCTCAAGAATCTCGCCGAGCTGCCGGGCCGCCCGGTGCCGGCCGGCACAAATCCCCAGCCCGTCGACTGGACGCAGATCCTGAGCCTGCTCGGCCAGCGCGTCGGCGACGTGCAGAAGACCATCCTCGACATCCGCATCAAGCAGCGCGACATCGACCGCCGCGTCGCCGATCTCGAAAAGGAGCTGGCCAAGCTCGCACCGGGGCAGGACCAGCGCACCGAGGTCAAGGTGTTCGTGCATGCCGGCGCGCCGCTCGAATCCGATCTCGTGGTGCGCTACCAGGTCGCGAGTGCCTCCTGGCTGCCGCTCTACGACGCCCGGCTGATGACCGGCACCAAGGCCGTGGCGCCGAAGCTGCAGCTCGTGCGCCGCGCCAGCATCCAGCAGCGCTCCGGCGAGAGCTGGGACGACGTGGCGCTGACGCTCTCGACCGCGCGGCCCAATGCCGGCACGGCCGCGCCGGAGCTGACGCCCGTCACGGTCGATTTCGAGCGCGAGCGTCCGCCGCCTCCGCCGGTCGCGATGGCCCCGGCGCCGGCGCGCGGCATGGTCCGCGACGAGGCGCGCGCACGGGTGGGCGCGGTTGCTGAAAAGGCGCGCGAGATGCAGGCAGATCAGGCGGTGCAGGCCCAGGATGTGCGCGCCAGCATCGAGCTGCAGGCCTTCCAGGCGCTCTATGCGATCCCGGGTCGCGTCACCGTTCCCGCGACGGGCGAGGCCAAGCGGCTGCAGATCGACGAGGTGCAGCTCGATCCCGTCCTGTCGGTGCGCACGGTGCCCAAGCGCGACCAGAAGGCGTTCCTTTACGCCAAGCTGGTGCTGGCGCGCGACACGCCCATCCTGCCGGGCCAGGTCTCGCTGTTCCGCGACGGCACGTTCGTCGGCAACGGCCGGCTGCCGCTGCTGGCGCCGGGCGAGGAGCACGAGCTCGGCTTCGGCGTCGATGACGCGGTGCGCGTGCGTTATGCCGTCGTCGAGGAGAAACGCGGCGAGACGGGGTTGATCTCGTCGTCGAAGACCGAGGCGCGCAACTACCGCATCACGATCAAGAACCTGCACGAGCGGCCGATCGTCGTGACCACGCTCGACCAGATGCCCGTGTCGCAGAACCAGGACATCAAGGTGGAGCTGCTGGGCAAGGTCGCGCCGACGAAGAAGGACGTGGACGACAAGCGCGGCGTTCTCGCCTGGGAGGCCAAGATCGAGCCGGACGAGGAGCGCACGGTGGAGTTCGGCTATCGGATCTCCTGGCCGGCGGCCAAGAAGATCGAGTTCGGTCAATAGGTTCCGGGTAGACTGCGGCCGTCGGGCAATTCCCTGTTGCCCGCGGTCTGCCGGTGCTGTACGGGCTTGTTGCACCGGGCCCTTCCGGTGCGGCTGATGCACCGGGAGAGCTTAGGATGGCCAATGTCGTCGTGATCGGCGCCCAGTGGGGCGACGAAGGCAAAGGCAAGATCGTCGACTGGCTGTCGGAGCGCGCGGACGTCGTCGTGCGCTTCCAGGGCGGGCACAACGCCGGCCATACCCTCGTCATCGGCAAAGACACCTTCAAGCTGTCGCTGCTGCCCTCCGGCGTGGTGCGCAAGGGCAAGCTGTCCGTCATCGGCAACGGCGTCGTCATCGACCCGTGGGCGCTGATGGAGGAGATCGGCAAGCTGGCGCGCCAGGGCATCACCATCACGCGCGACAACCTGCGCGTCGCCGAGAACGCGACGCTGATCCTGCCGCTGCACCGCGAGCTCGACCAGTTGCGCGAGGAGGCGGCCGGCGGACAGAAGATCGGCACCACCGGGCGCGGCATCGGCCCCGCTTACGAGGACAAGGTGGGCAGGCGCGCCATCCGCGTGCAGGACCTGAAGAACCTGTCGACGCTGGGGCCCAAGATCGACCGCCTGCTGGTGCACCACAACGCGCTGCGCCGCGGTCTCGGCCAGCCCGAGGTGGAGCGCGACGTGCTGGCGCGCGAGCTGGCGGAGATCGCGCCGAAAATCCTGCCGTTCATGGATGTGGTCTGGGCGCTGCTCGACCAGGAGCGCCGCGCCGGCAAGCGCATCCTGTTCGAGGGCGCGCAGGGCGCGCTGCTCGACATCGACCACGGCACCTATCCGTTCGTCACCTCCTCCAACACGGTGGCCGCGCAGGCGGCGACGGGATCGGGCCTCGGGCCCGGCGCCATCGGCTACGTGCTCGGGCTCGCCAAGGCCTACACGACGCGCGTCGGATCGGGACCTTTCCCGACCGAGCTGACGGACGCCACCGGCGAGCTCCTGGGCCAGCGCGGGCACGAGTTCGGCGTCGTCACGGGACGCAAGCGCCGCTGCGGCTGGTTCGATGCCTGCCTCGTGCGCCAGGTGACGAAGGTTGCCGGCATCAACGGCATCGCGCTCACCAAGCTCGACGTGCTCGACGGGTTCGAGGAATTGAAGGTCTGCATCGGCTACACGCTCGACGGCGAGCGCATCGACCGCCTGCCGGCCGGGCAGAACGCGCAGGCGCGCGTGAAGCCGGTCTACGAGACGTTCGAGGGCTGGTCGCAGTCGACGCGCGGTGCGCGCAGCTGGGTCGATCTGCCGGCGCAGGCGGTGAAGTACGTGCGCGCCATCGAGGAGCTGATCGAGTGCCCGGTGACGCTGCTGTCGACGAGCCCCGAGCGCGACGACACGATCCTGATGCGTGACCCGTTCGAGGACTGAGACGCGCTCGGCACGATTGCCGATCAGCGCACCCGGATGTGCGCATGGGCATGCGGGCGACCGTGACCGTGCGCGTGGCGTTCCGTCTCGATCGTTGCCGGCATCATGGCGAGCTGCCCGTGCCGCACGCCGCGCTCGGCAATGACATGGCCGGCGAAGCTCTCCACCTCCGTGCTGCGGCCCCGGAGCACCGAAACCTCCATGCAGCTTTCGTGGTCGAGCGCAACGCGCAGCGTGGCAGTGACCAGATGGTGATGGTCGCTGAAGGCGCTGCCGAGCCGCCTCGGAAGATCGCGTGTTTCCTGGTTGTAGACGTAGAGCAGCCCGGCGACGCAATGCCCCGCCGGATGGGCCGCCGGCTCGTTGCGGGCAATGCCCGCACGCACAAGGTCACGGATCGCCTCGGACCGGTTCTGATAGCCGCGCGCGCGGATGAGCCGGTCGATGTCCTGAACGAGGGCGTTGTCGACGGTGATGGTGATGCGCTCCATGCGCGGCCTCCGGATTGAGCAGGCTCGTGCCCGATATATGTGCTGCGGGTATGAGAAATCAGAATAGACATCATACTCGCCGTTTCCTAGCGTCCATCGAATGCGTGGCCTTGGGAGGCGGGATGGTCGGGCTCGGTCGGGTCATCGCGAGCGTAGTCGTGAGCGGGTTGGCGACCTGGCCCGCACTCGCGCAGCAGGGTCAGCAGCTCCCGGCCATCACCATTCCGGCGCAGACGGTCACGCCGAGCCCGGCGACGGCGGGAGAGGCGCCATCGGCAGCCGATGCGCCAGATGCCGCGCTCATCGGCGTCGCGCAGTCGGGAAGCGAGGGGATGGTGCCGGCGACGCGCCTTGCCGCGGAGCCGATCTACAGGACCGGCGAGCTTCTCGAAGTCATGCCCGGGCTCGTGGTGACGCAGCACAGCGGCGAGGGCAAGGCCAACCAGTATTTTCTGCGCGGCTTCAATCTCGACCACGGCACCGACCTCGCCATCACGGTCAACGGCATGCCGGTCAACATGCGCACGCATGGTCACGGCCAGGGCTATGCCGACACCAATTTCCTGATTCCCGAGCTCATGCAGAGCCTCGTCTACCGAAAGGGGCCCTACTTTACTGCCGAAGGTGATTTCGCATCGGCCGGCGCCATCCATCTCGATGTCGCGGACCGGCTGGAGAAGAATCTCGCGCAGGTGGAGTTCGGAAGCTTCGGGCATCGCCGCGCGGTGACGGCGATGACGGTGCCGGCGGGGGCAGGCACGATCCTCGCGGCGGGCGAGATCGTGCGCTTCGACGGGCCCTGGGACCGTCCCGACGACTTGCGCAAGCTCAACGGCGTGCTGCGCTATTCGCAAGGCTCGCGCGACAACGGATTTGCCATAACCGGCATGGCCTACAGCGGCCGGTGGTACGCCACCGACCAGATCCCCGCGCGCGCCATCACCGACGGCCTGATCGATCGCTATGGGACGCTCGATCCGACCGACGGCGGGCGCTCGGATCGCTTCTCCCTGTCGGCGCGATGGGCGCAGACGTCGGGCGGGGTTGCAACGCGCGCCAGTGCCTACGTGGTGCGCAGCGAACTCGAGCTGTTCAACAATTTCACCTATGTCCTGAACGATCCCGTCAACGGCGACCAGTTCAAGCAGACCGATGGCCGCCTCATCGCAGGCGCCGAGGTGAGCCGGACGTATTCCGGGATGCTGTCGGGCGTCGCCAGCGCAACAACCGTGGGTCTGCAGACCCGCTTCGACGACATCCGTGTCGGCTTGTTCAACACCGCGCAGCGCAGCGTGCTGTCGACGGTGCGCGATGACCGCGTGCGCGAGGCGAGCGTCGGCATCTACGCGGAAAACACGCTGCGCTGGACATCCTGGCTGCGTAGCACTGCCGGCCTGCGCGGTGATCTCTATGCGACCGACGTCGACAGCAACCTGTCTGTCAATTCGGGGAGCGACCGCGACGGGATTGTCAGTCCGAAATTCGGCCTCGTGCTCGGTCCGTGGGCGCGAACGGAGCTGTACCTCAATGCCGGCACCGGCTTTCACAGCAACGACGCGCGCGGCACCGTGATCAGCGTCGATCCCGTGAGCGGCGCGCCGGCGGACAGGGTGCCGTTCCTGGTGCGCTCCAAGGGAGCGGAAGTGGGCGTGCGCAGCGCGGCGGTGCCTGGCGTGTCCACGACATTTGCCGCCTTCGTCCTCGATTTCGACTCCGAAATCGTGTTCGTCGGCGATGCCGGTACGACGGAAGCAAGCCGGCCGAGCCGCCGGCTGGGCCTGGAATACACCCTGCGGGCGGCGCTTTCGTCATGGCTTACATTCGAGCTCGACGCGGCTTACACGCGCGCGCGCTTCCTGACGGACGATCCGTCGGCGCCCGGCCGCTTCATCCCCGGTGCGACGGAAGGCGTCGTCGCTGCCGGCCTGTCGTTCGACAATGTGCTGGGCGGCTGGTTCGGCGGTCTGCGCGTGCGCTATTTCGGCCCGCGGCCGCTGATCGAGGACAACAGCACGCGTTCGAAATCGAGCACGCCGGTTTCGGCGCGGCTGGGCTATCGCTTCGCCGATGGCCTGAGTTTGCGCCTCGATGCCTTCAACCTGTTCGATCAGAAGGCAAGCCAGATCGACTATTTCTACGCCTCGCGGCTGCCGGGCGAGCCGGGGGCCGTGGACGACATCCATTTCCATCCGCTGGAGCCGCGGTCGGTCCGGGTTTCGCTCACCAAGCGGTGGTAGAGGGCCGCATCGGCCAGACTTTGCGTTTCGATTGCGTATCAGTTGCTGCGGGATAATGAACGTTGTAAAATTTATTACTCAAGTAAAATCAAAGACATAAGGCTGATTTTTCGGACTTTTGTGTTTCAGAGGCTTGCGGTTACGGGAAACTGAACTTAGATCAATTTCCGTGAATGACGCCCTGGGAACGCTCCTGACACCGGACCCTGGGCCCTCGTGAAGGACTGAAACGCTCAAGTCTCGGAGACCGACCATGACCAAGAAACTCGTACTGGGCGCGCTGGCCGCCATGATCGCCGGCTCTGCTGCAGCGGTTCCCGCTGCCGAAGCTCATCCCCGCCGCGTCGTGGTGCGCGTCGGTCCGGTCTACGCCTACGGAGGTCCGTACCGGTACTACCGCCACCACCCGCGCTATTTCGTTCGCTACGCCTGGGCGCCCTCCTGCGCCTACGGGTTCTGGACCTGGCGGCACGGCTACCGCCGCTTCGTCTGCACCAGTTGGTTCTGAAGCGCCTGAGGCTGTCCTGCAGCCTCCGCGGGGGAGACGGCCTCCCCCGCGTCTCCAGTTTCCCGCACCGTTCCCGCTGAGGATTTCCCATGTCGAAGCCGGATGATCCGCGCCACGCCAGCGCGCCGCTGCCGATGCATGTCGTCCTTGCCGTTCCGCGTCAGGCCGGCACCGCGCTCGCCGGCGCCCTCTCGTCACATGGCTATCGCGTCACGACGACGACCTCGCAGCGCCAGGCCCGCTTCATCGTCGAGCAGAACCCCGCCGGCGCCATCGTCATCGATATCTCGGCGGCGGCCGACGAAGAGCCGCTGGCGCTCATCCACCGGCTCGCCGGGCAAGGTCCCATCCATATCCTCGCGCTCACCGCGTCCGCCGATGCCGTCGACCGCATCGTCGCCCTGCAGGCTGGCGCCGACGACTGCCTCGCGCTTCCCGTCGAGCCGCGCGAGGTGGTGGCGCGGCTCGCGGCCCTGCGACGCCGGCGCGCCAGGACGCTGGAGGAGGGCCGGCTGAGCGCTGGGGGCGGGCCGCGCGCGCTGCATTTCGGCCGCATGATGCTCGACCTGGACGCCGGCTGCCTGTTCGGTCCCGAGGGCCGCGAGCTGCCGGTGACGCGGCTCGAGCTGGAGCTGCTGCGCACCTTCGCCGCCAACCCCAACCGCGTTCTCAACCGCGATCAGCTGAGCGAGCTGGCGCACGGCCGCGTCTGGTCTCCGCTCGACCGCTCGCTGGATATCCGCATCTCGCGCCTGCGCGCCAAGATCGAGCCCGACCCGGCCCATCCACGCCACATCGTGACGGTGCGCGGCATCGGCTATCGCTTCGCGGTGGAAGCGCGTGCCTCAGCCTGAACGGTCGGCGGCGACAAGGCCGCGATAGCCGGCAAGAGCGCCCGGAATGAGCTCGGCGGCGAGCAGGCGCGCGGGATCGACCGGGCCCGGCAGCGCGATCTGCCCCATGGCGACGCGCACGAAACCGAGACGGCTGTAATAGGGCTCATCGCCCACCAGCAGCACGAGCGCCTCGCCCGCGGCGCGGGCCGCATCGAGCCCTTCGGCGACCAGTCTGCGCCCATAGCCGAGATTGGCGAACGCGGGATCGACGGCGAGCGGACCGAGCAGCAGCGCGCCGGGTTTGCCGCCGACCGTCACCGGCGTGAAGCGGACGGCCGCGATCAGCCGATCGCCGGAAAAGCCGGCGCGGCAGAAGCGCGAGAACGGCGCCAGTCCCTCGCGGATGCGATAGGCGGTGCGCACGAACCGGCCGGGGCCGAACACGCGCGCCTGCAGGTCCAGGATGGCCGGCATGTCGCCGGCGGCGACGGGACGCGTGGAAAGGGGCGGCGGGCTGGAGGCTGACATGAGAGCGGGTGGCGGTCTTGTGTCGGGACGGGACGCGGGCCCTCTAGCACGCGGTCCGGCCCAGGGCCAGCGATCCGCGCGAGACGGCTACCACGCGGTGCTGCGCGGCGCGGCTGCGAGCACCTCCGCGATGCGCCGGCGCGTGCCGCCGCTCGTCCCGGCCGGGAGCGCGTCGACCGCGAAGAAGCCCTGCTCGGCGATCTCGCGGTTGGGTCGCGGTATGGCATCCTGGCGCCAGCCGCGCACGACGAACAGCACGATGTGGTCGCCGGGAAAGGCGGCGGAATTGTCGTAGACCCCGAACAGCTCCGGCGTCTGCGTGATGGCGACGCCGGCCTCCTCGACGAGCTCGCGCGCCAGCGCATCGGCGACCGCCTCGCCCTTCTCGACGCCGCCGCCGGGAAAGAACCAGCCCGGCCGGTAGCCGTGACGCACGAGCAGCACGCGGCCCTGGCCGTCCACCACCAGTCCCTGCGCGCCCAGCGTCAGGCCGCGCGACAGCCGCCAATAGCGCTGGATGAGCCTGCTCACGATGCGGTCGATGACCATGGCCGGTCCCGGTGCTGCCGCCCCGCCGTCTTCGGACCGTTCGCGGCATTTGGCAAGGCCGCCGGCAACCGCTAGAGACAGCGCGATGATCACCATCGCGCACCTGACGGACATCCATCTCGGACCGATCGCCGGGTTCAGTCCCCGCTACTGGAACATCAAGCGCGCGACAGGCTTCATCAACTGGCATCGCGGCCGCAAGACGGCGCACCGGCAGTCCGCGCTCGACCGCATCGTCGCCGACATGCGGGCACATGCGCCCGACCACATCGCCGTGACGGGCGATCTCGCCAACATCGGGCTGCCCGCGGAGCTGGCGGCGGGCCTTGCCTGGCTCACCACCCTCGGCATGCCGGAGCGCGTCACGGTGGTGCCCGGCAACCACGACATCTACAGCACCGTGCGCGCCGATGTCGGCGTCGGCCGCTGGGCGGACTACATGACGTCGGACACCGGCGGCGCGGCTTACGTGCCCGTCGAGCCGGGGCTGTTCCCGTTCGTGCGCCGTGTCGGGGACGTGGCCATCGTCGGGCTCAACTCGGCGATCGCGACGCCGCCGCTCGTCGCTGCCGGGGCGCTGGGCGCCGGCCAGCGCGACCGGCTGGCGCCGCTGCTCGAGCGGCTGCGCTCGGACGGGCTCTTCCGTCTCATCCTCATCCATCACCCGCCGCTGCCGGGCCAGGCGTCCGCCGCGCGCGGCTTGCGGGACGCGAAAGAGCTGGCCGCGATCCTGACGCGGCACGGGGCCGAGCTCGTCATCCACGGCCACAATCACCGCGCGATGCTGGCCTATCAGTCCTCGCTCGCCGGCGACATTCCCGTCGTCGGCGCGCCGTCCGCGTCGCTGTCGCGCGCGCACCACGGCGAGCAGCTGGCGCGCTACAACCTCTACCGCATCGATCCCGCCGACGGGCCGCGCATCGAAATGATCAGCCGGGGACTGGCGGAGCCCGATGGCCCCGTCATCGAGTTGGAACGCCGGCTTCTGTTGCCGCACCGGTGAGGAAACATCATGCCTGGCATGAGAAAATTCCGCTGAGGGCACGGGCGGGGGCTCTCGGCTGACGGGTCGTCCGCGTGTATAGTGCGCGGCTCGATTCAAAGGATGGCTTTCATGCAGAAGAGTGTCCTGCCGCAGCCCGCAACCGTGCGCCCGCTGTGGCTGATCATCCTTGCGGCCGGTACCATCGTCGGCGTGGCCATGGGCCTGCGCCAGGTCGCCGGCCTCTACCTGCCGCCGATGACCAAGGATCTCGGCATCGGCCGCGAGCCGTTCTCCACCGCCATGGCCCTCGCCAACCTGACATGGGGCGTCGGCGCGGTGTTCGCCGGCGTCATCGCCGATCGCTACGGCGCCGGGCGCGTCGTCGTCACCGGCGCGCTCGCCACCATGATCGGCACCTACCTGATGTATTCCGCCCAGACCGGGACCGACCTGCTCGTCAGCGGCATCTTCCTCGGCATCGGCGTCAGCGGCACGGGCGTGACCTCGCTCGTCGGCGCCGTCAGCCGCGCCGCGCCGCCCGAGCAGCGCACGTCGGCGATCGCCTCGCTCGGCATGGCCGGCGGCATCGGCGGCTTCGTCGCGTTTCCCTACACGCACGCGCTGATGGATCTCGTCGGCTGGAAGGGCAGCCTGCTGGTGCTGATCGCCACCACCGCGATCATGCTTCCGCTCGCCCTGCCGCTGGCGGGCAAGCCGACGGCCGAGGCGGGCTTCGCCAAGCCGCAGTCCCTAACGCATGCCGTGCACGAGGCCTTCACGCACCCGAGCTACTTGCTGCTGATGAGCGGCTTCTTCGTGTGCGGCTTCCATGTCGCCTTCTACAGCGTGCATCTGCCCGCCTTCGTCGCCGACAAGGGCCTCGACACCTCCGTCGCCGTCATCGCGCTGACGATGGTGGGGCTCGCCAACCTCGTCGGCACGTGGCTGGCCGGCCGGTCGGCGCGCTTCATGCAGAAGCGCGTCGGGCTGAGCATCATCTACCTCGGGCGCTGCTTCGTGTTCCTGGGGCTGCTCTACCTGCCGATCAACGCCGTCACCGTCATCGTGCTCAGCACGCTGCTCGGCATCTTCTGGCTGTCGACGGTGCCGCTGACGTCGAGCCTGGTGGCGACGTTCTTCGGCACGACGTGGATGTCGATGCTGTTCGGCGTCGTCTTCCTGTCGCATCAGCTCGGCTCATTTGCCGGCCTGTGGCTGGCGGGCTATCTTTACGACCTGACGAAGTCCTACGATGCGATGTGGTGGATCTCGCTGGCGCTCGGCCTGTTTGCGGCGATCATCCACTGGCCCATCAAGGAAAGCCCGGTGGCCCGCCTCAGGGAGCTGGCCGCCCCGGCCTGAGGAAACGATGGTGGACGCGACACACGAGGTCCGGCACGAGACGGCGCAGACGGGAACCCCGCCTGCCGTCCGGCGTTGGGTCGCGGTGGGCGTCGCCGCGATCCTGCTCTCCGCGCTCGGCCTCATCGCCGTCCGCGGCGAGGCCATCGTGCTCGATCTTGCATCGCTGTCGAAGTGGGCGCTCTGCCTGTGAGGCGCGTGCCGGCGCGGGATGAATCAAGGCCCCGGGGGCCCGCTGGGAGGTGATCGATGCGGCGTGGCGTGGCCGGTTCCGCTCTTGTGTCGGGCATGATGCTGGCCGCGGTGGCGGTTGCCGCTTCGTCGCCGGCTCGCGCCGATGAATTCCGCACCTACAGCAAGGCCGCCGCCTTCGACGACATCAGGTTCGAGCTCAACAACGCCATCGTCGACCGCGGCCTGACCGTCGACAACACGGGGCGCATCGGCGAGATGCTCGAGCGCACGGGTGCCGATGTCGGCTCGACGAAGAAGATCTACAAGAACGCCGAGTTCCTGACGTTCTGCTCGGCAAAACTCTCCCGCCAGATGATGGAGGCCGATCCCGCCAACGTCGGGTTCTGTCCCTACGTCGTGTTCGTCTACGAGGCCGAGGCCAAGCCCGGCACGACCGTCGTCGGCTATCGCCGGCCGATGTCGGCCTCCGGCAGCGAGGCGACGAAAAAGGCGCTGGGCGAGATCGATGCGCTGCTCGACGGCATCGTCAAGGATGCCGTGAAGTAGGCGTGTCGCCAAAAGCACGCTGCGCTTCGATTTCCGTGTCGGCGTTGACACACCGCTCCGCCTCTGCTTCGATCACGACCGCGTGACGGTTCCGCCCGGGCTTGCCCGGGCGGTGAAAAGGGAACGCGGTGCGAGGCGATCGTTTCGTCTCAAATCCGTGGCTGCCCCCGCAACTGTAAGCGGCGAGCATCGCCCACAACGCCACTGCCGGAAACCGGCGGGAAGGCTGGGAGATGCGGTCGAGCCGCGAGCCAGGAGACCTGCCTTCACGAGTCGCCCATCATGCGCGCGGGGCGTGCGTATGAGCGGACACCCGTAGTGGCGACGGCTCGTTGGTGGTGGGTCGCGCTCGCATGTCCGCAGTCTGGCAGTCACGGTTCTCTACGTTCGATTGAGGCTCTCGCAGGCATCGCTGCCTGCGCGCCGTCGTGCCGTGTCGTCTGCGCATCGAAAGCGGTCCCATCCGGCTCACTCGGGGGGACTAGTCATGCGCCTGCTTTCACTGTCGACCGTTTCATTCGCAGCACTGGCCGCAGTGGCCGGTGCGACGCTCGCCGCATCGGATGCCGCCGCGCAGACCGCGCTCGAAGGCATTGTCGTGCAGGGGGCAAGCCTCGACGCCTGGCCCGCGGGCGCCGGCGGTCCGGGCACGGAGGGCCTGCCCATCGAGGCCGTCGGGTCGTCGGTGTCCGTCGTGACGGCGGCCGATATCGAGCGCCAGCAGATCCGCACCGCCGCCGATGCGCTGCGCAGCCTGCCCGGCGTCTCCATCAGCCAGCAGGGCACGGCCGGCAACGTGACCGTCGCGCGCATCCGCGGCGGTGAGAGCCGCCACACGCTGGTGCTGATCGACGGCGTCGAGGTCAACTCCGGCACCGACGGGTTCTTCGACTTCTCCAACCTCGACGCGGCGGACATCGAGCGCATCGAGGTGCTGCGCGGTCCGCAGAGCGGCCTTTACGGCAGCTCGGCGCTGGGCGGCGTCATCTCCATCACGACGAAGTCGGGCGAGGGGCCGTTGCGGCTTCGCGTCCAGGCGGAAGGCGGCACGCAGAAGAGCGGCGGCGTGACGGCGCAGCTGTCGGGCGGCAACAAGACCGCATGGGGCTCCGTCGTCGTGCATGGGGATACGACGGACGGCTTCAACATCTCGCCCATCGGCAGCGAGAACGACGGCACGCGCATCAAGAGCTTCGCCGCGCGCGGCGGCGTCGCGCTGTCGGACAGCTTCAAGATCGAAGGGACGCTGCGCCAGCAGAACACGCGCGCCGGCTACGACGAAGGCTTCGCGCAGATCTACAAGGGCTTCTACGCCCCGGCCGATGCGCCCTACATCAGCGACGTCCGTCTCAGAGTGGGCAGCCTGCAGGCGACGCTCGACACCTTCGGCAAGACGTGGACGCACAACTTCTACCTGCAGGGCACCGACACCGTGCGCGACGACTTCACGCCCGGCGCCTTCACGTCCTTCGCGGAGACCACGAGCACGAACACCAAGTTCGGCTACAAGTCGACGCTGCTGCTGCAGACCTCGCCGGCCTCGCCCTTCCGGCACTTCGTCACCGGCATGGTCGAGCGGCGCACCGAGACCTTCGAGCAGCCGGCGTTCTCGAGCAACGAGTACAGCCGCGACCGCAACAGCTTCGTCGGCGAGGTGCGCGGCGAATATTTCCGCTCCCTCTACCTCTCGGGCACGGTGCGGCGCGACCAGAACAGCGATACCGACGACTACACGACCTGGCATGCCGCCGCGTCCTACAACGTGCCCGGCGGCATGTTCCGCCTGCACGCGAGCGCCGGATCGGGCGTGAAGTATCCGAGCTTCGGCGACCTCTACGGCTTCTTCAGCGGCTTCACGCCGAACCCCAATCTCAGGCCGGAGGAATCGGTCGGCTGGGATGCCGGTGTGGAGACGACGCTGCTCAAGGGCCGCGTGGTGGTGGATACGACCTATTTCCACAGCGATCTCACCAACGAGATCAGCATCTCGTGCCCGCCGCCGACGTTCAATTGCTCCGCCTTCAACATGTCCGGCCCGAGCATGCGCGAAGGACTTGAGGTCGCGGCCCGCTACCGCGTGACGCCCGACCTGACGCTGGGCGCGGCCTACACCTACCTGAGGGCCCGGGAGTACACGGGCATCGAGGAGGTGCGCCGGCCGCCGCATTCCGGCCGGTTCGATGCCAACTACGCCTTCATGCAGGGCCGCGGCAACCTGAACTTCGCGGCCATCTACAACGGCCGCATGACGGACATCGTGACCGATGCCGGCTTCAACAGCCTGTACACGACGCTGGACAGCTATTGGCTTCTGCGCCTAGCTGCATCCTACAAGCTGCAGCCCGGCATCGAGGTCTTCGGTCGCGTCGAGAACATTCTCGACGACAAGTACCAGGAGGTCTTCGGCTACGTGGCCTCGCCGGGCCTCGGCGTGTTCGGCGGCATCAAGCTGACCTTCGGCGGACCGGACGGTCTCGCCTTTGCGGCAGCGAACTGATCTGGAGACGACGTGGGAATGGCGCGGCGGTGGTGGGGCCTGACGGGTCTGGCGATCGCCGCGCTTGCCGTGGCGCTGCCGGCGCGCGCCGCCGATGCGCCGCGCCGCATCGTGTCGCTCAACCTGTGCGTCGATCAGATCCTCATCGACCTGGTGGCGAAGTCGCGCATCGCCGCGCTGACGCATCTGGCGACCGATGCGTCGGTGTCGGCCATCCCCGAGGCGGCGCGCGGCTATCCCTTCACGCACGGCACGGCGGAGGAGGTGATCCGGCTCGATCCCGACCTCGTCATCTCGCAGGCCTATTCCATGCCGGCGACCGTCGATCTGCTGCGCCGGCTGGGGCGGCGCGTCGAGGTGGTGCCGCTGCCGCAGACGTTCGCCGACGTGCGCGCGCTGGTGCGCCGGATCGCGCAGCTGGTCGGCGAGGAGGCGCGCGGCGAGGCGCTCGTGCGCCGGTTCGACGATCGGCTGGCAGCGGCGGCCAAGGCGGCGCAGGGACAGCCGCAGCGCACCGCGCTCATCTACCAGATCGGCGGGCTCGTCTCGGCCGCCGGCACGATCGTCGACGAGGCGCTGGAAGCGGCCGGCTTCGTCAACATGGCGGGCCGCTACACGCTGACGCGCAGCGGCCGCCTGCCGATGGAGGAACTGGTGGCGCATCCGCCGGACCTGCTGGTGCTGGCGACGGCGCCCGACGACTATCCCACCGCCGTCGCCGACAACCTGCGCCACCCGGTCGTGCGCCGGATCATGCGCAGGCACGCATCCGTGCTGCTGCCCTGGCCGCTGTGGCTGTGCGGGACGCCGCACATCGCGGATGCGGTGGAGCGTCTGGCGGCGGCGCGCCAGGCGCTGGTGCCGCAGGGGGTGCAGCGGTGAAAACGATGAGCCGGGAAACGCGCCTCGTCGCCGCCCTGGCGCTCGGCATGCTGGCGGCGTTCCTGCTGTCGGTGTTCGTCGGGCCGGCGGGACTGGGCATCGACGCCAGCGGCGATGCGTGGCGGCTCATCCTGTGGGAGATCCGCATGCCGCGCGCCATCCTCGGCCTGCTGGTCGGCGCCTCGCTCGGGCTGTCGGGCGCCGCGCTGCAGGGTTATCTGCAGAACCCGCTCGCCGAGCCGGGGCTCATCGGCGTCTCGGGCGGGGCGGCGCTGGGCGCGGTGGTGACGATCCATCTCGGCCTGGCGGGCGCCTTCGCGCTGGCGCTGCCGCTCGGCGGACTTGCCGGCGCCGCCGCCGCCGCGCTCGTGCTGCTGGTGCTCGTGGGCGAGCGCACCGGGCCGGTGACGCTCATCCTCGCCGGCGTCGCGGTCTCCACGGTCGCCGCCGCGCTCACCGCGCTGGCGCTCAACCTGTCGAGCAATCCCTTCGCCGCCGTCGAGATGGTGTTCTGGATGATGGGGTCGCTCGCCGACCGCAGCCTGACGCAGGTGTGGCTCGCCGCGCCGCTGATCCTCGCCGGCATGGCGCTGCTGCTGACGCTGGCGCGCGCGCTCGACGCGCTGTCGCTCGGCGAGCAGGCGGCGCAAAGCCTCGGCGTCGATCTCGCCCGCACGCGCTTCGCGGTGGTCGCCGGCACGGCGCTGTGCATCGGGGCGGCGACCGCGGTCTCGGGCATCATCGGGTTCGTCGGCCTGATCGTTCCGCACGTGCTGCGGCCGTGGGTCGGGCACATGCCGGGCCGCCTGCTGCCGGCGAGCCTGTTCGGCGGCGCCATCCTCGTGCTGCTCGCCGACACGCTGCTCAGGATGGCGGCACCCTGGGTCGAGCTGCGGCTCGGCGTTCTGACGGCGCTCGTCGGCGCGCCGTTCTTCGTGCACCTCGTGCTGCGCTCGCGGCATCGGCTGGGACCATGAGGCGGCGATGAGACTTGAAGCAACCGGCATCGCCGCGCACCTCGCCACCAAGGCGGTGCTGCAGGATATTTCGTTCTCCGTCGCGCCGGGCGGCATCACCGCGCTGATCGGCCCCAACGGCGCGGGCAAGACGACGCTTCTCAAGGTGCTCGCCGGGCTCGTCGCGCCGTCCGCGGGCGCGGTGCGGCTCGACGGGCGCGCGCTCGCCGACTGGGACCGCGTGGGACTGGCGCGCGTGCGCGCCTACCTGCCGCAGGATCGCGTCGTGCACTGGGACCTCACCGCGCGCGCGGCAGTGGCGCTCGGCCGGCTGCCCTACCGCGCGACGGGCGCAGGCGAGAGCGCGGAGGATCGCGCCAGCGTCGCGCGCGCGCTTGCGGCCATGGATGTGGGTCAGCTGGCGGACCGGCCCGTGTTCGAGATGTCGGGGGGCGAACGCGCACGCGTTCTCGCCGCGCGCGCGCTGGCGCAGGAGCCGCGCGTCCTGCTCGCCGACGAGCCGACGGCGGGCCTCGATCCGGCGCACATCCTGACGCTGTTCGCGACGTTCACGCGGCTTGCGGCAGAGGGTCGCTCCGTCGTCGTCGCGCTGCACGACCTGTCGCTTGCTGCGCGCTTCTGCCACACCGTCGTGCTGCTCTCGGCCGGACGGCTTGCCGCCGTCGGGCCGCCGGCCGCCGTGCTGACGCCGGAACGGCTCGCATCCGTCTACGGAATCACGGCGCGCACCCTCGATGTGGACGGCGTGCCCATTGTGCTGCCGATCGGAGTGCTGGCATGATGTTGCCTTGTTTGTGCGTGTGATGAGCGTTCCCGCAGGCGGCGGGAGATCATGGCGGCAAACAGGGCGGCAAGCGGGGCGGTTCTGCAGTGTTCTTTTCGCGGCAGCAGCGGGTCAATCTCGCCTTGCAGGGCGGCGGTGCGCACGGCGCCTTCACCTGGGGTGTGCTCGACCGCCTGCTCGAGGACGAGACGCTCGACATCGGCTGGATCAGCGCGGCGAGCGCCGGCGCCGTCAACGCCGTGGCGCTGGTGTCGGGGCTGGCGAGCGATGGCCGCGCCGGCGCGCGCACCTGTCTGAAGACCGTATGGGATGCGGTGCAGAAGGCGGGCGTGCCGGACCTCGTGCGGCTCAATCCGTTCTTCGCGGGGCTCAGCCGCTCCAACGCCCTGGCGCAGATGGCGTCGTTGTTCTCGCCCTATGACCTCAATCCGCTGGGCTTCGATCCGCTGCGCAAGCTGCTCGAAGCGCACATCGACTTCGCCGAGCTCAGGGGCAAGCCGGGGCCCGAGCTGCTGATCGCGGCGACGGACGTCGCCACCGGCCGGCCGCGCCTCTTCCGGCGGCGCGAGATCACCGTCGAGGCGGTGCTGGCCTCGGCATGCCTGCCGTCGCTGCATCACGCCGTGGAGATCGGCGGCCGCGCCTACTGGGACGGCGGGTTCTCGGCCAATCCGGATATCGTCACGCTCGGGCGCGAGAGCCCGGTCGCCGATACGCTGCTGGTGCTGCTCAACCCGCTGGCGCGCGACGGCGTGCCGACGGCGGCGCGCGAGATCGCCGCGCAGGTGAGCGAGATCACCTTCAACCAGCCGCTGCTGCGCGATATGCAGCTCATCGAGACCGTGCGCCAGATGGATGCGCGCCGGCCGGCGCGGTTCAGGCGCGATCCCGATACGCGGCTCGCGCGACACCGGTTTCACATCATCGAGGCCGGCCGCTATACCGCGCCGCTCAGCCCCGAGAGCAAGGGCAAGCCCGAGCAGAGCCTGCTCGCCTACCTGCACGGCAGCGGCCGCAGCGAGGCGGAGAAGTGGCTGGCGCGCCATCGCGACGACATCGGCCGGCGCCCGAGCATCGATCTCGTCGCGCACATCCTGCACCGGCCGGCGCGCATGCCGGTGCCGGCGTCCAGTCGCTCCGTTCCCGACGCGGCCGCCTAGCGCCATTCGGATCCGGGTGGCAACGCACCCGCAGTCGCCATCCTGGAATTTCGCGTCTCCCACCTGTCATCCCGGAATTTCGCGAAGCGAAAATATCCGGGACCCAGGACCTCAGGCGAGGGTGTGCAATTTGGCCCCTGGGTCCCGGATGCCGCTGCGCGGCTCCGGGATGACAGCGGTGGGGCGCGGCGATGAGATGAGAGGCCCGGGTGACAACGGACGCGGCTCGCGATTCGACCTGGACCGGACCAGTTCCGTCGACCCGGATCGAGGTCGGCTCAGGGAAGCAGGATCTGGCGCACCGAGGCGCCGTCCGCCAGGCGATCGAAGCCGGCGTTGATGTCCTTGAGGCCGATGCGCTCGCTCATCAGCCGGTCGACGGGCAGCAACCCCTGCTGGTAAAGCGCGATGTAGCGCGGGATGTCGCGCGCGGGCACGCAGCTGCCGATGTAGCTGCCCTTGAGCGTGCGCTCCTCGGCGACGAGGTTGGTGGCCGGCAGCTCGAAGCGGTGATCGGGGTGCGGCAGGCTGGCGGTGATGGTGGTGCCGCCGCGCTTCGTCACCTTGTAGGCGAGCTCCAGCGCCTTGACCGAGCCGGCAAGCTCGAAGGCGTAGTCGACGCCGCCGTTGCTGATGGCCTTCACCTGCTCGACGGCGTCCTTGTCGCCGGCGTTGACCGTATGCGTGGCGCCGAGCTGGCGGGCGAGCTGCAGCTTGTCCTCCAGCCGGTCGATGGCGATCACCTGCCGGCAGCCCGCGGCCCGCGCCGCCAGCATCGTCATCAGGCCGACGCCGCCGAGGCCGATGGCGGCGATGGTCGAGCCCGCCTGCACGCGCGCCGTGTTGATGACGGCGCCGACGCCCGTCACCACCGCGCAGCCGAACAGCGCGGCTTCCTCGAAGGGCAGGCTGCGGTCGATCTTCACCAGCGAGGCGCGCGAGACGACGGCGTATTCGGCGAACGCGGAGACGCCGACATGGTGGTGCACCGGCTTGCCGCCGAGCTTCAGCCGCACGCCGCCGCCGAGCAGCGTGCCGGCGCCGTTGGCGGCCGCACCCGGCTCGCACAGGGCGGGGCGGCCCTCCATGCACGGCAGGCAATGGCCGCAGTTCGGCACGAAGATGAGGATGACGTGGTCGCCGACCTTGAGGTCCTTGACGCCGGGACCCAGCTCCATGACGTCCCCGGCCGCCTCATGGCCGAGCACCATCGGCATCTGCCGCGGCCGGTCGCCGTTGATGGTGGAAAGGTCGGAGTGGCACAGGCCCGCCGCCCTGATGCGCACCAGCACCTCGCCCTCCTGCGGCGGATCGAGATCGAGCTCCTCGATCATCAGCGGCTTGGACTTGGCGTAGGGGCGCGGCTTCTGCATGTCGCGGATGACGGCGGCACGTGTCTTCATCGGCGCGGCTCCTTGCAGGCTTCAGGGCGTGATCGCGGGCGTGCGCGGGATCATGCGACGTTAGAGCAGGAGAGGGGCGGCGAGAACCTGCTTTTCCCGGACGCCCTTTTTCCCGGACCCTGATCGGCCCCCAATGCAAAAGGGCCGGCACGCGGGTGCCGGCCCCTTTCAGGCGAAGGTCTGTCGACCTCAGTAGTGGTCGCGGTCGACCTGCTGGTAGAACGACTTGGCGTCGAAGGCGTTGGCCGAAGCGGCGACGCCGGTCAGCACCGACAGGGCGAGAAGCGCGGAAACGATGGTCTTCATGATCTGATCTCCTCTGAGAGGTCTTTTGTGGTGTTCAGTTCTGTGCCGTTCAGGCGGCCGTCGGCTCAGTAGCGGCCGGCGTCGATCTGCTCGTAGAAGGTCTTGGCGTTGAAGCCGGCGGCGTTGGCCGAGGCGGCGACGCCCGTCAGGACGGACAGGGCGAGCAGGGCGGAAACGATGGTCTTCATGGCGTGATCTCCGTTGTGCGAAATGCGCTTTGAACTCAGGGATTTGCGAGCTCGTGAGCGGGCGTGTCGTCCGCTCGTAGACGGTGATATAGGCCGGGGTTCCGGGCCTGGGAGGGGGCGTCACGGACGCGTGATGAACGGTGATCAATAGCGATCGCGACGTGATCGCACGTGAGGAGACCAGGGGCAGGGGCGGGGGTGCTGTCGCCGGTCAGCGGGTCGTCGGCGACATCGCGCGCAGGATGTCGCGCAGCACGGTGCCGCCGGTCTCGCGGTGACGGCGCAGGATGGCGCTGGCGCGCGCGCCGTCGCCGGCGCGGATCGCAGCTACGGCAGCCGCGTGATCGGCGTTGGAGGCGCTGGGCTCGGGACGCGACTTGAGGGTCTGCATGCGCGCGGTGTGGGCCTGGTCGCAGAGCGTGCCGACCGTGGCGGCAAGGCGGGCGTTGCCCGAAAGCAGCACGAGCGCGCGGTGGAAGCGGTCGTCGGCCTGGATCCAGCCCAGCATGTCGCCGCGC
>JBFWWW010000055.1:0-19966 GCA_050245975.1 Hyphomicrobiaceae bacterium
GGCGAGCCTCGACAAGACGCGCTTCCTCGCCGCCGCAAGCCATGACGTCCTGCAGCCGCTCAACGCCGCCCGCCTCTATGCGACGAGCCTGTGCGAGCGCCAGTCCGGCCATCCGGATGCGTCTCTGGCCCGCAACATCGACGCCTCGCTCGAGGCGGTGGAGGAGATCCTCAACGCGCTCATCGAGATCGCGCGCCTCGACACCGGGCGGCTCACGCCCGAGGTCAAGCCGTTGCCGCTCGCCGACGTGTTCGAGCAGCTCATGCTGGAGTTCCGCCCTCTGGCGCAGGAGAAGGGGCTCGACTTGCGCGTGGTGTCGACATCGGCCTGGGTCGAGTCCGATCGCCGACTGCTGCGCCGCGTCCTGCGCAATCTCATTTCAAACGCCCTGAAATACACGACGCACGGCAAGGTGCTCGTCGGCATCCGGCATCGCGACGGCAGGCTGTGCATCGAGGTCGCCGACACGGGCCCCGGCATCGCGCTCGCCGAGCAGTCTCTCATCTTCAAGGAGTTCCAGCGCCTCGAGCAGACGGCGCGCAACGTGCGCGGCCTCGGCCTGGGTCTGTCGATCGTCGAGCGCATTTGCAAGATCCTCGGCCACGGCGTGGATATCCGCTCGGTGCCGGGGCGCGGATCGCGCTTCATGGTCACGCTGCCCGGCGCCGAGCCCGTGCCGCAGGAGCAGCGCGCGCCGGTCGTGCCCGTTGTCCAGGGGCGGATGGCCGGCCTGACGGTTCTGTGCGTGGACAACGAGCCGGCCGTTCTCGATGCCATGGAGGTTCTGCTGCGCGGCTGGGGATGCCGGGTCTGCACGGCGGCGGATGCCGGCGCGGCCTTGAAGCGCATCGCCGAGGTCGGACCGCCGGATGTGATCCTGGCCGACTATCACCTCGACGGCGCAACCGGTCTCGATGCGATCCGCCGCATCCGCACCGCGGCGGGGCGGGGCATTCCCGCGGTGCTCATCACGGCCGATCATTCCGCCGATCTGGAAAAGGCCGCGCGCGAGGGCGGCTTTCCCATCCTGCGCAAGCCGCTGCGTGCGGCCGCCTTGCGCGCTGTCGTCACGCAACTGACGCTGCATCGCCCGGCCGCAGCCGAATAGGCGCAGTTGCGGGTCTCAGCCTGCGAGTTGCTGGCGCGTGCTGGCGCCGATCTTGTTGATGGCGATGACCGCCTGCGTCCGGCTGTCGACGCCGAGCTTCTGCAGGATCGCCGAGACGTGCGCCTTGATGGTCGCCTCGGAGACGCCGAGCTTGAAGGCGATCTGCTTGTTGAGCAGCCCCTGCCCCAGCATCATGAGCACCCGGACCTGTTGCGGCGTCAGGGTAGACAGCCGCACCGCCAGCGCCTGTGTCTCGTCGACCTCGTCGACGTCCGACAGGTCGAGCCCTGGCGGCGTCCACACGCCGCCTGCCATGATCTCCCGGATCGCTTCGCGGATGCGCTCGACCGGCTGTGATTTCGGCACGAATCCGGAAGCCCCGAAAGCGAGGCAGCGGCGGATCGTCCCGGGGTCGTCGCTTGCCGACACGATGGCGACCGGGATGTCCGGGTGCTGTGCCCGCAGGTAGAGCAGGCCGGACAGGCCCTGCACCCCAGGCATGGACAGATCGAGCAGGATCAGGTCGGTCGTCTTGCCCGATCCCAGGTGCTCGCCCAGCTCGTCCAGGGACGCGGCTTCATCGATTTCCGCATTGCTGAACGAGGCGCTCAGGGCCTGCCCGAGCGCGCCGCGAAACAGCGGATGGTCGTCGACGATGATAAAGCGGTAAGCCGTCATGCTCCTGCCCGTGCGCCCCTGCCCTGCTGCCGGTATCCTGTGCGCCCGTAAGGAGCGAATCTAGCCAGTTTTGCGACTGTTGGCTAATGTCCCCGCGATTCAAGGACACATCGGCCGCACGGCGGGCGGGGGCGGTCGCTGTGCGACCACAAAGCGCGTGGATTGTGGCCCTCCGCAGGGTGTCGGTTCGAGACGGGGGCGATGATGGAGCGGCGCGAGCGCAAACCGTACTGGCAGCACACCAAGTGGCAGATGATCGCCAGCCTGGTGCCCTTTCTTCTGGCTCTGATCGCGCTGCCGCTCTATGCGGACAGCCTCAATGACAAGCGCGTCCTTGGCGCGCCGCTCGGCTACTTTCTCGCCTGTCATGCCCTGCTGGTGATCGCCCTTGCGACCGTCGCCCTGTTCGTCAACCGGCAGGACGCGATCGACCACTGGCACGGTGCGCACGAGGATCTCTGACCCGCATGACCGTCACGCGGCGCACGCGCAACGTCAATCCGAGGCTCGGGACCTACTTCGGCATCTTTGCGTCGATGTTCGCGGCGCTGGTGCTGATGAGCCTGATGTTCGAGCAGCTCGGCGTCAACGACCACTGGCTGCGGCTGCTGATGTTCGCCGGCCCGGTCGTCCTCTACGCGGTTCTCGGTCTGGCCGTTGCGGCGCAGGAGCCGCGCGAGTTTTTCGCCGCCGGCCGGCGCGTGCCGGCATTCTTCAACGGGCTTGTGCTGGCCGTCACGGCGCTCGGCAGCACCGCGTTCGTGGGCCTCACCGGCACGCTCTTCATGAGCGGTGTCGATGCCATGTGCCTGGCCTTGGGCTGGTGCGCCGGCTTCGTCGTCATGGCGGTCCTGCTGGCGCCGTTCCTGCGCAAGTTCGGCAGCTATACGATCCCGAGCTATCTCGGCCGCCGCTTCGAGAGCCGCACGCTGCGGATCGCCGCCGCTGCCCTTTTGTCCGCACCCGTGCTGCTGTTCCTGTTGGCGGAGATACGCTTCACGGCCTATGCCGCGGCCTGGCTGCTCGATACCGGGCCGATGGCGGCCATCCTGGCGGTCGTCGCCGCGGCGGCAGCCGTCGTGCTCGCGGGCGGGATGCGGTCGCTGACGTGGTCCAGCGCGGCGGAGGCCATCGCGACGCTGTTCGCGCTCGCGGTTTGCGTCACCATCGTCGCGCTGATCCTCACGAACCTGCCGCTGCCGCAGATGACCCACGGCAACGTGCTGCGCGTCGTCAATCGCCTGGAGGTGGCGCGCGGCGTGCCGACGATCCTCGTCCCGCCGCTGGCGTTCGATTTTCCCGGCACGGAGATCGAGCCGCTGTCGAAGCGCTACCTGCAGTCGTTCGGCCACGTCGGCAGCCTGAGCTTCATCATCGTGATGCTGACGATGGTTGCGGGCGTCGCCGCCTCGCCCGTCCTGCTGGCGAGGTCGGGAACGACGCCCGGCGTCTACGAGGCGCGCAAGTCGCTGGGCTGGGCGGTGCTCGTGGCCGGCATCGTCGTGCTTACGCTGTCGGCTGCCGCCGTTTTCCTGCGCTTCCTGTTCGTGGACCAGCTCGTCGGCACCGTTGCGGACCATCTGCCGGCTTGGTTTGCGACCCTGCGGGAGCTCGGAGCGGCAAGCGTCGACAGCAAGGCGAGCCTGGTTGCCCTGGCCGATATCGGCTTCCAGCGTGACGCTGCGCTGTTCGCGCTGCCGATCGCGGCCGGCCTCCCTCAGGCCCTCGTGTACCTGGCGCTGGCGGGAGCCGTGGCGGCCGGTCTCGCGGCCATTTCTGCCGCCATCACGACGCTCGGCGCCATCCTCTCCGAGGATGTGCTGCTCGGCCTGGCGGACGTCGGCGCGGACGATCGCGCGCGCGTCGGCACGGCGCGGCTTGCCACGGCGGGCATCGCGCTGGTCGTCGCGTGGATGGCCGTCGCGGTTCCGGCCGATCCGCTGCAGGTGTTCCTGTGGGCGGTCGCGCTGTCGGCTTCGGTCGGCTTTCCGGCGCTCGTCCTCTCCGTGCTGTGGAAGCGCGCGAACGGCTGGGGCGTGCTCGTCGGCATGGCGTCCGGCTTCGGATCGGCGGCCTTCTTCATCCTGCTGTGCGAAACAGGTGCGCTCGACCTGCCGAGCGCCCTCGCCGGGTTCGTCGGCATGCCGGTCGCTTTCGCCGTGACGATGGTTGCCAGCCTGCTGACGCCCGCGCCCGCGCGGCACGTGCTGGAGCTGGTGCGCGACATGCGCGTGCCGGGCGGCGAGACGCTGTACGACCGCGAGGTGCGCATCGAGCGGCTCAAAAACATCCGCCGCCCGTGACGCGCGCGTGACACCCGCGATCCTGTCGCCGTTGTAACTTGCATCCGGGGTTGCGCGCGTCCTTTAATCGCGCGAGGAGCCCGGCAAGGGCGCGGCTACAGAACAAAGGATCAGGCCTTGATTCCCGGACGCGAGCGGTTCGGACTCTATCCGCCCATCGAACCGTACCGCCACGAACGGCTGAGCGTTGGCTCTGGCCACGACATCTACGTCGAGGAGTGCGGCAACCCGCGCGGCGCGCCGGTGCTGATCGTGCATGGCGGTCCCGGCGGCGGCTGCAATGCCACCATGCGCCGCTATCACGATCCCGATCGCTATCGCATCATCCTGTTCGATCAGCGCGGCTGCGGCCGTTCGACACCGCATGCCAGCCTCGACGACAACACCACCTGGGCTCTGGTGTCGGACATGGAGGTGCTGCGGGAACGTCTGGGCATCGAGCGCTGGCAGCTGTTCGGCGGCTCATGGGGCTCCACGCTGTCGCTCGCCTATGCCGAGACGCATCCGGACCGTGTCACGGCCATGGTGCTGCGCGGCATCTTCCTGCTGCGCCGGGCGGAGCTCGAGTGGTTCTATCAGGATGGCTGCGGCTGGGTCTTCCCCGAGGCCTATGAGGAATTCCTCAAGCCCATTCCCGTCGCCGAGCGCGGCGATCTCATTTCTGCCTATCACAAGCGCCTCGTCCATCCCGACCGCGCCGTGCAGATCGCCGCGGCCCGCGCCTGGTCGATCTGGGAGGGCAGCACGCTGTCGCTGTTGCAGGATCCGGAGCGGCTGAAGCTGTTCGCGGCCGATGCCTATGCCATCGCTTTCGCACGCATCGAGTGCCACTACTTCGTCAACCGCGGCTTTTTCCAGCGCGACGGCCAGCTTCTCATCGATGCGGAGAATCTCCGCGACATTCCCGGCGTCATCGTGCACGGCCGCTACGATATGGTGACGCCGGTGAAAAGCGCGTGGGACCTGTCGCGCGCGTGGCCGAAGGCGGAGCTGCGCATCGTGCCGGACGCCGGCCATGCCATGAACGAGCCGGGCATCGTGCACGAGCTTGTGGCCGCGACGCGCAAGTTTGCCTGAGCAAGCCTGCTCAGGCGCACGTGCCCTGATAGTGCAGCACCAGGGTCCGCGAGCGCGGGCGGTCGCGATGCTCGATCAGGTAGACCGCCTGCCAGGTGCCGAGCAGCACTTCGCCGTTCGCGACCGGGATCGTCAGGCTGGTCGACGTGATCATGGACTTGATGTGCGAGGGCATGTCGTCCGGCCCCTCGGAGCTGTGCCGATAGCCGGCATTGCGCGGCGCGAAGCGGTCGAAGGCCGTCATCAGGTCTTCCAGCACCGCCGGATCGGCATTCTCCTGGATCGTCAGCGATGCCGACGTGTGGCGCACGAACAGCGTCAGCAGGCCCTGCGCGGCATCGATGTCGCTAAGCCAGCTCGCGATGCGCCGGGTGATGTCGGTGAAGCCGGGACCGGACGTCGGGATTTCGATCTGCGTCTGGCGCTGCGTGAGCCCCGCTGTCTCGCTGCCCGCACCGCGCGTCAAAGCCTCGTCCCTCCGTCGTCGTCGAGGTCCTTGAACTCGCGCAGCTTCTCCTTGAACTTGCGCAGCAGTCCGTGCACGTAGTCCATCGCCTTGCCCACGTCCTCCTCGCTCGGCAGGCGGTTCGGCTTCATGGCCAGGCCGTCGCCCGGAGTCACGCCCGAATCTTCAAGGCGCTTCACCGTGGCTTTCAGGTCCTGGTTCTCGGCCGCCAGACGGTCGATCTCCGTCTGCAGCTTCTGACGATCGTCCGGCAGGGCTTCGCACGCCCACGACGCGCCCTTGCGGCTGCACATGGACATGGCGCCCGTCTGCGTGTCGAGCTTGAGCACGCCGTTGTCGGCCGGCGTCATCGTAAAGCGGCCGGTGCCGCCCTCGTCGGGCAGCGGCGCGGCGCCCAGCAGCAGCGTGGACGCCAGCGCGCAAATTGCGAGATTTTGCTTCACAGGAAACATCGAACCCTCCTGGCTCGTCTTTCGCTACATTCCGATATAGGATCACTCTGTGGCCGAATCACCAGCGATGGCGTGATGTGATCCACTGCAACGCGCGGGCTCCGGAAAGCCCGTCAATAGGCGCGTCAATCCCTTCTTAAGGGTCCTTAACCAAAAGTTTACACCCGGCAGCGACCTTCTGGCGAAGGTCTGCGTCGTGCCGCGTCAGGACCTGTCGCTGTCGTGGGTGCGGGCACATCGGCTGGCCGTTGCGGCCGGTCCTGACTGCCACTCCCCGCCGCGCAGGATCCCCGAGGGGAACGGGATGTCGGTCAGGGATCACTATGAGCCACAGAGGGCGTCGCCCGGCGAGCCGGAGACGGCCGACCAGGCTGACCTCACCCTCGGGATGGTGGAGGATCTGCGCGACATCCTCGATCTCATCGCCGGTCAGATGGCGGACGCCGATCAGCGCCACGCCGACGCTCTCAAGAACGTCCATGAGCGCCTCGAGCAGCTGAGCGATCAGGCACAGCAGGCACGCTCCGAGCTCCCCATTGAGCTCAGCGCGACGATGGAGCGCATCGAGGACGGCCTGGCCATCCTCGCCGAGCGCGTTTCGCTGGTGGATGGAGGCGGGCCGCGCCAAAGCCATTCCGCCGTCGCCCCGCACGATCCCCATCCCCATGATCCCCACGACTGGGACCATGAATCGGCCGAGGCACTCGCCCGTCTCTACGATTCCGGCCATCCCGCCGGCGGCCCCGCGCGGCCGGCGGTCTCCGAGGACGACCGCCGCTGGTTCGACGCCCGGCTCGCCGGCGTCATCGAGCGCATCACCGAGGAGATCACCGCGCAGCGGGCCGATGGCGTCATTGCCGCACTGGACGAGCGGCTTGCACGCATCGAGCAGAAATTCGAGAGCGCCGTATCGCAGTCGGCGCGTCGCGTCGACGTCGAGGGCCTGCGGTTTGTCGAGGCGCACGTCATCGAGCTTGGAGCCCATGTCGAGGCGGCCCGCGCACAGCTTGCCCGTCTCGATGGCGTGGAGCAGCAGCTGCAGGCCATCCTTGCGCGCCTCGACGCCCCGCAGCGGGACATGCATTCCCACGCGCCGGCGCCCCTGAGCGAAACCGACATTGCCTCGATCGCGGCCGCGGTCGCCGAGAAGGCGGTCGTGCGGGCCCCGGAGCCTGCCGAGGATCCCGCCCGCCTGCAGGCGCTGGAGCGCCTGCTTCAGGCCTACATCTCCGAGCGCAGGCTCGGCGAGGAGCACGCCGGCTCGGCGCTGGCGGAAATGCGCGGCGATCTGAAGCGGCTCGCCGACAAGGTCGCCGGCGAGCCCGCGCCCGCAACCGCCCCGGCCGCCGCACCCACGTCCGTGTCCGGACCCGCGCCGGGGCCCTCTCCGATCATAGCGTCCATGACCGGCTCAATGACCGCTTCGACGACCGGCGCCATGACGGCGTCGGCCGCCGCGCCGCGGCGCGCCACGCCGGTCGCGCCTGATACGCCAGCCAATCCCGAGCGTGACGAGCCTCCTGTTCTCAAAAGCGGCGCACCCGCCCCTGAGGCGCTGGAATCCGACGTGCGGCAGGCGTTCCAGGCGTCCGCCATGCGCGCCAAGCTCAAGGCCCAGGCGGTGGCGCAGGCCGTATTCGAGGAAACGCTGGCGGAGACTGAGCGCCTGGAGCCGCGCGCCTCTGTTGCAGAGCGTGTTGTGGCCCGTTTCAGTCCGCCGTCGAATTCGGGGCCTCGCCCCTGGCTGCTCGTTGCCGCCTGTTGCGGACTTCTGGTTGGCCTCGGCTTCCTGCTGGTGGATTTCCTGACCGCGCGTTCGCCGCAGCCTGCGCCGGTCGCAACCGCGGGCCCGCACGCAGCGGCGCCGGCCTTCAAGGACGAGACGCGTGCGCCGGCGGCCGTCGCGCCTGCCGAAAAAGTCCAGGTTGCTCCCCCGCCTTTGGGCGTTCCGTCCGGCACGGCGCCGACCAATGCCATGCCGGGCGCGCCACCCCCCGCCAGGACCCGGCCCGAGACCGTTACGGACGACCTCAGCCTCGCCACGCCGCCCAATTCCGCGCACACGGTGCGCGTCAACGGTGTCCCGGCGCCCAATGCGCCCATAGGTATCGAAGTTGAGACGCCGTCCGCGACCACGAATGCGGCGGAGATCGAGCGCCTGCGCCAGCGTCAGAGAATGGCGGCGGTTTCATCGCGCCTCGGCGCGCAGGCCCCGGCCCCCGTTGCCGACCTCGGCACCAGCGCCATTGCGGCCAGCCTGACGCGCGAGCAACCGGCGCCGGCTCAGCCGAAAGAGAATGCCGGCGAGGCGGGCCTGGTCCTGCCGCCGGCAATGATCGGGCCGCTGTCGCTGCGCCTTGCGGCCGCGAAGGGCGATCCGTCCGCCGAGTTCGAGATCGCGGCCCGTTACGCCGAAGGCAAGGGCGTTCCTCAGGACTTCAAGCAGGCGCAGGCCTGGTACCAGCGCTCCGCCGCGCAGGGCTTCGCCCAGGCGCAATACCGTCTCGCGACGCTCTACGAGCGCGGCCTTGGCGTTACGGCCGATCCGGGCAAGGCGCGCGTCTGGTATGGAAGGGCCGCCGAGCAGGGCAATGTGAAGGCGATGCACAACCTTGCCGTGCTCGCCGCCGGCCGCCAGGGCGTCGCGCCGGACTATGCGACCGCCGCGCGCTGGTTCGGCGAGGCGGCGCGACGCGGTCTCAGCGACAGCCAGTTCAATCTCGCAGTCCTGACGGAAAACGGTCTTGGCTTGCCGAAGAATGTGAAGGACGCCTACTTCTGGTTCTCGATTGCCGCCCGCGGCAGCGACCCCGAAGCGACGCGCCGTCGCGATCAGGTGCGGGCGAAACTGGGTGCCGCCGACATCGCCGCTGTCGACAAGGCGGTGGCCGCCTGGCATCCCGAATCCGCGCCCCTGATCGCCAATGATCCGCGGACCGCGGGCGAAGCCTGGAAGGCCAGCGGCAAGGACCAGGCGCAGGACAACTGAGGCCGCCGTTTCGCTATGCGAAACCCGCCGCGCATTCTCGCGCAAATGTGGCGACAGAAGCGTGCTTCGCCACTTGCAAAACGCGGTCACTTGGTGTCCCTATCCGCATGGAAAGCCTGTCGCCGTAGTTTCCACTCGGTTCGCATCGTTTTCACCGGACTGCCGGGCGTTTGAAGATCGCCCGCCGGCACGTCGCAGCGTTTTTTCCGCGCGATGTGTTCGAGATCGCCGGTCGCGGACACTGGAAGCCGGCTGGCCGGCGTCGGTCCGCGGGCGTGCTGATGAACTTCTATCTCCCCATTGCCGAGATGTCCGCCAACGTGGTGGTCTTGCTCGGCATGGGTGGTGCGGTGGGCTTTCTGTCGGGCATGTTCGGTGTCGGCGGCGGCTTCCTGATGACGCCGCTGCTGATTTTTTCCGGCGTACCCTCCGCGATCGCGGTCGGCACGGAATCCGCGCACATTGTCGCGTCATCCGTGTCCGGCGCATTGGCGCAGTACCGGCGCAACAACATCGATATCAAAATGGGCGTCGTGCTGTTGGTTGGCGGCATCGTCGGTTCGATCGTCGGCGTTCAGCTCGTGCGCGTCCTGCGGCGCGTCGGGCAGTTCGATTTCTTCATCGCGCTTTGCTACGTCACGTTCCTCGGCGTCATCGGCGCGCTCATGCTGGTGGAGAGCCTGAGCACCATGCGCCAGATGCGGGCAGGCACGCACGTGTCCGGCCGCAGGCCCGGTCAGCACAACTGGATTCACGGTCTGCCGTTCAAGATGCGGTTCCACCGCTCGAAGCTCTACATCAGCGCTCTGCCGCCCGTTCTCATCGGCGCGTTCGTCGGTCTGCTGGCGGCCATCATGGGCGTGGGCGGCGGCTTCATCATGGTGCCGGCCATGATCTATCTTCTGCGCGTGCCCACCAGCGTCGTCGTCGGCACCAGCCTGTTCCAGATCGTCTTCGTGGCGGCCGCGACGACCATCCTGCATGCCTCGCAGAACTTCGCCGTCGATGTGACGCTGGCGCTGCTGCTGATGATCGGCGGCGTCATCGGCGCGCAGTTCGGCGCAGCCGCGGGACAGCGGCTCAAGGGCGAGCAGCTTCGCTTCCTGCTTGCCAGCCTCGTCCTTGCCGTCGCGCTCCGCATGGCGTGGGGTCTCGTGGCCCCGCCTGACGACCATTTTTCCATCGGCGCCCCGGCGGGAGGCGCCTGATGCGGTTCCATCGCTCGCGACGCGCGTGGTCGGGATTGGCGCTGATCGTTGCCGGCATCGCCCTGCTGGCCGCCAGCTACGGCGATGCCGAGGCGCAGCGTCGCCTGCGCCGGTCGCCGCAACCCGAGCCGCCGAATGCCACCACACCGGCCGGAACGCCGGCCGCGCCCCCGGTTACGGCCCAGGCCGCTGGGTCCGGTCCGCAGCTGCCGACCACGGAGACGGTGCAGGCCGACGTCTCCACCCGCAACGTTTCCGTGACCTCGAACTTCACCGGCACCGAGATCGTGGTGTTCGGCGCCGTCGACAACAGCCAGCAGGAAACCGCCGAATCGGGCCTCTACGACATCGTCATCGTTGTCGAGGGCACGCCGTCGCGCGTCGTGGCGCGGCGCAAGAGCAATGTCGCCGGCCTCTGGCTCAACACGTCGTCGGCCACGTTCGACAGCGTCCCGAGCTACTACGCCATCGCTTCGACGCGCCCGCTGGAGGAGATCGCGCCAAAGGAGCTTCTGGAGCTGCACAAGATCGGCGTCGAGCATGTCCGGATGACGCCGGCGTTCCAGAAGGCCGAAGGGCTGTCCACCGAAGAGCTGAAGCAGTTCCGCGAGGCCGTCATCCGGCTGAAGCAGAAGGAAGGCCTTTACGTCCAGGAGGAATACGGCGTCGCCTTCATCGGGCGCAGCCTGTTCCGCTCCACCATCGAGCTGCCGGCCAACGTGACGGTCGGACCGTTCGATACGCGCGTCTATCTGTTCCGCGACGAGAAGCTGCTCAGCCAGTACACCGCCCGGCTCAATCTCGAGCGCCAGGGGCTCGAGCGCCACCTGCACGCCTTCGCGTTCCGCTTTCCGTTTTTTTACGGCCTGACCACGGTGCTGATCGCGGTCGGCGCGGGGCTGTTGGCATCGGTCGTCTTCCGGCGCCCGGCGCACTGAGCGCGCGTCAGTCGGTCCGCAGAAGACGCGTGGCGACCGGGTAGAGGCCTTCCTGCCCCAGCATCCAGACATTGAAGCCGTCGTTGCCGAACAGCGGCTCGAATGCCGTGTCCAGGACATTGAGCCCGCCGGTGTAGGCGCCGAACGCCGGCAGCACCAGCCGCCGGCCGTTGCTGATGAAGCACGGGCGGCGGACGGTATGGCCGTAAAGCGAAACCTTGGCGGCCGGATGCAGGTGGCCGCAGATCTCGTGCGTCGTGCGGCCCGATCGCGGCAGATGCCGCAGCTTGATGCCGGCGATCTCGCAGCTCTCGCGAACCGTGCCGCCGAGGCCGTCGGGGAACGCGGCGTCGTGATTGCCGGTGACCCAGATCCAGGTCCGGTCCTCCTGTATCATGGCCAGGATTTCCCGATCCTCGCTTGTAATGCGCGCGCCGGCGCCGGCGTCGTGCAGGCTGTCGCCGAGCGCCAGCACGCAATCGGGCTCGTAGCGGTCGATGGCCTGCGCCAGGCGCATCAGGGTGTTGCGCGTGTCGTACGGCGGCAGGAACTGGCCGCGCTCGGCCATCGCCGAGCCCTTCTCGAGGTGCAGGTCGGAGACGATCAGCATGCGCTCGCCGGGCCAGAATAACGCGCCCGACGCATCGGCCAGGAACGCCTTGCCGCAGATCGAAACGGGCTGGGCGTTGCCGTCCAGCAGATGCAGCCGCTCCGGTCTCAATTCCAGCATGCCTTACCCTCCGGCCTGAGCTTCGCGGATCAGGTCTTCCGCCGCCGCCCGCAGCAACGCGTCCGAGCCACCTCCGCCGACCCGCTCCTGGCCGATGTCCAGCAGTACGGGAACCGCCAGCGGCGAAACGCGGTCGAGAGAAACGTGCCGGATTCTACCCCTGATTCGGCGCAGGAAGTCGCCGAGCCGCGAGATATCCAGCAGGCCCGTGGCCGCATCCGCGCGCGCCGCCTGCAGCAGCACGTGCTGCGGCTCGTGCCGGCTCAGGACGTCATAGATGAGATCGGAGGAGACGGTCACCTGCCGGCCGCTTTTCTCGCGGCCCGGATGTCGGCGCTCGATCAGCCCGGCGATGACGGCCGCGAGGCGGAACGTGCGTTTCATCAGGCTCGATTCCGCCAGCCAGGCTTCGAGGTCGTCGCCCAGCATGTCCTCGTCGAACAGGTGGTCCAGCGCGTGATCCTGTGCGAGGAACGCCTGCATCTCATCCGCCAGGCCCCACACCGCGATGGCATAGTCGCTCGCCACGAAGCCGAGCGGATGGCATCCGGCCCGGTGCAGCCGCCGCGTCAGCAGCATGCCGAGCGTCTGGTGCGCGAGCCGCCCCTCGAAGGGATAGGCGACGAGGAAATGCCGGCCCGACCGGGGAAAGGTCTCGACCAGCACCTCGCTGCGATCGGGGACGACCGATCGTTCGGCCTGCAGCCGCAGCCAGTCCGCAACGGGGTTCGGCAGCCGGGGCCAGCTTGCCTGGTCGGCGACCATGGCGCGCACGCGTTCGGCGAGGTGGGTCGACAGCGGGAACTTGCCGCCGTCATAGCTGGGGATCATCGGGTCGCTGTCGCTGCTGCGCGAGACGAAGGCCTCCATCTCCCGCAGGCCCTCGAAGCGCAGCACGTGACCGGCAAAGACGAACGTGTCGCCGGGCGAGAGCTGCTCGACGAATGCTTCTTCCATCTCGCCCAGCACGCGGCCGCCGGCAAACGCGCGCGCCTGTCCCGGTCGCGACAGGCGCCCCTTGCCGACCAGCCGGATGCGGATCATCGGGCTCTCGACGATGGTGCCGACATTGAGCCTATACTGCTGCGCCAGGCGCGGGTGCGCCAGTCGCAGGCGGCCGTCGGGCGTCGGCCTGAGGCGGGCGTAGCGCTCATAGGCGCGCAGCGCGTAGCCGCCGGTCGAGACGAAATCGACGACGCGGTCGAAGTCCGTTCGCGTCAGCCCGGCATAGGGCGATGCGCGGCGAACCTCGTCGAACAGCGCCTTGGGATCGAACGGGCCGGCGCAGGCGGCGCCCCACACGTGCTGCGCCAGCACGTCGAGCGCGCCGGTGCGCGACTGCACCGCATCCTGCGCGCCGGCCGTTGCCGCCTCGAGCGCGGCGCGGCATTCCAGCACCTCGAAGCGGTTGGCCGGCACCAGCAGCGCGCGCGAAGGCTCGTCGAGCCTGTGGTTGGAGCGGCCGACCCGCTGCAGCAGGCGGCTCGCGCCTTTCGGCGCGCCGACGTTGATGACGAGATCGACGTCGCCCCAGTCGATGCCGAGATCGAGCGTCGAGGTGGCGACCACCGCCTTGAGGGTGCCGGCCGCCATCGCCTGCTCGACCTTGCGCCGCCGCGCGGCATCCAGCGAGCCGTGATGCAGCGCGATGGGCAGGCTGTCGTCGTTGATGCGCCAGAGCTCCTGGAAAACGAGCTCGGCCTGGCTGCGCGTGTTGACGAACACGAGCGTCAGCCGGTGGCGCCGGATGGCGTCGTAGATTTCCGGCATGGCGTAGCGGGCGCTGTGCCCCGACCATGGCAGCTCCGCGTCCGCCTCGACGATGCCGATCTCCGGCGCGACACCGCCCGGGGCGGTGACGAGATCGGCGAGGTTGCAGACCGTCTCTCCGCCGGACTGATCGGCCAGGTACGCGCGCAGCTCGCTCGGGCGCGCGACCGTTGCCGAGAGGCCGACGGTGACAAGACCGGGTGCGAGCGTGCGCAGCCGCGCGATATCGAGCGCGAGCAGGTCGCCGCGCTTCGACGCCGCGAGCGAGTGCAGCTCGTCGAGAATGACGGTCTTCACGCCCGAGAACAGCCACGCGGCATCGGGATGCGACAGCAGCAGCGCCACCTGCTCGGGCGTCGTGAGCAGGATGTCGGGCGGATGGGTGCGCTGCTTCTGTTTGCGCGCCGCGGAGGTATCGCCGCTGCGCACGTCGATGCGCAGGGGCAGCGCCATCTCGTCGAGCGGCGTGAGCAGGTTGCGCGTCACGTCGGCGGCCAGCGCCTTGAGCGGCGAGACGTAAAGCGTGTGCAGCCGCTGGCGGCGCTCCCGCGCCGGCGTGGCGGCGAGCTCGATGAGGCTCGGCAGGAACCCGGCCAGCGTCTTGCCGGCACCCGTGGGCGCGATGAGGAGTGTGGGCCGCCGCTGCCGGCTTTGCTCGATCAGGGCGAGCTGGTGCGGGCGCGGCGACCAGTCGCGCGCCGCGAACCAGCTCCGGAACGGGTCCGGCAACGCGATTGCGGTGCCCCGTCGGGGGTGTCCGTCCAAGGTGCCGGCCGGCGGCCGGCGGGTGCGCGGCCTGGTCGTCAGGGACATGCATCTGCCCCGTCCGGTTGCGCGCCAGGTTCCTGTCTCCGCCCGCGCGCGCTTGGTGCCGGCGCGGCAGGTGTGCTAAGTCCGGCGGACATCGCGCCGGAGCATCGGCGCAGCAGGACATGGCGGAGCAGACCCATGGATCGAGACAACTTCTTTCGCGGCAATGTCGGCGGCACCATCGTGCGGCTGATCGTGCTGTCGGTTGTTGTCGGCATCGTCTTTTCCGCACTGGGCATCTCGCCCGACAACATCCTCTATCACCTTCAGCGGCTCATTCAGCGTATCCGCGATTTGGGCTTTGGCGTGGTCGAGCAGGCGCTGCACTATTTCCTGCTCGGCGCGGTGGTGGTCGTGCCCATCTGGTTCATCGCCCGCCTGATCGGCGGCCTGCGCGGCTCGAACGAAAACCGGCCCTGAAGATGTCGGTCAGGCCGCGCGCCCGGCCCATTCCGCCGCCTTCCGGCCCGTGAGGTCGCGCAGCGTCGTGCCGCCCGTCTCGCGCAGCCGGCGCAGCAGCGCGGCCTTGATGTCCTCGATCAGCCCGGGCCCCTCGTAGACCAGCGCCGTGTAGAGCTGGAGCAGGCTCGCGCCGGCCTCGACCTTCGCGACGGCGGCCTCTCCCGAATCGATGCCGCCGATGCCGATGAGAGGCATCTCGCCGTGCGTCAGCAGATGCACCCGCGCCAGCAGCGCCGTGGAGCGCACGAAGAGCGGGCGGCCCGACAGCCCGCCCGCTTCCTGGTTTCGCGGACCGTTCGAGAGGCCGTCGCGCGTGATGGTCGTGTTGGAGATGGCGATCCCGTCCACCTTGCGCGCGATCAGGCGCTCGACGATGGCCGGCAGGTCGTCGGCTGCAATATCGGGCGCGAGCTTGACGAAGACGGGCCGTCGCGGCGTTCCCGACGCCGCCATGGCGTCGCGTTTGGCAAGCACACGCCGCAACAGCTCGTCCAGCAGTTCGGGGGCCTGCAGGTCGCGCAGCCCCGGCGTGTTGGGCGATGAGATGTTGACGGTGAAATAGCTGGCGACATCGGCGAACGTGGCGATGCCGGCCTCGTAGTCGGCGGCGCGATCGGTCGTGTCCTTGTTCGCGCCGATGTTGACGCCGACGATCCCGCGCGCGCGGCGCCTCTGCAGGCGCTGCAATGCCGCGGCGTGACCGGCGTTGTTGAAGCCGAGACGGTTGATGATGGCACCGTCGTTCGGAAGCCGGAAAATGCGCGGCTGCGGGTTCCCGGCCTGCGGCCGCGGCGTCACCGTGCCGATTTCCGCAAAGCCGAAGCCGATGTCGAGCATCGCGTCCGGGACGCGCGCATCCTTGTCGAATCCGGCGGCGATGCCGAGCGGATTGGGAAAGTCGAGCCCCGCCACCTGCACGGCCAGCTTCGGATCGACGCCGCCGCCGGCGCGCAGATAGAGCCCGGCCTCGAGCATTTTCAATGTCAGTTCATGGGCTTGTTCGGGATCGAGCGCATGCAGAAGCGGCCGCGCGAAACCGAAAGCGGAGCGCAGGATCATGCCAGTCTCTCCGGCAGGACATGCACGCCGTCGCGCCCGACTGGCAATGGCGTCGTCCATGCCACCGCGTCGAGGTTCAGCGGCGCATAGAGGTGCGGAAAGAGTTCGCCGTTGCGTGAGGGTTCCCATTTCAGATCGGCGTTCACCGCGTCGGTGCGGACGGCCACCAGAAGCAAATCCGCACGCGCTCGAAAATGTTTTGCCGCCGTGCCCGCGACCTGCTCCGCACTCGAAAAGTGAATGAATCCATCGCGAAGATCGTCGCGCGAGCCGTCGTAGCGGCCGCGTTCCTGCGCCAGACGCCAGTCGTCGTCGCCGACGATCTTGTAGATGAGCTGTGGGCTCCCAATCTTAAGCGGCATCGGTGGGGGATTCTTCTCAAGGTTCGTGCCGGAACGGCTTCCGGCGTGATGCATGAACGAGATCGTTAGCCTATCCGCCGCCGGCGGTCGAGGGACGCGCAGGTTATCGGCTCCCGGCTGCAGGCGCATGGTTGAGTCCGCCGCTGAAGCCTGTTAGCGAAGTGTCGTGGGCGTGGAGAATACGACAAGATGCGGGAACAGTTCGCAGCGCGGTCTCTCTCTCTCGATGCGCTCCTCTCGGATCCCTTCCTCATCGACGTTCCCGCCTATCAGCGCCCCTATTCCTGGACCCCCGATCACGCCGACCGGCTGATCGAGGAAACGTTTCGCGCGCTCGACCTTGCCATTGCGGCGCCCGGCGACGGGGAGGTCCTGCTCGGGACCATGCTCTTTGTCGATTGCGATACGACGGTTGCACCGGACGGCTGGCCCTGGGCCGGCCCGGCGCGCACGTTCGAGGTCGTCGACGGTCTGCAGCGCCTCGTCACGCTGACCATTATGATCTGCGTTCTGCGCGACCTGCTGGCGGCAGCGGGGGCGCGCGATGGGGAGCTGCCCGCGCATTGGATCGGCCCTGCCGGCGGCGGTCGGCGACGCCTCGCGATGCGACCGTCGGATGGGTTGTTCCTCGCCGATTTCGTCCAGGCGCCGGGCGCCACCGCATTGATGCCGGACCGCGAGACGCTGTCGGTGGTCGAGGAGCGCATGCTGGCCGTCCGCGAGCACTTCCGCGCCGTGCTGGGCGCGATTGAGCCTGAGCGGTGCCGGCAGATTGTCCGGTTTCTTCGGACCCAGTGCCACGTCATCGCCGTTGTGACATATGGTGTCGATCGCGCGCACCGCATGTTCATGGTGCTGAACGAGACCGGCAAGCCGTTGGCGCGCAACGATATCCTAAAGGCCGAGCTGCTCGGGGCCGCGGCGCCCGCATCCCGCGCGCGCCTGCTCGAGGCCTGGACCGAAGCGGAAGCGATTCTCGGCGACAACTTTGAGCCGCTCTTCAGTCATATTCGGGCGATGTACGGGCGTTCGCCCAACCACGTCGTCGCCGGGATCCGCGCCATCGTCGCCGAGGTGGGCGCGGAGGCGTTCGTGGAGACGATCCTTACGCCGGCGGCACGGGCCTTCGCCGACATCGTCGGCGAGCGGCATGACGGGACCCCGCAGTCGCCGCGCATCGCGGCCTACCTGACCTACCTCAACCGCCTTCCGGGCGGGGAATGGGTTGCTCCGGCGATGCTGTGGTGGCTGGCGCCGAACCGCACGCCGGCCGAGCTCGAGTGGTTTTTGCAGCGCCTCGATCGCCTCGCCTATGGCATGAGATTGCTCGGCCTCGGCTTCGACAAGCGGTCGCAGCGCTTTGCCCGCCTTATGGCCGCGATCCGTTCCGGCGAAGCGCTTGACGGGCCTGCAAGTCCGCTGAATTTCACGCGCGAAGAACAGCGGTCGATGCTCTACAATCTTCGCGACCTGCACGCGCGAAGCCCGCAGACGTGCCGTCTCGTGTTGCTCCGCCTCAACGACGCGATCGCCGGCAGGGATCCTGACGGCCCCACCACCGATCTCACGGTTGAGCATGTCCTGCCGCGCAAACCGTCGCCGGCCAGCCAGTGGCGCAAGTGGTTTCCGGATGCGCAGGACCGCGAACGCTGCACGGGCTCGATCGGCAACCTCGTGCTGGTCCCGAAGGCACACAATGATCGGGCTCGCAACTACGATCTCGCCCGCAAGAAGGAAATATTTTTTGCCGCCGATGCGGCCGGCATCGCGCTCAACAGCTATCTGCGCGATAAGTCGGAATGGCGGGCAGCCGAGATTTTGGCACGGGAGGCCGACTTGATCGCGCGCGTGATGTCACTGTGGAATCTGGGTGATGCCGAGCGCTCCGAGGAGAGGAATGGCCCCGGCGATAGTGTCACCGGACGGTGGCTGCGGCGGGCGTGAAGCCCCGCGCCTGCTCGATTGATTTGCGACGCCGGACGCTCGTCCTCCCGGAACTCAGCAACAAATGTCGACGCAATTGCGGTGCGAAGCGCTGACGTTGACCGATCTTCACCGGCGGTTTTCGCGCTTTCGGGTCCCTGATTTCCAGCGCGCCTACTGCTGGGGGCAGGATGAGGTCGCAGGCCTGACCAGAGCCATCGACGATGCCATCACCGCGACCGCGGCGGCACGCAAGCGGCCGTGGCTCTACCTCGGCGCCGTGTATTTCGGTGTGCCCGACCCGGGCCGCGAGGCGCAGGTCGCCGACGGGCACCAGCGCCTGCTGACATCCACCATGATCTACGCGGCCCTGCGCGATCTCGCGGATGCAGGCAGAGAGCGCGAGATGTTCAACGAGGTCATCGCCGCGCCGGACGCAAGGGATGCCGGCGCTGTCTACCGGCTCGTGCCGCGCGATCTCGACGTCGCGTTCTTCCGCCGCTGGGTGCAGGAGCCCGGTGCGACGCTCCGGACCTTCGGGCCCGATACCCCCGCCAGCGAGCTTGACGTCCCCGATGCCGCGGAAGCCTTTGCCGAGTTGTCGGAGAGCCAGCGCAACATTCTCAACAACCGCGACAGTATCGTCGCGTGGCTGAAGGCCAAGAACGTCGCCGGCCGGGCGCGGGTCGCCGCCGTCCTCCAGGACACGGCCGAGCTTTCCGTACATTCCGCCGAAAGCCTCGATGACGTCCGGCTCGCTCATGCCAGCACCTACAAGACCGGCCTGCAGCTTGCGGTGACCGACAAGCTCAAGGCCGAGCTGATCGGTGATGCACCGGTTGCCGTTCGCCAGCGCCTGGCGTTGCAATGGGAAGACTGCGAGCGCCGTCTCGGCAAGGACAGGTTCGGCGATCTGTTCCAGCACATGCTGCTGATCAAGCTGGAGCGCAAGCCGCCGATCGTGATCGAAGCGGTGCTCGAACGGGCATTCGATCTGCCGGACGCGCTGCCCGAATTCGTCGAGCAGGGGCTGGTGCCGACCGCTCAGGCCTATGAGCGGCTGCTGCGGGCGGGACGTGGCACGGCGGAGACATTCTTCACCGTCCGCTTCCGCGATCGCGCGCGGCTGAAGGCGATCGAGGGCCATCTCGTCAGCCTGCTGCGGGCGACGCACGAGGAGTGGGTCGCGCCGGCCATCACCGCGCTGCAGGTTCTGCGCGCCGACTTGCCGGCGCTTGAGGATGTCCTGCGTCGATTGGATCGCATGGTCGCCGTCCACATGCTCATCGGCAAGGATCCCAATCTCGCCGTTCGCGCCTATGCCGGGGTCGTGCATGCCCTTCGGTCGAACTCGCCTGAGATGCGGGAAGCCGCCCTGCGCGTGCCGAAATCCGAGTCCGAGACCGCCCGCAACATCCTGCTCAAGGACAAGTTCGGCGAGAAGAACCGCTATCGCATGGCGGTGCTGCTGAAGCTCAACGATCTTCTCGGCCGCGCGGTGGTGCGGGTCGAGCCCGGCGAGGCGACCTGCGAGCACATTCTGCCGCAAAGCGTCGGACCCGACAGCCCGTGGGCAAAACTGTTCCGCACGCCCAACGGCAAGCGCTACAACGGCTGGCGCTGGGCCAACA
>JBFWWW010000056.1:0-19943 GCA_050245975.1 Hyphomicrobiaceae bacterium
GGCCGGCGCGGCGGCGGCCGTCACCAAGATCGACCTGGCGCGCTACCTGGAAGCCGTCGCGGGGTGGATGCTGCCGCACATCAAGGGCCGGCCCTGCTCGGTCGTGCGTGCGCCCGACGGCATCGACGCGCAGACGTTCTTCCAGCGCCACGCGCTGCCGGGCCAGTCCGATCTCGTGACGCTCACCAAGGTCTCCGGCGACCGCAAGCCCTATGTCCAGATCGACAGCGCCGAGGCGCTGATCGCGCTCGCGCAGACCGCGGCCGTGGAATTCCATCCCTGGAACTGCGCGCCGGGCAATCCCGCCATCCCCGGCCGGTTCGTCTTCGATCTCGATCCCGGCCCCGATGTCGCCTTCGACGCCGTGGTCGCCGCGGCAAAGGAGCTCCGCCGGCGCCTGGAAAAGCTCGGGCTCGTCACCTTCTGCAAGACCACCGGCGGCAAGGGTCTGCACGTGGTCGTGCCGCTGGAGCCCGACGAGCGGATCGGCTGGGACGAAGCCAAGAGCTTCGCGCAGACCGTCTGCACGGCCATGGCGGCCGACAGCCCGGCGAAATACCTCGTCAAGATGACGAAGAAGCTGCGCACGGGGCGCATCTTCCTCGACTATCTGCGCAACGACCGCATGGCGACCGCCGTCGCGCCGCTGTCGCCGCGCGCGCGGGCCGGCGCCACCGTCTCGATGCCCCTGACCTGGAGCCAGGTGCGCGACGGCCTCGATCCCAGACGCTACACCATCGCCACCGTCCCGGACCTGCTGGCGCGCAGCAGGGCCTGGGATGGCTACGACGCGGCCGCGCGGCCTTTGACGCCGGCGATCCGCGCCCTCGTCGGCTAGCAGGTTTCCGGCTCAGGCCGGATCGATCGTGAACCGCTCCCCGTGTCATCCCGGAATTTCGCGTGAGCGAAATATCCGGGACCCGGAGCCGGGAACGAGACCGCATCGCGACAGCGACGGGCCTACATCGACGGCTGGAAGCGGCTGATGCAGGTCTCGCGCATGTCGAGCACCTCCGACGTGGTCAGCTCGCCGGACGCCACCGACACGGTGTAGTCGAACAGGCGGCCGCCCGCGCTGTCGAGCGGCTCGTTCTTCTCCAGGATCGCCGTGACATCGAAATCGATGTTGTCGGAGAACGTATCGACGGTGTTGCGGTTGCCCGTCACCTTGATGGTGGTCGAGACCATGCTGCCGATCGGGTTGCCGACGCCCGTCGAGAACAGGCACATCTGGCAGCCGCCGGCCGCAAGTCCGGTCAGCGATTCCACCGCCGGCGCCGGCGTCGACATGAAGTGCAGCCCCGCCTTGGTCGGCTTCTCGGAATAGGACAGCACGCCCACCAGCGGCGACGTGCCGGCCTTCGCCATCGCACCCAGCGCCTTTTCCTCGATCGTCGTCAGGCCGCCCTTCATGTTGTCGGGCGTCGGGTTCGAGCCGCGCAGGTCGATCCCGTGCTCCATGATGTTCTTCTCGAAGTCGCGCACCTCCTTGAGGAACTTCTGGCCGACGGCGGGCGTGGCGGCCCGCTCGGCGAAGAGATGCTCGGCGCCGAAGAACTCGGACGTCTCGGAGATGACGATCTTGGCGCCCGCCGCCACCATGCGGTCGGCGACGACGCCGATGGAGGGATTGGCCGCAAGACCCGACGTCGTATCGGAGCCGCCGCATTCCACGCCGATCATCAGCTTCGACAGCGGCGCCGCCACCCGGCGCTGGCGCGAGGCCTCGCGCACCATCTTCGCCGCCGCGCGCGTGCCGCGGGCGATGGCCTCGATGGAGCCGCCGACCTCCTGCAGGTTGAAGGCGACGAGCGGCCGGCCCGCCGGCTTGATGCGATTGGCGAGATCGGTCGTGACGCCCGGCTCGAGGCCGATCAGCACGACGCCGGCGATGTTGGGATTGACCGCAAGTCCCGCGAGCGTGTTCAGCGTGATCTGCAGGTCCTCGCCGAGCTGCCCGCGCACGAACAGGGTCGTCACCGCCAGCGTGCCGTCGACGGCATCGACGATGGCCCGCGTGACGGGATTGCAGTTGTCCATCACGGAGATGACGGCGATATGGTTGCGGATGCCGACGCTGCCGTCCGTCCGCTCGTAGCCGAGAAACGTTGTCATCAGTTCTTCCCTCCGATGTCGCCGCGCGCGCGCAGCGCCTCGACGTTGTGGACGTGGACATGCTCGCCGGCGGCGATGGCGCGTGTCGCCCGGCCGATGACCTGTCCGTACTTGAGGATGTCGGTGCCCTTGGCGATGTCCGTCACGGCGCACTTGTGCCCGAACGGCACCTCGCCCTTGAGCGCGACCTTGAGCTGGCGCTTGCCGTTGACCTCGACGGTCTCGGACGCCTTTCCGGTATCGATGAGCGTCGCGACATTGTCGCTCGCATGCAGAATGATGGCTCTTGGCATGGCTTACCTCGGGTGTTTCATCGGGAAGATGCGTCCGCGAGCACCAGATCGGCACCTTTCTCGCCGATCATGATGGCAGGGGCGTTGGTGTTGCTCGACGCCATGGTCGGCATGATCGAGCAGTCGGCGATACGCAGGCGGTCGATGCCGCGCACGCGCAGTTTCGCATCGACGACGGCGGCCTCGTCGCTCCCCATGCGGCAGGTGCTGATGGGGTGCCAGGACGTCTGGCCGGTCTGGCGGACGTAGGCCAGCAGCTCGTCGGCGCCCGACACGGCCGGGCCGGGGCGCTTTTCGGCGACGATCATCGGCCGCATCGAGGGCGCTTCGGCGATCCTGCGGATCAACTCCATGCCGCGCACGATCGTCTCGCCGTCCTCGGGATCGGCGAGGTAGTTGGCGCGCATCGCCGGCGCGACCGCCGTGTCGGGCGAGGTGATGTGGCAGCTGCCGCGCGACTTGGGGTGCAGCTTGAAGAGGCCGAGCGCGAAGCCCGAATGCTCGTCCACGCCCGTGCCCGGCGCGCGCGAGTAGCGGTCCTTGCCGCTGATGTGGGCGATCTGCAGCTTGACGTCCGGGCGCGCCAGGTCGGGACGCGTGCGGGCAAGCGCATGCACGGAGGACGACGTGGAGGCCAGCAGCCCCTTGCGCAACAGCAGGTAGCGCAGCCCGGCGCGCGCCGCATGGAAGCGGCTGTTGAGGATGTCGTTGATCGTCAGCGGCCGCGAGCAGTGATAGGTCAGCCGCACCTGCAGGTGATCCTGCAGGTTCTCGCCCACGCCCGCCAGCGCGTGGTGAACGTCGACGCCGCACGCGCCCAGCACCTCCGGCCGCCCGACGCCCGAGACCTCCAGCAGCTGCGGCGACTGTACGGTGCCCGCGCACAGCACGACCTCGCCGCGCGCCAGGACACGGCCCGTCGCGCCATCCTTGCGGAACTCGACGCCGGTCGCCCGTTTCCCCTCGAACAGGATGCGGGTCGCGAGCGCATTGGTGAGCAGCGTGAAGTTCGCCAGGCGCCGCGCCGGCTTCAGATAGGCGGTGGCCGTCGTCCAGCGCCGGCCCCGCCACGCCGTCTGCTGCAGATAGCTGGCCCCGTCGGCGCGGCCGTCGTTGTAGTCCTCTGTTGCCGGAATGCCCGCCTCGATACACCCGGCGAGGAACGCATCCGACAGCGGATCGGGATCGCGCAGGCCGCGGTTGGTGATGCGCACCGGCCCCGATTTCCCGCGCGGCGCGGGCGAGGGATAGGGATAGGTTTCCATGCGCATGAAGTAGGGCAGCAGGTCGTCGAAGCCCCAGCCGGCGTTGCCGGCATCGCGCCAGGCGTCGTACTCGGCCGCCTCGCCCCACGCGTAGACCATGCCGTTGACGGCGCTCGACCCGCCGATCACTTTGCCGCGCGGCCAGTAGATGCGCTGCCCGCCGAGCGCGGCCTCCGGCTCGGTCTCGAACTTCCACATGTAGCGCTCGTTCTGCAGCAGGTAGCCGATGCCGAGCGGCATGTGGATCCACACCGAGCTGTCGCGCCCGCCGGCCTCGACGAGCACGACCTTGTGCCGGCCGCTCTGCGCCAGGCGGTACGCGAGCGCGCACCCGGCCGAGCCGGCACCGACCACGACGTAGTCGCAGGCGATCTCCTGCATGATGCGTCCGCCCCTCAGGCCGGTTTGCCCGCGACCGTGAACGGCACGCCGCACATCTCGCCGACCTTGACGAGGTCGGCGGCCGTCTCCGGCGGCAGCGGGATGCCCGATGCGCGCCGGGTCTTTTCGAGATCGGCGGCGCGTTCCCCGGGGTAGCGTCCCGCGGCGCCGCTGACCGACTTGTAGTGACCGATCCAGCCCTTGATGTTCTCGTCGTAGGCGGCTCGCCCGGCCGTCAGCTCGGGATTGATGACGGAGAGATAGGCGCCGACCCGCGCCGGCGCGCTGCCGGGTTTCGCGCCGGTCATGGACGCCGGCTTGACGCCGCTGAGGCTGCCGGCGAGGCACTCTGACAGCATGGCGAGGCCGATGCCCTTGTGTCCGGCCATCGGCAGCATCGCGCCGGCGAGCGCGGCATTCGCGTCGGTCGTCGGATTGCCCTCGCCGTCGATCGCCCAGCCTTCCGGGATCGCGCGCTTGGCGCGGGCGGCCAGCAGCACGTTGCCGCGCGCGACGCCGCTCGCCGCCATGTCGAACACCAGCGGCGGGCCGCCGGCGACGGGGCTCGCGAACGCCAGCGGGTTGTTGCCGATGGCTGCGCCGCGGGAGCCGGGCAGCGCCATCACCGGCGGCGTCGACTGGGTGAGGAACGCCAGCATGCCGGCATCCGCCGCCCGCAGGACGAACATGCCGAGCGCGGCGAGGTGGCCGATCTCGTGCACGATCATGGTCACGCTGGCGGTGGACCTGGCCTGCTCCACCGCGGCATCGATCGCCTCGATGCCGGCCGACTGCCCGAGCGCGCCGTCGGCGTAGTAGTGCATGACGCCGTGCCGGGTCTCGATGCGCGGCTTGGCGGCGGCATTGATCTCGCCCGACTGCAGCTTCTGGACATAGACCAGCACGCGCGCGACGCCGTGCGTATCGACGCCGCGCGCATTGGTGCGGACAAGCGTATCTGCGGCCACCCGTGCCGCATCCGGCTTGACGCCGCACGCGGCAAAGACGTTCTGCAGCCAGCCGACGAGGCCGTCGTAGGGGTAGATTGTCTTTTTGGAATTGTCGTCGCTGGCTGCCATGGCTCAGGATCCCTGTTTGCTTGCGATCTCCGGGAAGAACACGTCCGTCCACTTCGCCGGCAGGTTCTTGATGGAGCCGATGCGATGCATGAAGTCGGCATACTTCATCAGGTTCTGCGGCGAGGTGGTGAAGATGTTCTCCGGATTCTTGATCATCGCCTCGACGAAGTCGAGCTTGAGCGGTGATTTCTGGTTGCGGATGAAGGCCTCGGCCGCGCCCTTCGGGTCGCTCTTGATGTAGGCGTTGGCCTCCTCGAGCGCGTTCAGCACCGCCTGATGGTATTTCGGGTTGGCGCCGTGGAATTTTTCCGTGGTCCACATCAGGATGAAGCTCGTTGGCCCGTTCATCACGTCATAGGAGCTGATGACCTTCCGGGCGCCGCCTTTTTCGATCTGCAGGTACATGAAGGGCGGGCTCGTGAAGTTCGCCGTGATCTCCGTGCCCTTGCTCATCATGGCGTTGTGGGCGTCGGGCGGCGCCATCGACACGGTGTACTTGTCGAGCACGTCGTGCTTGCCCTTGCCGAATTCCTTTTCCGCCGCGATCTGCAGCGTGACGGCCTGGGTCGAGACGCGCACCGTCGGAACGGCGATGCGATCCTTCTCGGTGAAGTCGCGCAGCGTCTTCACGTCGGGATTGATGGTGTTGAGATAGACGGGAATCGAGCTGATGGCCGCGATGCCCTTGATGTTCATGCTGCCCTTGGTGCGGTCCCACACCGTCAGCAGCGGACCGGGGCCGCCCGTGGCGTAGTCCAGGTTGCCCGAGAGCAGGGCTTCCGTCATGGCCGCGCCGCTGGCGAGCTGCATGAAGACGCCCTTGGCCTCGCTGAGGCCCATCGCCTTGGTGTGCTTCTCGATCAGCTTCCGGTCTTCGAGAATGATGACGGGCAGGTAGGGGATGCCGAACCCCTTGGCGAAGCGGATTTCGCTTGGCTGCGCGACGGCGACCTGCGCACCGACGCCGGCTGCGGCAACGGCGGCAAGCGCCAGAACCAGTCTGCGGGTAACTCGTGCCATGAACGTTTCCTCCTCCTGAAGCGGGCGACCTTGCTGCACCCATTTTTATCGATGGTTCTGCGGACCCCGGGGGCGACCCGCCCCCGGGGCAAGAGCGTCATGCGCTGCGATAGAGCTTGGTCATCGAGAATTCGCGGTGCCGCAGCGTCTCGGACGCCGTGTAGCGGCCGTTGCAGACGCGGATCGTCATGTCGATCAGCGCCTGTCCCGCCTGCTCGATGTTCATGCGGCGCTTGAGCAGGCCCGAGACATCGAGATCGATGTGCTCGCCCATCACGCGCGCCGTGTGCGGGTTGGCCGTGAGCTTGATCACCGGCATGATCGGATTGCCGACGACGTTGCCCTGCCCCGTCGGGAAGAGATGCAGCACGAAGCCGCCGGCCGCCTGCAGCGGCAGGCATTCGGCGGCGGCGCTCGACGTATCCATGTAGTAGAGGCCGGGTCCCTTCGTGGGCGAGCCCGCCGGCTCCAGCACGTCGATGTATTTCGTCTTCTTGCCGATCTTCTCCAGGTTGCCGAACGCCTTCTCCTCGATGGTGCTGAGACCGCCGGCCTTGTTGCCGCGGCTCGGCTGGCTGTCGAGCAGGTCATCGACCTTGAAGCGCGTCACCTCGTCCTGGTAGGCCTGGAAGACCTTCATGAACTTGGCGCCGACCTCGGGCGTTGCCGCGCGCGACGCGCACAGCTCCTCGCCGCCCGTGATCTCCGTCGTCTCGCCGAAACAGGACGTGACGCCTTCCGGGTCGAACCGGTCGATCAGGTTGCCGACCGTCGGACAGGAGCCGAGGCCCGACGTCGTGTCGCTTTCGCCGCACTTCGTCGCCACCCACAGATCCTTGATCGGCACCTCTTCGCGCTGCAGCTCGGTCGCCCACTGCACGAATTCCTGCGCCTTGCGGCAGGCCTGCTTGATGGTCTCCAGCTCGCCCTGGCCCTCGATGGAGAAGCCTTCGACCGGCTTGCCGGTCTTGGCGATGCCGTCGACGACCTTCTTGGTCCAGCCCGGCTCGATGCCGATGACGATGACGGCGGCGACGTTGGGGTTGGCGCCGGCGCCGACGATGGTGCGGAAGTGCAGGTCGAGGTCCTCGCCGTACTGCAGGCGGCCGTAGGCGTGCGGCAGCGCCATCGTGCCGAAGACGTTGTTGGCGACGCCTTCGCAGCAGGTGTTGGAAATGTCATCGACCGGCAGGATGAGGACGAGGTTGCGGATGCCGACGCGGCCGTTCTCGCGCCGATAGCCGAAAAAGGATTGCGTACCCATGCTCACCACCGCCTGCTCTTGATGTTGTGATAGTGGACGTAGCCGCCGACGGGGATGTCCTCGGTCGCGCGTCCGACGGGATTGCCGTACTTGACGACCGTTCCGTCCTTCTTGATCGCGCTCAGCGCCACCTTGTGCCCGAGCGGCACGTCGGCCAGCGTCTTCACCTCGATCGTTTCATCCGTGTCCATCACCCAGCCGCTCAGCTTCTGGCCGGCCTTGACGCCCTCGACGACGACGACGCCGAGCGTGTCTCCCTTGTGGTGGACTATGAAATCCGGTTCCTTCATGCGCTTCTTCCTCTACGCGTTTGCTCTGACGACAGCCGGTCAGCCGCCGCTGCGATGCTTGAAGGCATCGCGCCGGAAGCTGACGATGGCATTGGGATCGACCTTGGCCTGGATCACGGCCGGTCGGCCGGACGCAAAGGCGTCGGACAGGGCGGCGGCGATCTCGCCGGGCTTGTCGGCGCGATACCCCTTGGCGCCGCACAGCTCGGCCACCTTGTCGTAGGCCGGGCTGATGATGTCGGCGCCGATGTAGCGGCCGTTGTAGAAGTCGCGCTGGTAGGCCTTCTCCGCGCCCCAGCTTCCGTTGTCGAGGACGAGGCAGACCGTCGGCAGGCCGCTCTGCACCGCCGTCGTGATCTCGGCCATCGTCATGGCGAAGCCGCCGTCGCCCATGAGCGACAGCACCGACCTGTCGGGCGCGGCGGCCTTGGCGCCGAGGCCGGCCGCATAGGAGAAGCCGACGAGACCGAAATCGAGCGGCGTGATGAGGCCGGGGACGGTCATGTAGCGCAGCTGGTCGGTCGCCTGCAGGCACATGGTGCCCGCGTCGAGCGTCACGATCGCGTTGCGCGGCAGCACCGAGCGCACCTCGCAGAACACCGTCTCCGCGGCGAAGGGCGTGCGGGTCGCGGCCCCCTTCTCGTCGCGCTCGCGCCACAGCGCGTCCCGCGCCGACGCGAACGACTTGAGGCGGTCGCTCCAGCCTGTCGGCGCCTTGAAATCCGCCAGCTCGCGCCCCAGCGCGGCGGCGAACGCACCGCAGTCGCCCACCGATCCGATGGCAACGGGGAAGTAGCGCCCGATGGCATCGGGCTCGAGATCCACCTGCACCATCTGCGCCGCGCGCGCGATGTCGTTGTAGGTGTAGAACGTCGTGTTGAACGCCAGCCGCGTGCCGAGCGCCAGGATCACGTCGGCCGTGCGCGTCGTCTCGCTGGCGACGGCGTTGCCGCGCGGCCCCACCTGCCCGAAGCAGCAGCGGTGATCGTTGGGAACCGCGTCGGCGTGACCTGCCGCGAGCGCGATCGGGATATCGAACGCGTCCGCGAACGCCGTGACCGCCTGCCAGGCCCCGTCGCGCTTCACGCCCGCGCCGGCGAGAATCACCGGCGCGCGCGCATTCCTGACAAGCCGCGCGGCCGCGGTCACATCGGCAGGGTTGATCAGTCCGGAGAACGACACCGGATAGTCCGCCGCGGACTGCGCCGTGGCGTCCACCTGCTGGGCGAACATGTCGCGCGGAATATTGAGGACGACGGGGCCCCGCCGCTCGTTGAGCGAGATGCGGAACGCCTCCTTGAAGTATTCCGTCAGCCGGTCCGCGCGCGGCACCGACATCGTCCGTCGCGTGACCGGGGCGAGCAGCGCCTGCTGGTCGATCTCCTGGAAGGCGCCGCGGCCGACATGATCGGTCGACACCGCGCCGGCTATGGCGATGACCGGCGAATAGGCATGCATCGCCTGCGCCAGCCCGGTCACCAGGTTGGTGACGCCCGGACCGGCCTGGCCCGCCAGGATCACGCCGGGCCGTCCCGACACGCGCGCGTAGGCATCCGCCATGTGCGTGCCGGCGCGCTCGTCGCGCACGCCGATATACGTGATGTCCTTGGCGTCGTAGAGCGCGTCGTAGAGCTCCATGGTCGAGGAGCCCAGCAGGCCGAACACGTGCCGCACGCGGGCCGCGCGCAAGGCCTCGACGACGGCCGCGCCGCCATTCATCTGCGCCATGAGGTCTCTCCTTTGCGCTCCATTGGCGCCGTCAGCGCTGCATGCCCCACTTGCGGACGGTCCGCGACTCGATGGCGCGGAAGACCACGCTCTCGACGAACAGGCCGATGATGATGACCATCAGCAGGCCCGCGAACACGTTGGCGGTGAGAAGCTGGTTGCGGTTCTCGAAGATGTACCAGCCGAGGCCGCCCGAGCGCGACGACACGCCGAACACGAGCTCCGCGGCGATCAGCGTGCGCCACGCGAAGGCCCAGCCGATCTTGAGGCCGGCGAGGATCGACGCGAACGCCGCCGGAATGAGCAGGCGCGTGACATAGGAAATGCCGCGCAGGCCGTAGTTCTGGCCCGCCATGCGCTGCGTGTCGGAGACCGACATGAAGCCGATGTGCGTGTTGAGCGAGACGGCCCACACGACCGAATGCACGATCACGAACACGAGGCTCGGGATGCCGAGCCCGAACCACAGCAGCGCCAGCGGCAGCAGCGCGATGGCCGGCAGCGGGTTGAACATCGCCGTCAGTGTCGACAGCAGATCGTTGCCCATGCGCGTCGATACGGCGAACGTGGTCAGCACCGCCGACAGCAGGATGCCCGCGCCGTAGCCGAGCAGCAGCACGCGGATCGTGGTCAACGTCCGGTCGATGAGCGGGCCGTTCACGACCTCGTCCCACAGCGAGGCGAGCACCACCGACAGCGGCGGCATCATCAGCGGGTTGTTGACCCAGCGCGCGTAGAGCTCCCAGGCGATACCGAGAACGATGAGGATCATGGTGCGCCGGAAGGCGGCGTTGTCGGTGATGCGCTCCCACACCGACAGCGGACGGGCGACATCGCCGATATCGCCGACGCGCTGGCGCTCGATCACGAATTCCGGCCGCACCGGCGGCGTCAACCGAAGTGTCGCGGGCTCAGCCATGGTTCGCCTCCGCCTTGGCAGCTTCCTCGACGCCTTCCGAGAACAGCATGTCGTGGATCTGGTGATGCAGGCGCTGGAACTCGGTGCCGCCCTGCTCGGCGTGTCCGAACTGGTGCGAATTGAGCTCGGCGCGCACCTGCCCCGGATGCGGCGACAGCACGAGAATGCGCGAGCCGACGATGATCGCCTCCTCGATCGAGTGCGTGACGAACAGGACCGTGAACCGCACGTCGTTCCAGAGATCGAGCAGCTCCTCCTGCATCTTCCGGCGCGTCAGCGCGTCGAGCGCGGCGAACGGCTCGTCCATCAGCAGCACCTTCGGCTCCATGGCCATGGCGCGGGCGATGGCGACGCGCTGCTTCATGCCGCCCGACAGCATGTGCGGATAGGCGTCGCAGAACTTCGTCAGATTGACCTTGGCGATGGCGGCCCGGGCGCGTTCGCGCGCTTCGCGCCGGCCCCATTTGCCCGATACCCGCATCGGGAAGGTGACGTTCTCGAGCACCGTCTTCCACGGCAGGAGCTGGTCGAACTCCTGGAAGACCATCATGCGGTCGGGGCCGGGCCGCGTCACGACCTGCCCGTCGAGGCGGATATCGCCCGCCACCGGCTTCATGAAGCCCGCGATACCCTTGAGCAGGGTGGACTTGCCGCAGCCGGACGGCCCGAGCAGCACGAAGCGGTCGGCCTTGTAGACGTCGAAGCTCACCTGGTAGGTGGCGGTGACGAGATGCTCGCGCGTCTTGTACTGCAGCGTGACGCTGTCCACGCTCAGTATGGGCTTGGCCGTTTCGGCGGCTGCAGTCGGGGGACGAAGGGCTTCAACCTCCGCCACTTGAGCGCTGCCCGCGGGCATGTGGGTCCTCCCTGAGGTCATAGAACGAAGGCCTCGAAACGCCTGATGTATTCGACGGCGCTGCGGATGTTGGCACGCGCGGTGCGCTCCGCCTCGTTCGGATCGCCGGCACGCAGGGCGTCGATCACGGCGCGATGCTCGAGGAGGCCGATCGCCATGCGGCCCGGCAGCACCGTCATGCGCCGGATGATCACCAGCGTCTGGTCGCGGATGCTGTCGAGCGACTCGCGCAGCAGGTCGTTGTGCGCCGCCTCGATCATGCGCGAGCGCATGACCTCGAGGCCTCGGATGTATTCGAAGACGTTCGTGGTCTCGACGCACTGGGCCATCGGCCCCTGGAACAGCTCGTAGAGATCGTCCCAGGAGTTGCTCGGCGCCTTCTCGGCCGCGAGCCGGGCGCAAAGCCCTTCCAGCATCTCGCGCAGCTCGTAGAGCTCGTAGACGCGGTCGACGGCTAGTCGGATGACGACGGCGCCGCGGTTCGGCTCGCGGCGGATCAGGCGGCGCTGCTCGAGCGCGCTCAGGACCTCGCGGATGCAAGACCGGGAGACGCCGAACTCGGTGACGAGATCGGCCTCCTGCAGCTTGCTCCCGGGCGGCAGGGCGTGGCTGGAAATGCGCTCGCGGAGTTCCTGAACGATTTCGCCCGCACTACGGCCGTTTCGGGTCCGGCCCACGCGCTTCCTCCAACTGATTTTGACGTCTTCTTGACCGCCATCTCAATTTATGGCGACATTCATGTCAACACAATAATGGACACCGATGTCTCATTTCTGGCGGCACGACGGAAAGCGAGATCGTCGGACGGGTCCTGGAGCATCAAGGGAGCGCTTCGGCGCATAACAGGAGGAAACGGAATGGGATACGAACTGCGCCGACGTCTCGGGGCGCCAGCACTCGCGCTGCTCGCGTTGGCAGCGATTGGGACGGCCGCGCCGGCCCGCGCCGAAGTGAGCGAGATCAGGATCGCCAAGGGCTTCGGCATCGGCTACCTGCCGCTCATCGTGATGGAGCATGAGCAGCTCTTCGAGAAGCATGCCAAGGCGGCCGGCATCGATGCCAAGGCAAACTGGCTCGTCGTCGACGGCGGCACCACGCAGGCCAGCCTTCTCATCGCCGGCAACCTGGAGATCTCCTCCGGCGGCCTTGGCCCGCTCATCACCATCTGGGAGCGCACCAAGGGCTCCATCGACGTCAAGGGCATCGCGGCCATCAACTCGCTGCCGCAGTACCTCAACACCAACAATCCCAACGTGAAGTCGATCAAGGACTTCACCGACAAGGACCGCATCGCGCTCCCCGTCGTGCGCTCGTCGATCCAGGCCGTGCTGCTGCAGATGGAGGCCGAGAAGGTGTTCGGCGCCGGCCAGCAGAACAAGATCGATCGCCTGACGGTCGGCATGGCCCATCCCGACGGCGCGGCCGCGCTGATCTCGGGTCAGACCGAGGTCACGGCGCACCTGACGGCGCCGCCCTTCTCCTATCAGGAGCTGAAGAACCCGAAGATCACGCGGGTGTTCAGCTCCTATGACGTGATGGGCGGTCCGCACACCTTCAACCTGGTCTGGACGACCTCGAAATTCCGCGCCGAGAATCCGAAGGTGTTCAAGGCCTTCAACGACGCGCTGCGCGAGGCCATCACCAAGATCAACGCGGACAAGAAGGCCTACTCCAAGGTCTACAAGGATGAGACCAAGTCGCGCCTCGATCTGGCATTCATCGAAGAGATCATGAACAAGGACGAGACCCGCTTCACGGCGGCGCCTGAAAACTCGATGAAGTTTGCCGAGTTCCTTTACAAGATCGGCACCATCAAGCAGAAGCCCTCGAGCTGGAAGGACATGTTCTTCCCCGAGGCGCACGACCTGCAGGGCAGCTGATCGTAAAAACACCATCGAACGGAATTGAGGGGGAGGAGCGCATGGAACGCGTCGTCATCACGGAATTCATGGACGAGGATGGCGTCGCGTTCCTGCGCCCCGACTTCGACGTTCACTACGACCCGCAGCTCGTCGACAAGCCCGACGAGCTGAAAGAGCGCCTCAAGGACTGCCGCGGCCTGATCGTGCGCAACAAGACGCAGGTCAACGCCGCGCTGCTCGCCGGCGCGCCGAAGCTGGCGGTGGTGGGCCGGCTCGGCGTCGGGCTCGACAACATCGAGCTCAAGGCGTGCGCGGCGCGCAAGATCCCCGTTCTGCCCGCCACCAACACCAACGACGAGACGGTGGCCGAGTTCGTCATGGGCGCGATCGCGGTGCTCCTCCGCGGCGGTGCCTATGGTGCGACGCCGGCCGTTCTCGCCGGCAAATGGCCGCGCACCGAGATCAAGGGCCGCGACATCAAGGGTCTGCGGCTCGGGCTCGTCGGCTTCGGCGCCATCGCGCGGCAGGTGGCGATCCGCGCCCGCGCCTTCGGCATGAGCGTGTCGGCCTACGACCCGTTCGTCGCGCGCGATCATCGCTCCTGGGCCGATCTCGGCGTTCGCCCCGGCGATATGGATCAGATGGCGAAGGAGAGCGACATCGTAAGCGTGCACGTGCCGTTGACACCAGAGACGCGCGATATCCTCGATGCGCGCCGGCTCGCTTTGATGCCGCGCGGCGGTTACGTCATCAACACCGGCCGCGGCGGCATCATCAACGAGAAGGCCCTGGCCGACGCCTTGCGCTCGGGCCACCTCGCCGGCGCCCATCTCGACGTCATGGAAGCCGAGCCGCTGCCCGCGAACTCTCTCTTCGTCGGCGTGCCCAACCTCTTCCTGACGCCGCACATCGCCGGCATCACCAGGGAGGCGGTGCTGCGCGCCAGTCTGCTCACCGCGGAGAACGTCGCGCTGGTTCTCAGGGGCAAGCCGCCCAAGGTTGCGGACGCCGCGGCCGGCGCCTGATCCTCAAAGGATCAGGTCCCAGTTCTGGCCGACGAGGTCCTTGCCGAAGGAATGATGGCGCTCGCTCTTAACGAGCTTGAACCCGGCCGCCTGATAGATGCGCCGTGCCGAGACCAGGATGTCGTTCGTCCACAGCGTCAGCGTCTTGTAGCCTTTGGCACGGGCGAAGCGGATGCATTCCTCCGTCAGCCGCGCGCCGATGCCGAGCCCGCGCGCGGCCGGTTCGACATAGAGCAGTCTGAGCTTGGCGACAGCGTCGGACTGGCGCATGAGAAAGACGCTGCCCACGATCTCGCCGTCGCGCTCGGCGATCCAGCAGCGCTCGCGCTTCGCATCGCGGCTCTTCACGAATTCCCCCGCGATCTCCGCGACGAAACCCTCGAACGTGTCGTCCCAGCCGTACTCCTGCGCGTAGAGCATGCCGTGGCGGCGGATGACCCAGCCGATGTCGCCCGGCTGCAGGTCGCGCAGGATATAGGGGACCTTCGGCTCCGCCGGCGCGCCGCCGAGCAGCCGCTGCACCGTCTGCATGGCCGCCACGAGGCGCGCCTGCTCCGGGGCGGCGAGCCCCGCGAGCATCGCCGCAACCTGCCGGCGCGATCCCTTGTCCAGCGGCGCGAACGCCTTCCTGCCCGCGGGCGTCAGCGCCAGGAGGCTCTGGCGCGCATCCTCGGGAGAGGATGTGCGGGCGAGCAGGCCTTGCTCCTCCAGCCTGGTCAGCATGCGGCTCAAATAACCGGGATCGAGGCCGAGGTCGCGGGCGAGCCCCGATGCCGTGAGCCCGTCGCGATGGGCGAGCTCGTAAAGCACCCGGCTCTCGCTCAGCGAGAACGCACTTTTCAGCAGGCTCTCGTCGAGCAGGCCGATCTGGCGCGTGTAGAAGCGCGTGAACGCCCGTACGGCCTCGATGTCGTCGCTGGATGGCTGCATCGACCGTCCTCCATCAATAGTGCCATAGTCAATCAATTAATTGCTTTTGTCAATTATCTGGCCGCGGCCGCGGTTTGCGACAGGGTCGCGTCGCATGCTAACGATTGCCGGATTGCGGCAGAGAGGGAGCGCCGGCCCGATGAAGCTCGCGACCTGGACGCGAAAGGGCCGCACGGCGTTCGGCACCGTCGCCGAGGACGGCGCGCTGCGCGATCTCAGCCGCACCGTGCCGGACCTGCGGGCCCTGATCGCGGCCGGAGACGGCATCGATGCGAGCGCCGGCGTCGCGAACGGCGCCATCACGGATGCCGCTCTGACCCCTCCGATCGCGGATGGCGCGAAGATCATCTGCGTCGGCGTCAATTACCCCGAGCGCAATGCCGAATACCGCGACGGCTCGACCGCACCCGCCTACCCGAGCCTTTTCGTACGATTTCCCGGCTCGTTCGTCGGCCACGGCGCGCCGCTCGTGCGCCCGCGGGAGTCCCTCCAGTTCGACTACGAAGGCGAGATCGTGCTGGTGATCGGCAAGCCGGGGCGGCGCATTCCCGAAGCCCGGGCCCATGAGCACATTTTCGGCCTCACCCTGATGAACGAAGGCTCGGTGCGCGACTGGCTGCGGCACGGCAAGTTCAACGTCACGCAAGGCAAGAACTTCGATGCCTCCGGCAGCCTGGGCCCGTGGATCGTCACGCGGGATGCGGCAGGCGATCTCAACGACCTGACGCTCGTCACGCGCGTCAACGGCGAGGAGCGTCAGCGCGGCAATACCGGCACGCTGATGTTTTCGTTTGCGCGCATCATCGCCTACGTCTCGACGTTCACGACGCTGGAGCCGGGCGACCTGATCGCGACCGGCACGCCGCCGGGCGCGGGCGGCCGCTTCGATCCTCCGAAATGGCTGGTGCCGGGCGACGTGGTTGAGGTGGAATGCCCGGGCATCGGGCTGCTGAGCAACCCCGTCTCCGGAGACGCGGGCTAACCGGGTCCCAGACGACATCACGGCCGACCCTGCGGCCGGCCGTGACGTCATCGCACGTTATTTCAAGCCCGATGCGGACTTATTGCGGAGGCCGCGGTCCAGCCTTGCCGCCACCGCCGCCACGTGCCGCTCTCGGCGCAGCCCTGGGGGCCGCACGCGCGGCCGGCGCGGCACGGCGCGGGGCAGCATGCGCCCGCGGTGCTGCGCGACGGGGCGCGGCGTGGCGCGGCGGCCTTGCCATTGACCGAGCGTGCGGAGCGCGATGCACCGCCCGGTGAGGCGGCCGCGACCGCTGCACATTGCGCGGGGCGCGATCGATGTGGCGCTGTGCGCGGTGCGGCGTCTGTACGCGCCGCTCACGCGGCCCGGCGTTCGCCGCCGGTCCCTTGGCAGCGGGTCCCTTGACAGCCGGTCCCTTGGCAGCGGGTCCCTTCGCAGCCGGTCCCCGGCCGTGAGGCCCCTTGGCGCCGGGCGGCGGACCTGTCACGGGGCCGGTTGCCGGCCGACCCTCATGCGCGCGATGGCGGCCGGGCCCGCGGGGGTGCTCGGCATGGCGACGATGAAGGGTGCGCCACCGGGCTTCGATGCGCGGGCGATTGTGGCGCCAGTACCCGCGCCAATGTGCGCGGCGCCCATACCAGGGCCGTTGCCGGTAGTACGTGTTCCAATAGTCGTCGAACGCGAACGCGATCAGCGGCACGGAGGCCGCAGGGGCGTAGCTGTAGAAGGGCACGTAGCTCTGCTGGCTGTACGCATCGAGGTAGTCGGCGGAAATCCAGCCCCGCGCATCCTGCCACGACACGTCGCACCACTCGTAGTCGCCGACGCAGCCATGGACGGTGACTTCGGAATCCTCGGGGACGAGTTCGACAGCGGGAAAGCTCGTCGACGGGCCGGCCCGCATGTTGACGTCGGACGTGGTTACCGCATTGGCGGCAGCCGCTATGCCCGGAACTGCAAACAGTCCGAGCAACGCCGCAGCGAGCGGCATTGCAATACTTCGCATCGATAATCTCCCAACTGGGGCGCCGGGGAAGGCGCGCCGCCACAATGTCTCCAGCAGAAAGAGAACAGACAGCCGCCGCCATGGTTCCCTCGGCGGCGGCACAATCCGAAAAATCGGGACGACGGCGCCAGCGGGCGCGACCCGCCGGGGGCCGGCACCGCGTGATGCCCTTTCGCTTTTTCAGCCCCCGTCCCGCTCGACGGCCTTGGTCGCGAAGACCCGCTGCATGCGCGCGACGTCCGGCGCAAGGCCCGTGAAAAGCCGGAACGTTTCGGCGGCCTGATGAACGCACATGCCGGCGCCGCCCATCGCTCGCGCGCCCTTCGCCCGCGCCGCCAGCACCAGCGCGGTCTCCAGCGGCGTATAGATGACATCGGCGACCCAGTGCTTTGCCGTTATGGCGCTGACGGCGACGGGGTCGCCGGGAATGCGGTGCATCCCGACCGGCGTCGCGTTGACGACGCCTGCGGCCTGCGCAAGGGCCGCCGCCTGGTCGGTGACGACACGAGCGCGGCCCGATCCGAGATCGGCGACGAGATCGGCGACGAGCCGCTGTGCCTGGCCGATATCGATGTCGTGCACCAGCAGCGTTTCGAGACCCGCGTCGAAGAGCGCATAGGCCACCGCGCGCCCCGCGCCTCCCGCGCCGACCAGCAGCGCCGTCTTGCCGCGCGCCGCCTCGCACCCGAAAGCCTCTTCGAAGGCGCGAAAAAAGCCGACGCGGTCGGTGTTGTACCCGCAGGTCGCGCCCGTGCCATCGATGACGACCGTATTGACGGCGCCGATCTGGCGCGCCTCCTCCGATACGCCGTCGAGCAGCTCCAGCACGGCCTGCTTGCAGGGATACGTGACGTTGAAGCCCGCGAACCCGACCGCTTTCGCGGCGGCAAGCAGGTCGGACAGGCTGCGACCGGGCAGCGTGTCGAGGTCCATGAGATGGTAGTGCGCGAGGATGCCTGCCGCGGCGCAGGCATCCTCGAACAGCGCCGGCGCCAGGGATTTCTGTATATTGGCGCCGATCAGGCCGGCAAGCATGCGCTGCTGCATGGACATTCTGGGCGATGCTTCCGTTCGATGCGTGGAGACGGTGCTACGACCGGACTGGCCGCACGGCATCGAAAATGTAAGGCTCTGCGGCGTCCGCGCCAAGGAGGCGCGTCAAGGAGGGCTGTCTGGATGACCACGATCGGGACCGGCTTCCTGGCCATCTGGAGCGATGTTTCGGCCGCGACCGAGACCGACTACGTGCACTGGCTGACGCGCGAGCACGCGGCGGAACGGCTGTCGGTGCCGGGCTTCCTCGGCGTCCGCTTCTTCCGGGCGCAGGCCGAGGGGCTCCACCGCTACTTCATCCTCTACCGCCTCGCGGACGCCGCCGTGATGGCGAGCCCGGATTACCTCGCCCGTCTCAACGCGCCGACGCCCTGGTCGCAGCGCATCATGCCCATCCTGGGCAACTTCGTGCGCGGCGGCGGGCGGTTCGCCCATGAGGAGGGGCACGGCAGCGGCTCGGCCGTGCTGCCCGTCACCTGCACCCTTGATGATTTGCAGCGCCTGCGCGAGCTGACGCCACGCATCCTCGCCTGCGACCGTGTCGTCGCCGTCCGCCTGCTCGAGGTGGATGCCGGCGGCACGCAGATCCAGACGCGGGAAAAGTCCATCCGGCAGGACGACAGATCCTTCGCCGCCCTGGCCGTCTTCGAGGCTCTCGACGATCCCGGCCTCGATGCCGTCGAGAGCATCATCGCGCCCGTGGTCGGATCGGCTCCGCGTCTGCGCTACCGGCAGGTCTACAGCCTGACCAATGCGGTCGCGCCGCGAGGCTGACGGCCGCGCCCGGCTTCAGATCACCCGCTTGCGCGCGAAGGTCACGACGATTTCGGCCACCACGACGACGGCGAGAATGGCGAGCAGCACGACCGCCACCTGATCCCAGTAGAGAAGGCTCATGGCCGTCTCCAGCGCGACGCCGATGCCGCCGGCGCCGACAAGCCCCAGCACCGCCGACTCGCGGATGTTGATGTCCCAGCGGAACAGCGCGATGGACCAGAACGACGGCTTCACCTGCGGCCAGTAGCCGAGCAGCAGGATCGGCGAGCGTGGCGCTCCGGCCGCGACCAGCGCCTCGATCGAGCCCATGTTGGCTTCCTCCAGCGCTTCGGCCAGCAGCTTGCCGGTGAAACCGATGGAGCGGAAGGCGATCGCCAGCGTTCCTGCCAGCGGCCCGGGCCCGAAGACCGAGACGAACAGCAGCGCCCACACCAGCGAGTTGACCGACCGCGAGGTGGCGAAGATGAGCTTCGCCACCATGTTGAGCGCCAGGTTCGGCACCACGTTGCGGGCCCCGAGCAGGCCCACCGGAACGGCCATGGCGACGGCGAGGATGGTCCCGAGCGTGGCGATGTGGATGGTCTCGACCAGCGCCGTCAGCGTCGGCTTCAGATAGGTCCAGTCGGGCGGCCACATGCGCTGCAGCAGATCGGCCATCTGCTCGGGCGCGTCATAGAGAAACTCGGGAATGATCTCGATGGTTCTGAGCGAGACGACGAGGGCGGCGATGGAGAGAATGTAGAACGCGAACCGCGACAGCCGCTGCGCGGTGGAAAAACGCGTCCACTCACTGTCGAGGCGGGTGGCGACGCTCATTGGAACACCCGCCGCACCCAGGTGGAGATGACCTCCGCCACCATGATCATGGCAACGATGACGATGAGGATGGCCAGCACGACGTCGAAATCGAACCGCTGGTAGGCCGTGAACAGCGTCGCGCCGATGCCGCCGCCGCCGACGATGCCGACCATCGTCGAGTTCCTGAGATTGGAGTCGAGCTGATAGGTCGAAAAGCCGATGAAGCGCGGCAGCACCTGCGGCAGCACGCCCATGATGAGCACCGCCGGGAACGAGGCCCCGCAGGCGCGGACGGCCTCC